>NZ_LNCQ01000053.1:0-47725 GCF_002831785.1 Allobosea sp. FBZP-16 | reverse complement strand
CTTCTCAGGTTGGGCAGACTCTACATCACAGCGAGGGAACTTCCGGGGGGCAGGTCACTCCCTTTCAGTGCCAATGATCGGCGAAGTAGATAAGTGTGATTCATGAAGACTTGCAAGCGGCAGATTCAGAGCAGCGCCGTCTGATCCCAATCATGCTCTTCAAGGCCGGTAGAAACGAAAAATCGCCGGGTCGCTCCGGCGGGCCAGACCGGCAAATTTGCCTCTCTGCAGCTACCAGAGTCGATCCTCATAATTGCCCTTGCGATGCCCGATGAGTTGCGGGCGGATGGCCTATTGCTCGGCCGCGCCCGCGACATCGGCCAGGCCATTGTCACCGGGCGCGTCATCATCGGTGAGCGCGAGTCCAAGTGTAGGAAACAGCCAGGATATCGGAAATAACCGACGAGTTGCTTGGCCAAAACCGGCTTATCACCTCGAAACTGACTCGCTCTAGGGGCGGCCGATTTTTGCGAGCCCTGGCTGGATCCCTTCATAGCCTCCTTCATCGCCGATTGCCTCGGCGTTGCCTGTCACGGCCTTCCCTTGAATCAGAGCGAGCATCCCGTACGAGAGTCCGAAGACCGTTTTGCCCGGATTTGACAAAGCGGGATCATTGGCCGATCCATACCTTATGAATAGCGCATACCAGTTTAGTCGCGGCCATCATCGGTCGGGAAATCTTATCGCGGGCCACTAGCCCCGGGTCTGTTGCGCTGTGCGCCTCGGACACGGGGTGCCGAATGCGTTAGTCTATCATCCATCAACAGCGGCTCTGAGTAGCGCATACCAGGCATGTCCCGGTCACGCGCGCAGCCGCAACATTATCAAGCGAGACTTCCATGAGTAGTCGTAGCAGGGGCCGTTCGCGCCCCCCTATTGTCGTGACCAGCGAGGACCATCACAAGCTGAGTCGCATCGCAGCCGGTGCCGTCAATACCATGCCGGAGCTCGCGGCGGAACTTTCCGCAGAGCTGGATCGCGCACGCATTCTTCCGCAAGGCCGTAGCTCGGGCGAACATGTCCGCATTGGCAGCGAAGTCCGCTTTCGCGATGACACTTCTGGCAAGGAAACGACCGTTACGCTCGTTTGGCCAGAAGACGCGGATATCGCCGTGAACAAAATATCGGTCGTCACGCCAATTGGCGTCGCGCTGATCGGCATGGCAGGTGGGCGGTCCATCGAATGGACGACGCGCTCGGGAGACATCAAGCGACTAACCGTGATGATGGTCCGCGATCCTTTGGACGCGCTCTCATTGAACTGAGCGAGACGACAGTACTCGAACGTTGGAGTTCCATGCCTCTTAGTTCGTTGGAGACGGCCGCATCCAACCCGTCGGCGACGCCCTCGTGTCAGGTCGAATGCGACACCGTTCCGGTGAAAATCTCGAAAGGAGCGAGCCAGCGCGGTCGAGGTCTTCGCTCGAAATGCGCTTAATCATTAAATCCTATTTCTAGGGAGCAATAGGAGCAAATGCACGACCTGGCCCAATGTCTGAGTTGGCCGATGACAGTCGCCGCGCTTGCCGAAGATGCAGTTACGTCCTGATCATCAGCAGCCAGCGCGGCGGATTAGGTCGGCGGCCTTTTCGGCGATCATCAGGACGGCGGCCTGCGTGTTGCCGGAAACGACGGCCGGCATGATCGAGGCATCGGCGACGCGAAGGCCCTCGATCCCATAGACACGCAATTGCGGATCGACGACGGCGCCAGGCCCCTGCCCCATCCGGCAGGTACCGCAGGCATGATAAATCGTCTGGCCATTGTCGCGCGCGAAGGACAGCCAGTCGTCATCGCTGACGCAGCCGGGCCCGGGCGCCATCTCATAAGCGCGATAGGCGTCTAGCGCTTGACGCCCGACGATGTCGCGCGCGATCTTCATGCCGTTGATCATAGTCTGCTGGTCGGTGAGGCTGGCCAGGAAATTGGGCCTGATGGCGGGCGGCGTATCGACATCCGGTGCGCGGGAATGAATCGTACCCCGCGATTCCGGCCGCAGCTGCGTTACGCCGACGGTCATGCCGGGCTCGCGG
Organism: Allobosea sp. FBZP-16; assembly: GCF_002831785.1. NCBI lineage: Bacteria > Pseudomonadati > Pseudomonadota > Alphaproteobacteria > Hyphomicrobiales > Alloboseaceae > Allobosea > Allobosea sp. FBZP-16. Next base: position 45,692 of record NZ_LNCQ01000053.1, on the reverse strand, counting down.
TCTAACCGGCGCTCGGCGGCGTTGGCATAGCTCGCATGCATGAAGAAGTACTGGATGTCGGGCCCCTCGACTTCCGGCCGCGTGCGCACGAAGCCATGCGCGAGCCCGGTGCCCAGCGTCAGGATGCCCTTACGCGTCAGGAAATACTGCGCGACCGCAGCCACAAGCCGCCAGCCGCGCGTCGTCTCGTTCAGCGTTACCGGCAGCTTCACCCGCCAGTTCATGCGGGTGCAGAAGTGATCGCTGTAATTGGCGCCGACACCCGGCAGGTCATGACGGAGTGGCAGCCCGGCAGCCGCCAGAACCGCCGGATCGCCGATGCCCGAGAGTTCGAGCAGATGCGGGGTCTGGATGGCGCCTGCCGTCAGCACGATGCTATCGCGCGCGGCGGCCTGGCGCGCGGTGCCGCCTACGCGGTAGGTGACGCCGGTGGCGCGCCTGCCGTCGAGATCGACCCGCAACACCTGCGCTCCGGTGAGGACCCGCAGATTGGGGCGGCCACGCGCCGGCGCGAGATAGGCATCGGCCGCGCTGACCCGGCGGCCCCGCCGCTGGTTGACCTGATAATAGCCGAAGCCGTCCTGCGAAGCGCCGTTATAGTCGCGATTGCGCGGATAGCCGGCCTGCCCGGCCGCCGCGATGAAGGCCTCGGCGATCTCCGGGCGCTCCTTGACCTCGGTCACAGGGAACGGGCCGTCGCGGCCACGCGTCGCGTCGCCCTCCCCGTCATAGGCTTCGAGCTTGCGGAAATAGGGCAGGATATCGGCAGAGCCCCAGCCGGTGCAGCCCTGCTGGGCCCAGCCATCAAAATCCTGAGCCTGGCCGCGCACATAGATCATCCCGTTGATCAGCGTCGAGCCGCCCAGCCCCTTGCCGCGCGGGATCGCGATCTCGCGGTTGCGGGTATTCTCCTCAGGCTCGGTCCTGAAGCGCCAGTTGAACGCCGGATTGACCAGGAGCTTGCTGAAACCGGCGGGTATCGGGATCCAGAAGCCCTTGCCCTCTCCGCCCGCCTCCAACAGCAGCACGGTCTTGCCCGCATCCTCGCTGAGACGGTTGGCGAGCACGCAGCCGGCCGTGCCGCCGCCGACGATGATGTAGTCATAGCTTTCGCTAACGGGCGCGCTCATGCGGCGGCCCCCGCCAGCGGCGTGCCGCGCTCGGCCATGACCTGCGCGATCCCGGCCATCACCTCCTCGCGCCCGGCATAGGCGGCGCGTTCCAGCACCTTCGAAATCGTCGGCGAGGCCTCGCGGCCATGGACGCGCTGGACCGGCTGGTCGAGCCAGTCGAACAGGCGGCGGTGCAGTTCGTCGGCCAGCATCGCGCCATAGGAGGTTCCCCGCGCGCCCTGCTCGACGATCAGGACGTTGTGCGTCTTGCGGACGCTGGCGCCGATCGTCTCCCAGTCGAGCGAGGCGCGGTCGAGCGTGCGCAGATCGACGATCTCGGCATCGACACCCAGCGCCTCGACCGCCTCGACGCTGCGATGGACCATGGCGGAATAGGTCAGGATGGTGAGATCGCGGCCTGCGCGCACGATGAGGGCCTGGCCGAGCGGGATCGTGTAGTCGAGGTCTTCAGCCGGGATCATGCCATTCATCTGGTAAAGATCGACATGCTCGATCACCAGTACGGGATCGCTGCCCTTCAGCGCCGCGTTCATTAGCCCGATATAGTCCCGCGGGGTCGAAGGGGCGACGATGCGCCAGCCCGGCGAGGTCGCGAAGACGCCGGCGGGATCGAGCGAGTGCTGCGAGCCATAGCCCGTGCCCATCGCGATCTTGCTGCGCAGGATCAGCGGCACGTCGGTGGTGCCGCCGAACATGTGACGCGCCTTCCCGATCTGGTTGAAGACCTGATCGGCAGCGACCCACATGAAGTCAGGGTACATGAATTCGACGATCGGCCTGTAGCGGCCGTCCATGGCGAGCCCGCCGGCGAGGCCGGTGAAGGCGTTCTCGCTGATCGGCGTGCCAAGCACACGGTCCGGAAAGGCTGCCGCCAGACCGCGCGTAGCACCGTTCGTGCCGCCCTTCAGCCGGTGTATGTCCTCGCCCATGATGACCAGGGAGGGGTCGGTCTGCAGCCGCCTATGCAGCACATCAGCGATGGCGTCGACGAATTTGCGCTCGATCACCGGCCCGGCCGGCGGGCCGCCCTTGGGCAGTCCCGGCAGTTCGCCACGCAGGCCGATATCGACGAAAGCGGTGTCGGGCCAAAGGTCCGGGCGGATGCGACGGCGGTTGCCGTCGGGTTCGAGCAGGCGGCCCGCGATATCCTTCATCAGGGAGACGCAGCGCTCGCGCAGATCGCCGACGGCGCTGTCATCGATCAGTCCGAGCGCTGTCATCTCGGTGCCGACACGCGCCAGCGGATCACGGCCACGCCAGGCGGCCTCCTCCTCCTTTGAGCGATAGCCGAAGGCGGAGCCGGGCAGCGGCCCGTTCTGGTGGAAATAGCGATAGACCTCGAGTTCGATCAGTGCGGGGCCGCGGCCGGCGCGCAACAGGGCGACGGCCTCCTGCGTCGCCAGATGTACGGCGAGCGGGTCCATGCCGTCGACGCGCCACGCGGGGATGCCGAAGCCCGGCCCACGCCCCGACAGACGGGTCTCGCGCGCCGCCTCATCGACATGGGTGGCGACCGCATAAAGGTTGTTCTCGACGACAAAGAGCAGGGGGAGCGACCAGGCGGCCGCGAGGTTCATTGTCTCCAGCGTCGAGCCGATGTTGATCGCGCCGTCGCCGAAATAGGTTACGGCGATGTCGCCCGTGCCGGCGAGCTTGTGGGCCATGGCGGCGCCGGCCGCCAGCGGCACGCCGCCGCCGACGATGGCGTTGGTGCCTAGCGCGCCGGCTTCGATCCAGCGCAGATGCATCGAGCCGCCGCGACCATGGCCGAAGCCGGGTTCCAGGCCGAGGATCTCTGCCAGGCTGCGGTGCAGCATGGCTTCGAGGGGGAGCGCGAAATCCGCGGTCGGATCGAGGGTCGGGGCGAGGTAGGACAGGGTCTTGGCGAGAAACTGGTGATGGCCGCGATGCGAGCCGTTGACCTGATCCGAAGGCCGCAGGCCGATCACCGATCCGACGGCGCCGCCCTCCTGCCCGATCGAGGAATGTGCCGGGCCATGGACGAGCCCCTCGCCGGCGAGTTCGAGCACGCTCTCCTCGAAGGCGCGGATCAGATGAAGCTGCGTGAGCATGCTGCCGAGCAAGACAGGGTCGGCCGCCTTCCAGTCACCCGGCGTCGAGCGCAGCGCGATCCAGGGCGCCGCGGCGTTCAGCTTTTCGCGCCTCGGCATCAGTGCCGACCTCCAGCCGTGGTTTCAGATGTAGCCATTGGCGCTCCAGCCCCCGTCGACGCCAGCAACCTGGCCGGTGATCGCGCTCGCCTCGTCACTGGCAAGGAACGCGGCCAGCGCGGCGACCTCATCGGTTTCGATGAAGCGGCCGATTGGCATGCGCGTCGTCAGGGCGTTGGCGTCGAGACGTCCGCGCGCGATCAGATCATCGAGAAAGGGCGTGCGGACATAGCCGGGCGCCAGCGCGTTGACCCTGAGGCCATGACGGGCCCATTCGAGCGCCAGTGCCTTGGCCATCATCGCGACGGCGCTTTTCGAGGCGCAGTAGCCGAGGCGCTCGGGCGCGGCTACGACGCCGTACATCGAGGCCATCAGCAGGATGACGCCGCGCTGGCGCGGGACCATCCGCCGCCCGGCGGCCTGCGCGGTCAGGAAGACGCCGTCGAGATTGACGCTCATGACCCGGCGCCAATCCGCGAAGTTCAACGCCAGCGTCGGGCTGTTCTGCGAAATGCCCGCATTGGCGATGACGATGTCGAGGGGACCGACCGACGCCTCCGCCTGGTCGAAAGCGGCGTCCACCGCCTCCGGTTCGCACACGTCACAGGAAATAAAGGCCGCACCTTCGATGCCGGCAAACGCCGCAGCGGCAGCCGCATCGCGATCGAGCACGACGACCCTTGCCCCGCGCGCGGAAAAGCGCTGACTCATGGCGAGGCCGAGCCCGGAGCCCCCGCCGGTGATCAGCGCGATCTTGCCGGCGAGATCCCGGTTGCGATCGGGGGCCGGGGTCATGGCGAAAGGCCCGATGATGTACTGCCGGAAGCCGTCATGCCCGGGCCCATCATGCCCATGAAATCAGCCATCAGTTCGAGCTGGCATTCGAGCATTGGCAGGCCGTAATGGATGCGGCAGCCCCTAGCCTGTGCGGCTGCGAGCAGCGCCGTGAGGCGGGGCTGCATGATCACGTCCGCGACGATGTAGTCAGGTGAAAGGCGCGACGCATCGACAGGCAGCGCGTCGCCCGCGGCGAGGCCAAGCGATGTGCCGTTGACGACGATGTCGCATTCCGCCGAATCCGGGTTGTCGAGTTCGACGCGCAGCTCGGGAAAGGCCTGCGCCAGACGCCGCGCGAGATCCTGCGATTTCGCACGGGTGCGGTTGGCGATGGCGAGGCTGGCAACGCCGGCTTCCGCCAGAGCGAAGGCAACCGCATTGGCGGCGCCTCCCGCCCCGAGCAGGAGGACGCGACGGCCGCTCGGTTCGAAGCCCTCGCGCCGCAGGCCGGCGACGAAGCCGAGCCCGTCCAGGATCTCACCGATCAGACGGCCATCGGCTGCACGTCGGACGCAGTTGACCGCGCCCACCAGTTGCGCCTGCCGCGAGACCTCGTCGCAAAGCGCGACGATTGCCGTCTTGTGGGGAACGGTGACGACGAAGCCGCCCAGTGACTTCATGCCCTTGAGGCCTGCGACGACCGTGTCAAGGTCAGCGGGCGCAACATGAACGGGCACCATCACCCCGTCATGTCCGCGCTCTTGCATCAGCGCGTTCAGCTTCTGCGGCGTCAGGACGTGATGCACCGGGTCGGCGAGGAGCGCATAGACGCGGGTGTGGCCGGAGATGTCCGTCATCGCGCTCAGATCCCGAGATAGGCGGTCTTGATGTGCGGGTCGGCCAGCAGCCCCGCGCCGGTGTTTTCCATGGCGATGCGGCCGTTCTCGATGACATAGGCACGCTGCGCGATCTTCAGCGCATGGAAGGCCTTCTGCTCGACGAGGAGCACTGTCGTCCCCATCGCGCAGATGCGCTCGACGATGGCGAACATCTGCTGGACGATGATCGGAGCGAGGCCCAGCGAGGGCTCATCCAGCATCAAGAGCCGGGGCTTGGCCATCAGCCCGCGGGCGATCGCGACCATCTGCTGTTCGCCGCCCGAAAGCGAGCCGGCGAGCTGATCGAGCCGCTCGCGCACGCGCGGGAAGATCTCCAGCACCTCCTCGAAGCGGGCCGCCGAGCCTTCGCGCGTGTTGGCGTGGTAGCAACCCATCATGACATTGTCGCGTACCGTCATGACCGGGAACAGCTGGCGGGCTTCGGGCACCATGATAAGGCCTCGCCCGACGATATCGGCGGCGGTCGCACCGGCGATTTCCTGCCCGTCGAAGACGATCGAGCCGGACGTCGGCTTCACCAGCCCCGAGATCGCGCGAAGCAGCGTCGTCTTGCCGGCACCATTGGCGCCGATGATGGTGACGACCTCGCCCTTGCCGATCCGGATCGAAACATCCTGGAGGATCGTAGTCCGGCCGTAGCCGGCCGTCAGCTCAGAGACCTTGAGCATTGGCGAAATCCTCTCCGAGATAGGCCTCGATCACGCGGCGGTCGCGGACCACGGCCTGCGGATCGCCCTGCGCGATCACCTTGCCGGAATCGATCACGATGATGCGGTCCGACAGGCTCATGATCGCCTGCATGTTGTGCTCGATGGCGATCACCGTAACGCCGGTGTCGCGGATGGCGCGGATCAGCGCGACCATCGTTTGTGTGTCGGTCTGGCTCTGGCCGGCCATGACCTCGTCGAGCAGGAGGATGTCGGGCTCGGTGGCGAGCGTGCGCGCGACTTCGAGGCGCTTGAGATCCCCGATCGGAAGGTTGCGCGCCTCGACCTCGCGGACATGCTGGAGGCCCACCAACGTCGAGACCCGCAGCGCCACCGCACGTGCGGAGGCGACATCGGGATGACGCATGAAGGCGCCGATCATGATGTTCTCGATCACGGTCAGCTTGCCGAAGGGCTGCACGATCTGGAAGGTGCGGCCAACACCGGCACGGGCGAAGGCGTCGGCGCTCGCAGGCGTCGTCGCCTGCCCACCCGAAACGATGGCGAGGCTACCCGACGAGGGCTTCAAGAAACCCGAGATCTGGTTGAACAGTGTCGTCTTGCCGGCACCGTTGGGGCCGATGATGCCGAGAATCTCACCGCGCTTAAGCACCATTGAGACGTCGTCGGTCGCGACCAGGCCACCGAAGCGCATGACGAGGTTCTTGGTCTCGAGCATCGTTTCGCCGGGTGTACCGGTGATCTGGCGCAAGGCTGGGGCCTCTTGTTCGGGCCGCGGCTGTCCACCCGGAAGCCGGTCGATTAGGCGGCCGATACGCGCTCCGAAGGTGCCGACGAGGCCGCCAGGCAGGGTCAGGGTAATCAGCACCAACACCGTGCCGTAGACGAAGCCGTGCAGGCCGTTGGCGGAGGCGCCCAGCCAGCCGCGCGCGAGTTCCGCGATCGGCACCACGAGCACGGTACCCAGCAGCGGCCCGACGACGGTTCCGAGCCCACCGATGAGGGCAAACATCGCCACTTCGATCGAGGTCGAGAGCGAGAACATCGTCGCCGGCTCGAGGAAGGTCGTATACATCGCGTGGAAAGAGCCGATCAGGCTCGTGAGGGCGGCCGAAATCACGACGGCCTTGAGCTTGACGTCGGTCGGGCTGATGCCGGCAGCGGAGGCTGCGTCCTCGCGCTCGCGCACGGCCGTCAGGTAATAGCCCAGGCGCGCGTTGCGGATCGCGTAGGATACGATCAGCGTCAGCAGCAGCAGGCCAAACGCGATGATCAGGTAGTTGAACTTGTCCTGGAAGATCATCCAGGCCCAACCGATCTTCAGCGGCACGATCAACCCGGCCGAACCGCCGGTGACCCCGTGGAAGTGAATTGCGAGCAGGCGGATCACCTCGAGGAAGGCGATCGTCGCAAGCGAGAAGAACGACCCGCGCAGACGAAAACAGGGATAGCCGATGCAGACCGCGACGACGGCCGAAAGCGCCGCACCCGCCCACATTCCGATCCATGGCGACAGCCCGAAATGCTGGATCAGCAGCGCGGTGGTGTAACCGCCGATGCCATAGAACATCATATGTCCGAGCGAGAGCTGGCCGGCATAGCCGCCGACGATGTTCCAGGCGGTGGAGAGACCGGCGAAGACGCAGATCGTCACGAAGACATGGATGATGAAGGCCGAGTCGCTGAGCATCGGGATGATCAGCAGCAGGGAGAGCAGGATCAGCGAGACATAGACGCGCGGATGGGTAAAGGCGGCGAGCGGGCTGCGGCGCGCGGGCTGGATAGAGGCTGCTTGCGTGCGGGAGGTCATAGGTTCACTCCGTCCCGCGGCCGAAACCGAACAGGCCGGTCGGCTTGAAGATCAGGATCAGGATGAAGATCGCGAAATAGACGACCTCCTTGAGGTCGGGCGCGATGTAGTAGCCCGACAGGCTGTCGACGATGCCGATGATCATTGCGCCGGCGAAGGCGCCGTACATGCTGCGCATGCCGCCGAGCACGACGACCACGAAGGCGGTCAGCACGAAATAGGAGCCGATCGTCGGCGTCACCGGAAAGAGCGGCATGACGAGCGCGCTGGCGAGGCCGACGCAGGCCGCGCCGAGCCCAAACGAGATGATGTAGATCCGGTCGACGCGCACACCCATCAGCAAGGCGGCGTTGCGGTTCTGCGCGGTGGCGCGGATGGCGCGGCCGAGCGGCGTCTTCTGCATGAAGATGTGCAGACCCGCCACCAACGCCAGCGCGCAGGCCAGGATCACGATCTGGCCCGAGAGCACCGTATAGCCGCCGAGCGAGACCGACTGGCGGGCGCTCGGCGTCGAGACGGAGTAGAGATCGGCACCGAAGATCATCAAGGCGAGATTGACCAGCGCAGTGGAGAGGCCGACGGTTGCGAAGATCTGGATGTGCTCGTCGGCATTCAGCAGTGGCTGGATGATGAAGCGCTGCACCAGCGCCCCGACGCAAAACAGCAGCACGACGACCGGCACGGCTGACACGTAAGGGTGCCAGCCGAGCTTAGTGGCGAGCAGATAGGTCGCATACATACCGATCATCAGGAACTCGCCATGGGCGAAGTTCACGACGCGGACGATGCCGAAGATCAGCGTCAGTCCCACCGCGATGATGGCATACATGCTGCCGAGCATGATGCCGTTGAGCAGCAACTGGACTAGCACGTCCATGGCAGGCGTCTCCGAAGTCGAATGGTCGCCGAAGGGGGGGCGGATGAGCGGCCCTGAAGCAGCGAAGCGGATGATTTTGCGCGCCGGCCCGCGGCCATTCCGGACGACTGCCAGCCGTCCTTGGATCCCTCAGCGGCGCGATCTTGCCCGGTGAGGGATCCCAGAGTTGAAGCGGCCCCGGTCGCGTCCCGGATGGCGAGGCGGGCCCGACGGGAACCGTCGGACCCTCGGCGTCAGTTGGTGCCGATGCCAACTTTCATCTTCGCGACGGCGGCGTCTTCCGGGAACACGGTCACGAGCTCTCCCCCCTGCCACTGCATCAGGAACGGCACGGCGCGGCTGTTCTGGCCGCTCTCGGCGAACTTCGCGCCCCAGCCGGTGGGGGTGGTGCCGACGGGCACATCGACCTTCATCACCGAAGCCCGGATCGAGGCCGCCTTCAGATCGGAGGCCTTCTCCATCGCGTCGAGGAAGATCTGCGCGCCCATGTAGTTGGCGAGCGAGTGGCCCGAACGGGGCGCGGTGCCGTATTTGGCCTGGTACTTCTTGACGAACGCGTCGACACCGGGCGCCGCCTTGGGATTGGTGCGGTACTGGGTGAAGTCGACGTTGAGCGCGCCTTCCATATTCTCCGCGCCGACCGCCAGCATGGTGTCGCGCAGCGAATAACCGCCGCCGGCCCCGATCATGGCCTTGGGCTTGAAGCCCTGCTCCTTCATCTGGCGGAAGAACAGCGCGGTGTCGTTCTGGTAGGAGGTCTGCAGCACGACATCGGCGCCAGCCGTCTTAAGCCGCAGGATCACGGGGGTCAGATCGACTGACTTCGCCGAATAGGGCAGCGTCTCGACAACGTTGACGCCCTTCTCCTTGGCGCGGGCGGTCTGGTAGCCGGCGACCGTTTGGCCGTAGAGCGAGTCCTCATGGATGATCGCGACCTTGAGCGACTTGGCTTCGACGCCGAGCGCCGGGGCGATCGCCTCGCCGATGGCATCCACCATCCGGCTGGCGAAATCGCGCGCGGTCGGGTTGGTGCGATAGACGTTCTTGAAGCCGCGCTCGGTGATCGGATCCGAAATCGCCCCGAGCTCGAAATAGGGCACGCCGGCGAGTTCCGCGACCTGCGTCGCCGCGATCGAGAGCGAGGACGAATAGGTCCCGAAGATCACCGGCACCTTGTCGACAGAGGTCAGGCGCCGCGCCTCGCCGACCGCCTGGTTGGGCTCGACGGCATCACCCTTGACGATTTCGAGCTTCTGACCTTTGAGACCGCCCGCCGCGTTGCGCTCCTCGATCGCGATCTCGAGGCCGCGGAAGCTCTCGTCGCCCAAGAGCGCAAGGCCGCCGGAGAAGGGATAAAGAGCCCCGATCTTGACCTGGGCGATTGCAGGCATTGCCGACAGAGCCAATAGCGCAGCGAGCGCCGTACGCTTTACGAACCTCATCATGTCCTCCCTTGGACCGCTGTCACGAGCATTTCTTGCGGTCCCCACCAAAGCGGGGGACCCGGCTGGACGTTTCCCCAGCCGTATGATCATGCAGATAACCAAGTTGCCTGACAAGTGGAGTTTTGCTAGCTCTGGAATTGGGCCCGCAAACGCCATGAGAGTGTTTCGACCCCGCGCTGACAGCGCCCGTCCAGGGAGAGACGAGACCATGGCATTGCCGCAGACGATGAAGCAGGTGCGATTCTCGGGGGCCGGCGGCCCGGAGGTGATCGAGATCGAGACCGCGCCCGTGCCACAGCCGGGTCCGGGCCAGGTCCTGATCGAGGTCACGGCGGCCGGCATTAACCGGCCCGACTGCCTTCAGCGCGGCGGCGGCTATCCGCCTCCGCCCGGTGCGACGCAGGTTCCCGGCCTCGAGATATCCGGTCATATCGTCGCCGTGGGCGACGGCATCGCGGAAGCCCGCATCGGCGAGGCGGTCTGCGCGCTGGTGATCAGCGGTGGCTACGCGCAATATGCCATCGCCGACGAGCCACTCTGCCTGCCGGTGCCAAAGCCGCTCTCGCTCCTCGAGGCAGGCGGCCTGCCCGAGACCTATTTCACGGTCTACGACAACGTCTTCACGCGCGGCCGCTTGAAGGCGGGCGAGACGATCCTGATCCATGGCGGATCGAGTGGCATCGGTTCGACCGCGATCCAGCTGGCGAAAAATGCCGGCGCGACCGTCTATGCGACGGCGGGTTCGGCGGAGAAATGCGATTTCTGCCGCTCGCTGGACGCCGACGAGGCGATCGATTACCGGGCCTCGGATTTTGTCGATGAAGTCAAGCGCCTGACCGAAGGCCGGGGTGTCGATGTCGTGCTCGACATGGTCGGCGGGCCGTATATCCAACGGAATCTAGGCATTCTGGCGCTTGAAGGGCGACTGGTGCAGATCGCCTTCCTGCAGAGCAGCAGGGCCGATCTCGACCTGATGAACGTCATGCTGCGGCGCTTGACTCTGACCGGCTCGACATTGCGGGCCCGCTCGGTCGCGCTCAAGGCGGAGATCGCCGCCCATCTGCGCCGCGATGTCTGGCCGCTGCTGGAGGCGGGGACGGTCAAGCCGATCATCCACGCGACCTTCCCGCTGGAGCAGGCCCGGCAGGCGCATGAGCTGATGGAATCGAGTGCCCATCTCGGCAAGATCATGCTTGAGCTGCGCAAATGAGCGGTCATCGCGGCAAGATCGTGTTGGTCACCGGCGCGGGGCGCGGCATCGGGCAGGCGATAGCCGATGCCCATGCGGCAGCCGGCGCCAGCGTCGCCTATCTCGACCATGACCCTGAGCTCGCTGCGGCAGCCGCCGCAGCGGCAGCCCAGCGCGGCGCGGCGGCGCTCGCGGTGTCCGCCGACGTCGCCGACGAGGCTTCGGTCGCGCTGGCGATTGCTCGCATCGGCGACGCGTTCGGTCCGATCAATGTCCTGATCAACAATGCCGGGATTTCGCCGAAATCGGGCGCTGACGGCAAGCGAGCCCGGCTCGGGGATATGAGCGCAGACGAATGGCGCCGGGTGCTGGACGTCAATCTGACCGGCGCCTTCCTTTGCGCGAGCGCCGTGGTGCCGGGCATGCGCGCGGCCGGGCGTGGCGCGATCGTCAGCGTCTCCTCGGTGGCGGGCAAGACCTATTGCGACATCGTCGGCGTCCACTACGCCGCGACGAAGGCGGCGCTGATCGGCTTCACCAAGCATCTCGCGGGCGAACTGGGGCCAGACGGCATCACGGTCAACGCGGTGGCGCCGGGTCGGATCGACACGCCGCTCATGCGCGGCAGTGCGCCGGAAGCCAATGAGGCGGCGCGGCTGGCCACGCCGCTGCGCCGGCTGGGGAAAGCGGAGGATGTCGCCCAGACCTGCCTGTTCCTGACCTCCGACAATGCCGCCTTCGTCACCGGGCAAGTCTGCGACGTGGCCGGTGGCTGGCTGATGACATGAGGCGCATGCCATGATCGATATGTCGGGGAAAGTGCTGCTGCTGACGGGCGCAAGCGGCGCGATCAGCCGAGCGATCGCCACGCTCTTCCATGCGCATGGCGCAGCTTGCGTCCTGACGGATTTCGACGGCGATGCGGTCGTGGCCTTCGCCCGGGGGCTCGACCCCGAAGGCGCGAGGACGCTGGCACTGCGCCAGGACGTGACCGAAGCCGGCGATGCCCAGCATGCCGTCACGTCGGCCGTCGCCCAGTTTGGCCGCATCGACCTCGTGGTGACGGCGGCCGGGCTGTATCGCGACGCGCTGGTCAGCGAAATGAGCGAAGCCGAGTGGCGGCAATCGATCGCGATCAATCTCGATGGCGTCTTCCACACCTGCCGCGCAGCGATCCCGCATCTGGCACCAGGCGGAGCGATCGTGAACATCGCCTCGATGGCCGGCCACCGCGGCAGTTTCGCCCACGCCCATTATGCCGCGGCCAAGGGTGGCGTGCTCAGCCTGACACGCTCGCTGGCGCTGGAACTGGCGCCAAAGATCCGCGTCAACGCCGTGTCGCCGGGCCTGATCGAGGGACCGATGGTGCAGCCCCTGATCGCGCGCAAGCCCGAGCTGATCCCCAACACCCCGCTGCAGCGGCTGGGAACCGCAGCCGAGGTCGCGGGCGTCGTTGCCTTCCTGTGCTCCGATCTGGCACGGTTCGTCACCGGCGAGACGATTCACGTCAATGGTGGCCTGCACATCGCCAGCTAGCGGAAACGATTGGACGTCATGGTCGCAGACAAGAGCCGTTTAGAGCCTTTGCGTGACATTCTGGGACGGGCTCCCTCGCTCGCCGACACGCTGGCGTTGCGGCTGCGCGACGAGATCGCATCGGGTCGTCTCCAGGCCGGCGAGCGCCTGCCGACCGAGCAGCAGCTGGCCGCGACTTATGGGGTCAGCCGGCCGATTGTGCGCGAGGCTGTCGGGCGGCTCAAACATGACGGACTGGTGCTGTCGCGCCAGGGTGCGGGCGCCTTTGTCGCGGAACCCGGCGCCAGCTCCGTGTTCCGGCTCGATGTCGCCAATTTCTCGGACAAGGCCGAGCTACGCCATATTGTTGAATTGCTCATGGCGGTTGAGGCGGCCGCGACCCAACACACCGCCGAACGGCACAGCGAGGCCGATCTAGGCGTGATCCGCGCAAGGCTCGAGGCGATGCAGGCCGCGATCGACCGGGGCGAATCGGGCGTCGACGAGGATGTCGCCTTCCACCGCGCCATCATCGACGCGACGGGCAATCCGTTCTTCCGCGACCTGTCGGAGTTTCTCGACCGGCGCGTGCGCAGCTTCATCCGGACCGCGCGCGCCAACACGGCCAGACTCGACGGCATGGCCCAGATCGTTCAGGGCGAACATCAGGCGATATTCAATGCGATCTTGGACCGCGACGGCCAGCGCGCCCACGCGGCGGCGGAACTGCACCTCCGGAACGCGGCGAGCCGTTTGGCCTTGTACCTGGAACGTTGATCCGGCGAGCCGGCCGCACCCGACGATAGCTTCCCGTTGCTCACAAAAGGCAGACCGGAAAGCCCTCCGCCGTTGGAATTAACTCATGATCGTGCTATCCAATTCACCCGCTAGGGATTGGCACCTCCCTTTGACACCCACCCATCGCGGACACCACGAAAACCGTTTAATATCAATGCTTAGTAGCCTGTTATGGAGGTTCGAGTCCTCTCCTGGGCACCATTTTTTCAAGGGTTCTACCAAGCCCTTGAGGCCGAAGGTTTTCCCTTCCGCATCGGAAATGACCTGTCGCCCGGCCTGTGTAGACGGGCGGGATAGAACGGTCGTGAGAATGCCGCCGCCTGAGGCGGGCAGGCAGCACTTTCTCAGCCTTGCGTGCGCGCTCCCTGTGAGCTCCGAAAGCGTCTGGAAATGAGCGCCTAGAAGGCCGCAACACGGCTCCTGGTCTCGTCGCCGCGCACGCCTTCCACGATGATTCGGATCCTCTCCGGCCCCCAGGATCCGCAGCGCGCTTTCGCCCAGACGGAACGTTGCGCGATGCGAGCTACCGGCTCGATATCGATCTTGCTACGACGATCGCAGCGCAATGACAGCATTGTCGATCGGAGGTCGCTTGAGCATCCGTCGCCATCTCGGTTCCTGGGACTATGTCATCGTCGGCGCGGGTTCGGCGGGCTGCGTGCTCGCCAACCGCCTCAGCGCCGATCCGCGCAAGCGCGTCCTGCTGCTCGAGGCCGGCGGCTCGGACAATTACCACTGGATCCATATCCCGGTCGGCTATCTCTACTGCATGGGCAATCCCAGAACCGACTGGGGTTACAGCACGGCACAGGAGAAGGGCCTCAACGGGCGTGTCCTCGCCTATCCGCGCGGCAAGGTCCTCGGCGGCTGCTCGTCGATCAACGGCATGATCTACATGCGCGGCCAGGCGGCCGACTATGACGGCTGGCGCCAGCTCGGCAATCCCGGCTGGGGTTGGGACGAGGTTCTGCCGCTGTTCCGCAAATCCGAGCGGCATCACAATCTGACCGGACCGTTCCATGGCCAGGAGGGCGAGCTGCGGGTCGAGCGCCAACGCCTGTCCTGGCCGATCCTCGATGCCGTGCGCCAGGCCGCCGAGGAGATCGGCGTGCCGAAGATCGACGATTTCAATGCCGGCGACAATTTCGGCTCGGCCTATTTCGAGGTGAACCAGAAGGCCGGATTCCGCTTCAACGCGGTGCGCGCCTTCCTGCGTCCGGTGCGCAATCGCAGCAATCTGACGGTGCTGACGCAGGCGCAGGCCGAGCGCATCGCCTTCTCCGGCAAACGCGCGAGCGGTCTCGAGCTGCGCCTGAAGGGTGAGCCCGTCCAAGTCGACGCCGCCGGCGAGCTGATCCTCTCGGCCGGCGCGATCGGCACGCCGCAATTGCTGCAGCTCTCCGGCGTCGGGCCAGGCGCGCTGCTGTCGCAGCACGGCATCGCCGTCCAGCACGAGTTGCCCGGCGTCGGCGAGAACCTGCAGGACCATCTCCAGATCCGTACGGTCTTCAGGATCACCGGCGCGAGGACGCTGAACGAGCGGCAGGCGAGCCTGTTCGGCAAGGCCGGCATCGCGCTCGAATATGCACTGCGTCGCTCCGGCCCGATGGCGATGGCGCCGAGCCAGCTCGGCATCTTCATGCGTTCGGACGAGCGTTTCGCCACGCCAAACATCGAATTCCATGTCCAGCCGCTCTCATTGGAGCGCTTCGGCCAGCCGCTCGATGCCTTTCCGGCGATCACGGTCTCGGTCTGCAATCTCAGGCCGGATTCGCGCGGCCATGTCCGGATCGTCTCGGCAGATCCCTTCGCGCATCCTACCATTGCGCCGAATTATCTCTCGGCCGACAGTGATCGTGAGGTCGCCGCCGCTTCGATCACCGCGGCGCGGCGCCTGATGGCGACCAGGCGAATGCAGGCATTCAAGCCGGAAGAGCTCAAGCCCGGCATCGCCGTTCAGGAGCCCGCCGAACTGGCGCAGGCAGCAGGCGACATCGCCACCACCATCTTCCATCCGGTTGGAACCGCGAAAATGGGCGTCGACGCGATGGCGGTGGTCGATCCTGAGCTGCGCGTGCACGGTCTCGAAGGCTTGCGCGTCGTCGACGCCTCGATCATGCCGACGATCGTCTCGGGCAACACCCACGCACCGGCCGTGATGATCGCCGAGAAGGCGGCGCAGCTCATGACAGCGAGCCAGCCCGGCAAAAGTGCGTAGCCGTTTTGCGTGGATACGAAAGACAGAGCCTTGAGGGCGAACCTGCATTCGCCGGAAATGCTCTAGACCCCTGCCTTATCGCAATGCCTGCGAACGCGCGATCGCGTCCATCGCCGGCAAAGGCAAGCCTGATTGCAGCCGCTACCGCCGGGCGCCAATTCCGTCGAGCAGGGTCGTGACGGCCAGTGCCGCGACCTGGTCGCTGCTGGCGCCGCTGGCGCGCATCCATTCCGGCACGCGGTTCAACCCACCGAGGAAATACGGCACCAACAGGTGCAGGTCGATGCCGGCATCGACCTCGCCACTGGCGACGCCGCCGGCGAAGAGATCGAGCCAGAGCCGGGTATAGGTTTCGCGCATCTTGCGGCTGCGCCGTTTGATGACCGGCGGCAGGTGCTCGTAGACGTGCATGTGCTGCTGGTCCTTGCCGACCAGGCTTGCCACATGCACCCCGACCGCTGCCGAGAGCCGGCCCGCGAACGGCGCGTCGGCCGGCAGGCTGCAGAGCGCCTCCGCCACCCGGGCATAAAGCGTTTCGATGCCCTGGTTGAGGATCTCCTCGACGATCTCGTCCTTCGACTTGAAGTGGTAGTAGAGGCTGCCGGCCTTCATATCGACCAGCGCCGCCACAGCCCGCATCGTGCAGGCAGCGTAGCCCTTGCGGACGATGATCTCGGCAGCGGCGGCGACGATCTCGCCGCGCATCGGGCTTGGCTTCGTCACCTGCGCTGTCGCGGTCCCTGCCGGCCTTCTTGCGCTGCGTACTCTCATGCCCTGCCTCGCGCGCCCTCGGCTCTCGCGCGGCCGCATTCCGGCCGAATGCCCGTTCCGCGACGGGACGCAGGCTTTCGTCACTATCGCCCCTCGGGGCACCGATCAAGGCGACCCGTCAAACGTTCGTTTCGGGCTCACGCGCGCCACCGGCGCCGATCTTCTTTCCGTTGTTCGCCGGGATCACCCCGGCACGGCGCATCCCCGTCCCAGGCCGATCAGGCTTCTCGCTACGGCGGAGTTCAGTGCCGGCTGCCTCCCCTCAGAACAGGAAGTAGCGCTGCGTCATCGGCAGGGAGGTCGCGGGCTCGCAGGTGATCAGCTCACCATCGACGCGCACCTGATAGTTCTGCGGATCGACCTCGATCTTGGGCGTCAGCGCATTGTGGATCATGTCCTTCTTGCGGACGCCGCGCGTGCCCTTCACCGCCACCAGCTGCTTCTGCAGGCCGAGCTTGTCGCCGATCCCGTCGTCGAGCGCCGCCTGCGAGACGAAGGTGACCCCGGTCTTGCCGCGGGCGCGCCCGAGCACGCCGTACATCGGCCGGTAATGGACCGGCTGCGGCGTCGAGATCGAGGCGTTCGGATCGCCCATCGGTGCGGTCGCGATCATCCCGCCGACCAGCACCAGCGACGGCTTGATGCCGAAGAAGGCCGGCTTCCAGAGCACGAGGTCGGCACGCTTGCCGACTTCGATCGAGCCGAGCTCGTGGGCAAAGCCATGAGTGATCGCCGGATTGATCGTGTACTTGGCGACATAGCGCCTGCAGCGGAAATTGTCGTTGCGTGCACTGTCTTCGGGCAGCGGCCCGCGCTGGACCTTCATCTTGTGCGCCGTCTGCCAGCAGCGCAGGATCGTCTCTCCGACGCGACCCATCGCCTGCGAATCCGACGACATCATCGAAAAGGCGCCGAGATCGTGGAGGATGTCCTCCGCCGCGATCGTCTCCTTGCGGATGCGGGATTCGGCGAACGCGACGTCCTCCGGAATCCGCGGGCTGAGGTGGTGGCACACCATCAGCATATCCAGATGCTCGTCGATGGTGTTGACCGTGTAGGGCCGGGTCGGATTGGTCGAGGAGGGCAGGATGTTCTCCTGGCCGGCCGCCGTGATGATGTCGGGTGCATGGCCGCCGCCCGCGCCTTCCGTATGGAAGGAGTGGATCGCGCGGCCTTTCGTCGCCGCGAAGGTGTCACCGACGAAGCCGCTCTCGTTCAGCGTATCGGAATGCAGCCCGACCTGAACGTCCATCTCGTCGGCGACGGAAAGACAATTGTCGATCGCCGCCGGCGTCGTGCCCCAGTCCTCGTGCAGCTTGAGGCCGATGACGCCGGCCCGGACCTGCTCGCGCAGCGGCTCGGGCAGGCTCGCATTGCCCTTGCCGAGCAGGCCGACATTGAGCGGCAGGTCGTCGATCGCCTCGAGCATCCGGTGGATGTACCAGGGTCCCGGCGTCACCGTGGTGGCGAGCGTGCCGACGGAGGGGCCCGTGCCACCGCCGACGAGTGTGGTCGTGCCGCTGGTCAGCGCCATCTCCGCCTGCTGCGGACAGATGAAATGGATATGGGCGTCGACGCCGCCAGCGGTCAGGATCTTGCCCTCGCCGGCGATGACGTCGGTGCCGGGGCCGATGACGATGTCGACGCCGGGCTGGATGTCGGGATTGCCGGCCTTGCCGATCGCGGCGATGCGCCCGTCCTTGATGCCGACATCGGCCTTCACGATGCCCCAATGGTCGAGGATCACCGCATTGGTGATGACGAGGTCGGGCACCTCGGCGGCATTGCGCTGGCTCTGGCCCATGCCGTCGCGGATGACCTTGCCGCCGCCGAAAGTGACTTCCTCACCATAGATCGTGTGATCAGCCTCGATCTCGATCACGAGCTCGGTGTCGGCGAGGCGGATCCGGTCGCCCTTGGTCGGACCGTAGAGCGAGGCGTAGTTCTCGCGGGTGATGCGCACCATCTCAGGCCTCCAGTCTGCCCATGACCCTGGCGTTGAAGCCGTAGACCACCCTGTCGCCGTCCAGCGCCACCAGCGCGACCGTCCGCGATTGTCCCGGCTCGAAACGGACTGCTGTCCCCGCCGGAATGTCGAGCCGGAAGCCCCTGGCCGTCTCGCGCTCGAACTGCAGCGCCGCGTTGGTCTCGTAGAAATGATAGTGCGAACCGACCTGGATCGGCCGGTCGCCGGAATTGGCGACCTCGATCGACCGCCGCTCGCGGCCGGCATTGAGCTCGATCGTGCCGTCCTCGATGAAGAACTCGCCCGGGATCATCGCGCCGCCTCACGGAATCGGGTTGTGGACGGTGACCAGCTTGGTCCCGTCCGGGAAGGTCGCTTCGACCTGCACGTCGTGGATCATCTCCGGAACGCCGTCCATGACGTCCTCGCGCGTCAGCAGCGTCGCGCCATAGGACATCAGCTCCGCCACGGTACGCCCGTCGCGCGCGCCTTCCAGGATCGCCGCCGAGATATAGGCGACGGCCTCCGGATAGTTCAGCTTGACGCCGCGTGCCTTGCGCCGTTCCGCCAGCAGCGCCGCGGTAAAGAGCAGAAGCTTGTCCTTCTCGCGCGGAAGCAGCTCCATCGCCTTCCCCCATCCTCGCAGTCGATCGTTTCAGGTGGCCCAGATTCGCGGCGCCTCGGCCATCTTGCCCTGCCCCAGGCTCCGAAGCACGTTCCATGCCCGCACGAACAAGGCCTTGCCCTCAGCGACCCGTGGCCCGAGATAGCGGCAGACCACGGCCTCTTCGAGCTGGCTGACGCAGAAGACGCCGTCTCCCGCCGCGCCGATCGCGGCCCGCACCTGCTCCGCCGCATTCTCGGCGACCGTGCCGGCATAGACCATCGTTCCCCAGCTCGGCTGGCGGGCCAGGGAAAAGGCAGCCTCCAGCAAAGGCGAGCCGCCCTGCAGCTCCAGGCGCTCGAACCAGATCGGCCGGCCATCCCGCACGATCTCGATGCGCTGGCTGAGGCGCCCCGTCTCGAAACGCTCGCCGGCCGCCGGGCGCCCAAGGCACAGGAAGTCCCAGCCGACATAGGTGGCGTCGGCGGCAAGCGACACCTTCGTCTCGATCCGCGCATCGGCCCCGTCGAAGACGATGGTTTCCTGCGGCAGGTATTCGCAGACCGCGCCGGCCCCGATCGCGACATCGACCGATTGCATGCTGGCGCTGTGTTCGCTGCGATAGAATTTCGTCGCGCCCGGGGTCGTCAGCAGCGCGCGCGCTCCGGCGTCGAGATGGAAGCGCAGATCGAGGCGGTCGCCGCCCGCGACCCCGCCCGGCGGGTGCAGCAGGTAGACATGGCAGGTCCCGTCCTTCTCCGGGTGGAACGGCCGCTGCACGACGAGCGGGCCGAAATGCCGGCGGCGGACGAGGCGGGTCTTGCCGGCATTCAGCGCGAACCACAGCTCGAGCTCGGCAGGCCACGCGCTCGGTTGCGCCGCATACTGGGCGCGAGCCGGCGAAGCCACGGTCGAATGGGCCGCTTCGGAGGATCGAGTAGGCACGATTGCGTTCATGGACCGCGCTTCAGCAGGCGTAAGCCGCCCCATGCTTCAACCGAGAGCAATTTAGAGCCTGTATTATCATCGTTCGCTCATTATTTGGGCAATTTTGGCAATTGATCGTCGATCGAGCGTTGACGAATGTCCGGATCGAAGCTGTTCTGCAACCGGATACTGACGCCTCGCCTCGCTTTGGGATAGTTCTCGGACTTTGATCCCTGCTCGGGCAGGGCCGCGTCGAAAACGGGGTTCAGCATGTTGAAAGCCATAGCCATCCGGCGCGCGGTTGATGCGGCCGCGCAAGGTGAGCCCGTGCTTGGTCGCGCGGTCCTCGAGCACGACGCCCGGCACCTGCGCCGGCGCATGATCGAAACCATTGATGGCGACAAGGTTCTGGTCGACCTGCCCGAAACCGTCGTGCTGTCCGCCGGAGATGCCCTGGCGATCGAGGGCGGCGGCCTGGTCGAGATCGCCGCCGCCGACGAGCCGCTCTATGCGATCAAGGCCCGCGATCCGCTGCATCTTGCCGAACTCGCCTGGCACATCGGCAACCGCCATCTCGCCGCGGCGATCGCGGCGGAACGCATCCTGATCCTGCGCGACCACGTCATCAAGGCCATGCTCCAGGGGCTCGGCGCTGAGGTCGAGGACATCGTCGCGCCCTTCGACCCGGTGCGCGGCGCCTATTCCGGCCACGGCCACAGTCACGCACATGACCATGGACACGATCACGGCCACCGCCATGACCACGCCCACTCGCATGATCACGGGCACCACCATCACGATCACGGGCATTCCCATCATCATGGGCATTCCCATGGCGACGGGAAGCACGATCACCGTCATGGCTGAATCCCGCGCGGGAAGCCTGTAGGCTGTCGGCCATACCCATTGCTCGAGGCTCTGCGCTCATGATCTCGAAGAACGGCCCCCTCCGCGTCGGCATCGGCGGCCCCGTCGGCTCGGGAAAGACGATGCTCACGGAGAAACTGTGCAAGGCGATGCGGGAGGACTACTCGATCGCCGTCGTCACCAACGACATCTACACCAAGGAAGACGCCATGGTGCTGGTGCGCCGGCAGGCGCTGCCCGAGGAGCGCATCGTCGGCGTCGAGACCGGCGGCTGCCCGCATACGGCGATCCGCGAGGATGCCTCGATCAACCTGCAGGCCATCGCCGAGATCAACCGGCGGATCCCGGACCTCGACATCGTCTTCATCGAATCCGGCGGCGACAACCTGGCGGCGACCTTCTCGCCCGACCTCGCCGACCTCACGCTCTATGTGATCTCGGTGTGCCAGGGCGAAGACATCCCCCGCAAGGGCGGGCCTGGCATCACCCGATCCGACTTCCTCGTGATCAACAAGAGCGACCTCGCGCCTTATGTGAACGCCGATCTCGACGTGATGCAGACGGATGCGGCCCGGATGCGCGGCAAGCGCCCCTTCGGCTTCACCGATCTCTCGCGCGGCAAGGGCCTCGACACGATCGTCGATTTCATCGTCGCGCATGGCGGCTTGCGCACGCAGCACGCCAGCGAGGCCAGCACGGCCGGGGCCTGAGAGATGGACGGCGCCCCAACCTCCGGCGGCGACCGGGATGCGCTCCCGCTGCATCTGCTGCGCCTGGTGAGCCAGGGCCTGCCGGTCGGCGGCTTTTCCTATTCGCGCGGGCTCGAAGCGGCCGTCCACGCCGGCTGGGTCTCAGACGAGGCCAGCGCGCGCGACTGGATCCTCGGCACGCTCAGGGCCAATGTCGCGCAGCTCGACGGCGCGCTGTTCTGGCGCATGGCGACGGCGCTGGAGAATGGCGACCAGGAGCGCTTCCTGATGGCCAATGCCTGGCTTGCCGCCGGGCGCGAAAGCCGGGAATTCCAGCGCGAGGACAAGCGGCAGGGCGAGGCGCTGCTACGGCTGCTCGCCGATCTCGACGTCCCCGCCGCCCGGCATCATGCCGGCGACGCGCTGACCTACGCCGCCGCCTTCACCCTGGCCGGCCAGCATTGGCGTATCGCCCCGGAAGCGGCCCTGAAGGGATTTCTCTGGGTCTATGTCGAGGGCCAGGTGACCGCTGCGATCAAGCTGGTGCCGCTCGGGCATACCGCCGGCCAGCGCCTGCTCATCGAGGCCGCCACCGCCATCGGCGAAGCCGCGGCCCGAGCCCGCTCGCTTCGCGACGACGAGGTCGGCAACCTAGCCCCCGCGCTGGCGATGGCGAGCGCCTGGCACGAGACGCAGTACAGCCGCCTGTTCCAGTCCTGAAGGCGGAGGGCCGGCGCCTATCGCAGCGGCGGGGCGTAGAGCACGCCGCCCATGTTCCAGAGCTGATTGAGACCGCGCGGGATGCCGAGCTTCGAGCCGGTGCCGAGATTGCGTTCGTAGATCTCGGCATAGTTCCCGCCTGCCTTGACGGCGCGGACCGCCCAGTCGGCCTCGAGGCCGAGCGCCTTGCCGAAGCCGCCCTCCGCCCCGGTGAAGCGACGCACATCGGGCTTCTGCGACTTGAGGGCATCGTCGAGATTGGCAGCGGAGACGCCGAGCTCCTCGGCGTTGACCAGCGCGAAGTTCACCCATTTCACCACCGTGAACCAGGGGAAGTCGTCGCTGCGCACCACCGGCCCTAGCGGTTCCTTCGAGATCACGTCCGGCAGCACGATCGCCTCTGCCGGCTTGGCCAGCCTGAGCCGTTCGCCATGCAGCGCCGACTGGTCGCGGGTCAGGACGTCGCACTGCCCGCCCTCGAAGGCGGCGAAGGCCTCGGCAGCGCTCGGATGGACCTTCTCCTCATAGGTCATCGAGTTGGCCTTGAAGAAATCGGCGAGGTTGAGCTGCGTCGTGGTGCCGGCCTCGACGCAGATCTTCGCCTTGTCGAGCGACAGGGCTGAATCGACCTTGAGCGCGCGCTTCGCCAGGAAGCCCTGGCCGTCGTGATAGGTGATGCCGGCGAATGCCAGCCCGAGCTCGGCCTCGCGCCCGAGCGTCCAGGTCGAGTTGCGCGCCAGGAGGTCGACCGTGCCGGCCTTCAGCGCATCGAAGCGCTGGCTCGCCGACAATGGGGTGAAGGCGACCTTGCCGGCATCGCCGAGTACGACCGCCGCGACGGCGCGGCAGAAATCGACGTCGAAGCCGCGCCAGGAACCCTGGGCATCCTTCTCCGAAAAGCCGACCACGCCTTCGCTGACGCCGCATTGGAGCGTGCCGCGCCGCTTCACGGTGTCGAGCGTACCGGCAACAGCAGGAAGGGCGAAGCCGACGAGGGCGGCGAGGCAAAGACCGCTGCGGGCAAGCCAGGAGGCGTTCGACCAGGAGACCTTCGACATGTCTGTCCGTTCCTTCTGCAGGTCGGCGGAAGCGGCGGGGCCGGTCATAGCGTCGCCTTGTGGCGGATGACGACCTTGGTACCGAGCGGCACGCGCTCGTAGAGGTCGGCGATGTCGCCATTGGCGAGCCGGAAGCAGCCCGACGAGATCGCCTGGCCGATCGTCTCCGGCTGGTTGGTGCCGTGGATGCGGAAGACGGTCGAGCCGAGATAGAGCGCGCGCGATCCCATCGGATTGCCTGGACCGCCGGCCATGAAGCGCGGCAGATAGGGCTGGCGCTGCAGCATCTCCGGCGGCGGGCGCCAGTCCGGCCATTCCGCCTTGCGGCTGACCTGGACCTGGCCGGACCATGTGAAGCCCTCGCGGCCGACGCCGATGCCATAGCGCAGGGCCCGGCCATTGCCCTGCACCACATAGAGGAAGCGCTCGGCCGAATGGATCACCACGGTGCCGGGCGCCTCGTTCGAGCGGAACAGCACCATCTGGCGGGCATAGGGGCCCTCGGTGATGCTGACCTCCTCGGTCGAGACGCGGCCGGGCTCGTCGCCGATATCCATCGTCTCCTGCAGCGCCGCCGGCGGGCGCGGCTGCGCCGCCGCGACGCCCGGCAGAGCAAGAACCGGCGCCAGCCCCAGTCCGGAGACGATCAGGCCATGCAGGGCGGCGCGAATGATCTCTCTCATCTGTTCGCCTCCGTTCAGCCGCAGCGGCTGTAGATGAAGGTGCCGTAGCGGGCATGCACATCGGGATCGACGAAGCGCGCGACGAATTCCTTCGGCTTCACCGACAGCAGCTCGCGGTCCTGCGGATCGCCGGCCGGCGCCTCGAAGCCGAGATAGGTCTTGCCGCCCGCTCCGGCCTTCAGCCTGAGCTCATAGAGCTTGGGATCGTCGGCAGCGTGCATCATCACGCCGTCGCCCGGGCCCTGCGCAATGACATAGGGCTGCTTGCACTGTGCCCGCGCCTCGGCTTCCGTGCGCTTGCGGTCCTTTTCCGTATGAAAGGAGGCGACACCCCAGCGCCCGACCAGGGCATCGCGCGAGATCCCGGCCGGAGCCGGCGCACGCGCAGAACTGCCCGAGGACGGCGACGACAATCCCTCGCCGCCACCGCAGCCAGCCAGCAGGAGGGGCAACGCGATGCCGCATGCCACGGCGCCCGCGGATCGCCGCATCGTATCTCGAGCATGTCCGAGTTCGATCGTCATCGTTCCTCCCCTCCTTGCAGCACGATAGGCCATGCCGCGCCGCCGTCTCGGGCCCCTTTTGCTCGTCCGGTCCCGGACGACCGCGGACCCTGGACTATCGGGACTCCCGGCAAGCACTGCATCGATCATCCAGCCGTCCCGAAAGCGACCCGGGAAACGCATGAGAACCGCAAAGGCTGCCGCGATCAACCCATCCGCCATCAGCCGAATGAACCGCGACGATCGGCTCCCGGGCGCCAGCGATAGGGCAACGCATGAAGACGGTCTGGCGACATCACGCATACATCGTCAACTGGCCCAACTTGATAGTGCCTAACTGGACGTTCTGTCCGGGCCAGCTCCATGCTTCCATCACAACTGGACCAGCCGCATGTGTAGCCGATGACGCTCCACCTATGCCGATTTGAGACCGCCCCCAGCGGCCCCGACAGGAACTGGAATCGTTGACGGCCGCAGACATCGGCCAGCCCGACCGGAACGACGAGCGCGCTGACGACGCGTCTCTCTCCGCCGCGGATATCGAGCGCTTCGGCAGCGATCCTGCCGGCACGTTCCGAGCGAATCTCGCCGGCGTCGAGGAGCGCATCGCCCGAGCCTGCGCGCGCGCCGGGCGGGACCGCGCCTCGGTTCGATTGCTGCCGATCACCAAGACCGTGCCGGCGCAGGTCCTGCGCTGCGCCTTCGCGGCGGGGATCACCGCCTTCGGCGAAAACAAGATCCAGGAGGCGATGGGCAAGCGCGAGGCGCTGGGTGATCTTGCCATCGACTGGAGCATCGTCGGCCATCTCCAGAGCAACAAGGTCAAGTACCTCACCCGCTTCGCCCGGGAGTTCCATGCGCTCGACAGCCTGAAGCTCGCCGAACTGCTCGACCGGCAGCTCGGGCGCGACGGTCGCAGCCTCGACGTCTACGTGCAGGTCAACACCTCCGACGAGGACAGCAAGTTCGGCCTGCATCCGGATGCGCTGCTGCCCTTCGTCGACCGGCTCGGGCAATTCCCGCGGCTGAAGCCACGCGGCCTGATGACGCTCGCGCTGTTCAGCTCCGACATGGCGCGGGTCCGCCCCTGCTTTGCCCTGCTACGCCGCCTGCGAGACGACGCGCTCTCGCGCCATCCCGGCCTGACCGGCCTGTCCATGGGCATGACCGGCGATTTCGAGGAAGCGATCGAAGAAGGGGCGACCGTGGTCCGGGTCGGCCAGGCAATCTTCGGCAAGCGCCCCACTCCGGACGGGCATTACTGGCCGGGCTTCGCGAAGCCCGGCTGACGTGTCGCATGAATCCCGGCCGCTAGTTACGGCGGGCTTCCCGCCAGGACGACCAGGCAGAGCCGCTTATTTCAACACGGCCCGCCCCTCGACCTTGGCCTCGACCGTGCCGAGGCGGCGGATATAGACCATCACCTCGTTGGCCATCAGCTTGCCGTCGGTCAGGCCGATCAGCGTCTTGCCACGGCCGAGCGCGGTATAGCCGTCACCGCCCGTCAGCATGAAGTTGTTGGTGGCGACGGTGTATTTGCCGGCCGGATCGATCTCCTTGCCGTCGACCTTCACCGAGGTGACGCGCGAGCCCTGCGGCTGCTTGAGATCGGCCTCGAAGATGAGACCGGACACCACCGGGAAGCGGCCGGAGCCCTGCGGCGCATCGCGCAGGCCGTTCTCGATCGCATCCTTCACGTCCTTGCCGGTGATCTCGACCATGGAGGTCGCGTTGCCGAAGGGCAGTTCGCTCAGGACATCGCGCCGCGTCAGCTTGTGGCCGGCAGGATACTGCTTGTTGGCCCGGATACCGCCGGCATTGGTGATGGCGAGCTGCGCGCCGGTCGCGGCCCTGATCGCGTCGGCGATCAGATTGCCGATCGCGGTCTCCTGCGTGCGGATCACGCCGGTGCGCGAATCGAGCGGGACGCCCAGCGTCGCGATCTCAATGTCGAGCTCCTTCGACAGCTCGGTCTCGTAGCCCTTGACGATGGCGGCGACCTCGGGATCGGGCGTCGCGGCGCGGCTGTCGTTGACGCGGAAGGTCGGCGTCCACTCGACCTTGCGATTGGCGCCCTCGCCCGACGCCTTGGCGGCGATGTCGATCGCGGTGACGTAATTGCCCTCCTCGTTCGATTCGACCATCACCACCTTGCCGTCATAGGCGATGGCGAGGTCGTGGTCGTGGCCGGTCAGCAGGATGTCGACCACACGCGAGCGCACGATCTCGTAGTCCATCGCCCGGTCGGCATGCACGACTGCGACGAGGATGTCGGCGCCCTCTCCCTTGAGCTTGCGCGCCTCGCGCCGTAGCGCCTCCATGGTCGAGGAGAATTTCAGGTCGCCGGGATTGGAGAGCTGCGGCGTCGGGTCGAAGGTCGTGCCGATGACGCCGACCTTGATGCCGCCGAGCTCGAAGATCTGGGAATCCTTGTGGCCCGGCAGCGGGTTGCCGGCCGCGTCTCGCAGATTGGCCGCGAAGGTCGGATAGGTCTGGGCGGCAGCGAGCTTGAGATAGTTCTCCTTGCCGAAGTCGAATTCGTGATTGCCGGGCACGAAGACGTCGATGCCCATCTTGTTCTGCATCGCGACGATATGGGCGCCCTGGTCGAAACCCGACATCAGCGAGGGCGAGTAGCAGTCGCCGGCATGGCAGAACAGCACGGGCACGCCCCGCGCGCGCTCGGCCTTGGCGATGCCTGCAGCGCGGGCGAAGCCGCCTTTGCCCTTGTCGTCGCTCATCTTGTAGATGTCGTTGACGAGCAGCAGCGTGAAGCTCGCCGGTGGCGTCTGCGCCTTCGCAACGGGCGCGGTCGCGGCAAGGGCTGCTGGAGCGCCGAGGACGCGGAACGCGTGGCGGCGGGTCATCTTGGTCATCGGCGCGAACCCCTGCGGTTTTGATTGGGTCGAAGACTAGCAAGAGCCCAGCCGCCTTGCGAGACCCCAGCTCACGCAGTGTCGCACCCCATAAGGCCCGACTGGACGAAAACCGTAACTCGTCTAAATCACAGCCGAACGAAAGCGGATGCGATGAACCTCGAGCCGAGCTTGCCTCCCGACCACGTCAGCATCAGAAGCGGCCGCATCGGCGTGCTTCTGATGAACCTCGGCACGCCCGAGGGCACCAGCTACAAGCCGATGCGGGCCTATCTCAAGGAGTTCCTCTCCGACCGCCGCGTCATCGAGGAACCGCGCTGGAAATGGTGGCCGATCCTCAATCTGATCATCCTGTCGACGCGGCCCAGCCGCAAGGGCAAGGACTACGCGACGATCTGGAACAATGAGCGCGACGAGGGTCCGCTCAAGACGATCACCCGCTCGCAGACGGAGAAGCTCGCCGAGCGGCTGGCGGGCGCTGCCGATGGCCGCATCACCGTCGACTGGGCGATGCGCTACGGCCTGCCGGATGTGAAGAGCCGCCTGAAGGCGCTGCTCGCGCAGGGCTGCGACCGCATCCTGCTGGTGCCGCTCTATCCGCAATATGCCGCGCCGACCTCGGCGACCGCCTGCGACCAGGCCTTCCGCGCGCTGATGGAGATGCGCTGGCAGCCGACGGTGCGGGTCGCCCATCCCTACTACGCCGACCCGGTCTATATCGACGCGCTCGCCACCTCGATCCGCGCCTCGCTCGGCAAGCTTTCCTTCGAGCCGGAGGTGATCCTCTGCTCGCTGCACGGCATGCCCAAGGAATACCTGCTGAAGGGCGACCCCTATTATTGCCAGTGCGCCGTCACCGCCCGGCTGCTGCGCAACAAGCTCGGCCTCAGCGCGGAGCGCTTCCGCCTGACCTTCCAGTCGCGCTTCGGACCGGACGAATGGCTGCAGCCCTATACCGACGAGACCGTGAAGGCGCTGGCGCAGGGCGGCACCAAGTCGCTCGCCATCGTCGCGCCCGGCTTCTCGGCCGATTGTCTGGAGACGCTGGAAGAGCTCGACGGCGAGAACCGCGAGATCTTCCTGCACAATGGCGGCAAGGAGTTCGCCTATCTGCCCTGCCTAAACGATTCCGAGGAGGGCATGCAGGTGATCGAGGCGGTGGTGCGCCGGGAGCTGATGGGCTGGGTGTGAGCTAGGACGCTACCCCACCACGAAGCGCGTCACGCTCTCCACCACCTGCCTGGCCTGCAGGATGCGCCGGTGTCCCAGCCCGCTCGTCTCCTGCAAGGTGACGAACGGCCCGGCCGCCGCCAGCGCCTGCGCATGATGGAAGTCCAGTTCCCGGTCCTGCCGGTCATGGATCACCAGGGTCGGCAGGCCGATCGCCTCCAGCTGCCCGCAGCCCTCGAAGGCCTCGACAGGATTGCCGGCGACGCTGTGGATGCGGCGCTCCAGCGCCGCCTGGCCGCGGCGGCCGAGCCCGATCGTCGCGCCGAAATTGCGGGTGATCGTGGTGACGGAGGATGGCGCCGCGACCAGCGCGAGCCGATTCGACTTGACCCTCGGCTGGCCCGGCACGCTGCGGGCCAGCGCCGCCAGGGCGATCGCCCCGCCGAAGGAATGCGCCACGATCGCATGCACTGGCGCAAAGACACGCGCCACCGCGGCGAGCGCGCCGACCCCGAGCGGGATGTTGAGCTCGGCCCCGGTCGAGGTGCCATGCGCCGGCATGTCGAAGGCGACGACGCGGAAGCCCTGCGCCAGCAAGGGCTGCACGAAAGCGGTCATGAACGCCGCCTCGCTGTTCCAGCCATGCAGCAGGATCACTGTCGGCGCCGGACCATCGCCATCTTGCAAGCGGGGCTCAGGTTCGAACAGATAGGTGCTGACCGTCCCGCACGGGTAGGATACCGCCTGCCGGATCGCCGGCGCGAGCCTACCGCGGGCGGCGATGATCGCCTTGCCGGTCCGGCTCTGTGGGCCGGGCGGGCGCGGCGGGGTACAGAAGAGCTTGAAGGCGGCGCGCCCGGCCGTATGCGGAGCAATGAAACTGCCGATGCGGACGAGAGGACGAATGACGCGAAGCGCTGTGCCGGGCATGATCGGAAACCTTGTTCGTTCAGCCTTGAACTATTATGTTCAGCGATGAACAAAATGCAAGAGCCAATTTCCGCACCGGCAACTGAGCCGAGTAGCACCGTGAAGTCGGGGCTGCCCTGGGACCTGCCGCGTTTCAAGAACTGGCTCGCGGTCGCGCGCATGCACCAGCTCTGGAAAAAGGTCTTCTCCGAGGCGCTGGCGCCGCTCGGCATCCAGCTGGCGCATTACGATGTGCTCGCCAACGTCTTCCGTACCCCCGGCCTGACCCAGCAGCAGCTTGCCGAGAAGCTTCTGGTCGGCCGCAGCGCCATGAGCATGCTCCTGCCCGAGCTCGAGCGGCGCGGCCTGATCGAGCGCCGCAATGACGAGGCCGACCGGCGCGTGCGCCGGCTCTGGCTTACCGGGGATGGCGAGGTCCTGACGCGCAAGGCGCTGGCGATCCACGCCGCCCGGATCGAGGCGATGATGGGCGTGCTCAGCGACGAGGAATGCAATGCCGTCGGCACGATGATGTGGCGGGTCGTCGGCTACCTCGAAGGCAAGCCGCCGCGCGAGCCGTCATCAGATGCTTGCAAAGGCACGCTTGAACCGAAGTCCCCGCTTGAGCCGGAGAGCTGAGATGAATCCCACTGGCTTCGACATCGTAGTCGTCGCACTGGTCGCACTGGTCATCCTGACCATCGCGCTCGGGGTCCGCACCATCCCGCAGGGCTTCAATTATACGGTCGAGCGCTTCGGCCGCTATTCGCGCACGCTGGGGGCCGGCCTCGGGCTGATCATCCCCTATATCGAGCGCATCGGCCACAAGGTGAATGTGATGGAGCAGGTGCTCGACATTCCCTCGCAGGAAGCGATCACCAAGGACAATGCCGGCGTGCGCATCGACGCCGCCGCCTTCTACCAGGTGCTCGATGCCGCCAAGGCCTGCTACGAGGTCTCCCATCTCGGCCAGGCGCTGATGGTCCTGACGATGACCAATATCCGCACCGTGGTCGGCTCGATGGACCTCGACCAGCTGCTCTCGCATCGCGACGAGATCAATGAGCGGCTGCTGCGGGTGATGGACGCCGCCGCCTCGCCTTGGGGCGTCAAGGTCACCCGCATCGAGATCAGGGACATCCTGCCGCCGGCCGATATCGCCGGCGCGATGAACCGGCAGATGAAGGCCGAGCGCGAGAAGCGCGCCGCCGTGCTCGAGGCCGAGGGGCTGCGCCAGGCCGAGATCCTCAAGGCGGAAGGGCAGAAGCAATCGCAGATCCTCGCGGCCGAGGGCCGCAAGGAAGCGGCCTTCCGCGACGCCGAGGCGCGCGAACGCTCGGCCCAGGCCGAGGCAGCCGCGACCGCCATGGTCAGCGAGGCGATCAGCCGGGGCGACATCCAGGCCGCCAACTTCCTGATCGCCGAGCGCTATACCGAGGCGCTAAAGGCGATCGCGAGCGCCCACAACAGCAAGGTGGTGATCGTCCCGATCGAGGCCGCAGCACTCGCCGGCACCGTCGGCGGCATTGCCCAGCTGACCAGGGCCGTGTTCGGCGAGGATGCGGCGGCGAACCGGCGCGCCGGCTCCGTCCCGGCGGCAGGTCGCACGGAGGGCTGACATGCTCGACTGGTTTGCCTCCTTCGGCGGCTGGGGCTGGATCGTGCTCGGGCTCGTCCTGGTCGGTGGCGAGATGCTGGCGCCCGGCGTCTTCCTGCTCTGGCTCGGGCTCGCCGCACTGTTGACCGGGGCCGTCGTCGGGTTGACCGGGCTCGCCTGGCAAGGCGCCTGGCTGGTCTTTGCAGGCCTCGCCGTCGCCTCCGTCGTCATCGGTCGCGTCGTCACGCGCCACCGCAGCGACGAGCCCGACACCGCCAGCGGCCTGAACGATCGCGGCCGCCAGCTGATCGGCAAGGTCTTCAGGCTGGAGGCGACGATGACCGGCGGCGAAGGCCGCATCCGCATCGGCGATTCCTCCTGGCGCGTCACCGGCCCCGAGCTTCTCGCCGGCACCGAGATCCGCGTCGTGCGGGTCGATGGCGCGACGCTCGTCGTCGAGAAGGCCTGAGCGCCGACCTGCGGCGGCCATTCGCCTGACACGGGATTAAGCCCGGATTCATGCTGAATCGAGGGTTCACCATGCTGCTGAACCCTCGATTCACCGGGAGCCCGTCCAAATCCGCCTCCAAAGCGTCAGGATACGCAAGGAGGAGGCCATGGCGGGCCGGCACGGACCAATCGATTTCATCATCGCGGCGGCGCTTTCGCTGCTGATGCTGCTCATGGTGCATCCCGCCCAGGCGCGCGAGGTCGTCGACTTCCCCGATTATCGCTACCAGCCCGGCACGATCCTGATCCGCACCGCCGAGCGCAAGCTCTACTACATCGCCGCGCCCGGCCAGGCGCTGCGCTACACCATCGCCGTCGGCAAGGCCGGCAAGCAGTGGCGCGGCGTCAAATATGTCGAGGAACTCCAGGTCGATCCGGCCTGGAGCCCGCCGGCCGAGGTCAAGCGCGACAATCCGCGCCTGCCCGACGTGATCCCTGGCGGCGCCTCCAACAATCCGATGGGCGCACGCGTCATCGGCCTCGGCCCCGGAGGCCAATACGCCATCCACGGCACCAACAACCCGCGCTCGGTCGGCACTGCCGCCTCCTATGGCTGCTTCCGGATGCACAACAGCGACGTCATCGATCTCTACGCCCGAGTCCGCATGGGGACGCCCGTCATCGTGATGCCCTGACAGCCGATACGCGGCAACGTCCCTCGCACCTAGAGCAATTCCGCAATTCTTCGAATCGCAGAATTGCTCTAAGTATTTCTCTTGTCGCATTTTCTTCACGCGAACCGGTGTCCACTTCGCTCGAAAATGCTCTAGAGTGCGACTGGCGACAGCAACGGTCGGCCGGCGAAGAATGCCTCCAGATTGGCGAGCAGCAGCTCCTGCTGCGCGACCTGGGCCGATTCCGCGTTCGCGGCGATATGCGGCGTCAGCACCACGTTCTCGAGCGCTTTGAGCCGATCCGGAATCGCGGGCTCGTGCTCGTAGACGTCGAGCGCGGCTCCCGCGATTGTTCCGCTTTCCAGCGCCTCGATCAGTGCGGCTTCGTCGACCGCGATGCCGCGCGATATGTTCACGAGATGACCGTCCGGACCGAGAGCACGCAGGATCCGCGCATCGATCGCGTGCCGGGTCTCGCCGCTCGCGCGGACCGAGACCATCAGGATATCGGCCCATTCGGCGAGGCCGAGCAGGCTGGCATGGTACTGATAGGGCAGTTCCGGCCGCGGCGAACGGTTATGGTAGCCGATCGTCATGTCGAAGGCGGCAGCGCGCACCGCAATGCGCTGACCGATGGCACCCAGCCCAAAAATGCCCAGCTTGCGACCGGCCAGGCCCGGCACCGTCGCCATGCGCTCGATCGCGTTGCCCTGCCAGCGGCCAGCCCGCGCGAAGCGTTCGGCGGCTCCGATCTGCCGGGCGCTCGCCAGCATCAGTCCCATCGCGAATTCGGCAACGCTCGTCGCATTGGCGTCGGCGGCATTGCTGACCATTATGCCGCGCGCCCTCGCAGCGGCCCGCTCCACGCCTTCATTGCCCGTGCCATAACAAGCGATGAGGCCGAGATTGGGCAGGGCCTCGATCAGGGCCGCGTCGGTTTTCCAGGTTCCGACTGTCAGGAGCGCGCGCGCTGCCTCGGCTCCGGCTGGCAATGCCTCCGGCCGGGGATGGCTCATCGGCCCGAGCACCTCGTACCGTTCCTGCAAGCGCGCCACCAGGCGAGCCGGCATGCGCGGGGCCATCAGGATCGTCGGCTTCATGGCTGAAAGGTCCTCGGGGCGATTGCTGCATCGCAGCACTTGCCGCCCCCTGCTTCAACAACCCCTGGCGCCGATCGGCCATCTCGCAGATGCAATACGAAAACACCGGGCAATCGACGGGATTTTCCTGAACCCCTCCTCTCGCCTGCGACAAAAAAGCCGGATATCGTTTTCCATGGCGGTTAACGCTGCGTGCAGCGCGCCTACGAACCGATATGTCTAGAGAGGGGTACCCGATGGATCATCTCGCCGACGTCAAGAAGTTCGCCAAGAAGCCTGTCAACGAGGCCGCCTTCGCCGGCATGAGCAAGGCCTATGCATTGGTGATGAGCAAGCCCGACACCCGCTATGTCGCCTGCTCCGACCCCGCCGAACTCGAACGCGTCCGCGAGAATTTCCTGAAGAAGAAGCTTGGCTTGAAGAGTGCCGACCTCGACGCCACCGTCAAGGCGACCTGCGATCACATGAAGGCCGACAAGACCAAGTCGCGCCTGACTTTCTACTATCTGCTGGCCGAACATTACGGCAAGCTCGACGCTTTCGTGAAGAAATAGGTCTGACAGCCTGGCCTGACCTGATGGCGCCCCTTCGGGCGCCATTCGCATTTTCAGAGCCCCCCGCGAAAACGGCGCAGAGCACCGCAAGGCCGGAACATCAACGCTCCGCCCTTGGGGGTTTCGATGTTCACGCTGTCCCGCTCGGTCCTCTCCGGCCACGCCCAGACGCTCTTCACCGTGGCCGAAGCCGCCTTCGCCTCGATGATCGTCTTCGGTGCAGGCCTCGCCTTCGGCGCCACGATCGGTTTCTTTTGAGGCGGCCATGCCGACCGCCGCCGCCTCAACCACCCGCCCGCATTTCAAGATCGGGCGCGACCGCGAGGGCCACTGGATCGCGGTCGAGACCCATGGCCGCGGCGGCGGCTATTTCCGCAGCCGGGACGACGCCCTCCACTATGCCCGCGCCGAAGCGGGCGCCGTGACCTTCAGCGCTCGGCCCCTCGCCCTGCGCCTGTCGTAAGCGCGCTCAGCGATAGAGATCGACCCGCGTCAGCGGCAGCCCGGACGGGCCCTTGCGCCGCTTCGAGACCAGCGTCTGGTTGATCAGCGCCCCGCCACGCTCGAAGGCGAGCGAGCAGCCGGCGAGATAGATCAGCCACATCCGCGTCCGCTCCGGCCCGATTTCCGCTTCGGCTGCCGCCTTGTTCGCATTCAGCCGCTCGAACCAGAGCCGCGTCGTGCGCTGGTAATGCTCGCGCCAGCCCTCGACATCATGGACCTCGAAGCCATGACGCTCGAGATTGGCGATCGACATGCCCAGATGATCGAGCTCGCCGCCCGGGAAGATGTAGCGGACCAGGGCCCGGTATTCGGCCGGCATCTTGTTGAAGGCCTTCTCGGTCTTCTTGGCCCGCCGCGAGATCGTATGGTG
The DNA here is from genome assembly GCF_002831785.1 of Allobosea sp. FBZP-16. NCBI lineage: Bacteria > Pseudomonadati > Pseudomonadota > Alphaproteobacteria > Hyphomicrobiales > Alloboseaceae > Allobosea > Allobosea sp. FBZP-16. The sequence continues at coordinate 11,200 of NZ_LNCQ01000053.1, read as the reverse complement.
CAGATACAGGCCGCGCGGCCTGAGCAGCCGGTTCACCGCCTGGAAATAGGTCGGGTGGTTGCGGATGCCGACATGCTCGAACATGCCGATCGATGAGATCTTGTCGAACTCCCCCTCCATCTGGGTGAAGTCCTTGAGATGGAGCGTGACTTTGTCCTGCAGGCCGAGCGCCTCGACCTTCTCGCGCGCCAGCTTGAGCTGCTCCTCGGCCAGCGTCACGCCATGCGCCTCGACGCCATAGTGCTGGGCGGCATAACAGACCAGCGCACCCCAGCCGCAGCCGATATCGAGCAGCTTGTCGCCCGGCTTCAGGCGCAGCTTGCGGCAGATCATCTCAAGCTTGTCGGTCTGCGCCCGTTCGAGATCGTCATGATCCTCGGTGAAATAGGCGCAGGTGTAGACCATGCGCTCGTCGAGAAAGAGCCGGTAGAATGCGTTCGAGACATCGTAGTGATGAGCGATATTGGCCTTGTTGGTCGCCGGCTTGCCGTCACGGGCGATCTCGTCGCCCTTGATGTGCTGAACCGCCTGCGGCGCCTGGCCCGGCGCGAACAGGAAGTGCCTGGCGACATCGAACGCCGCCATCTTGGAGATGCCGCGTGCCAGCCGACCGACCTTGCCGTCGGGCCTTGCCGCGGCAAGATCGAAGATCGTGCCGTTCTCGATCGCGATCCGGTCGGAGACGTGCAGATGCAGCAAGGTATCGAGCTTCGGCTTGCGCAGCAGCGCCGCGACGACGCCGGCATCGCGGATCGCGATCATCAGCCCGCCCGTCGGCCAATCGGCCGGAACGCGAGAGCCGTCCCAAAGCGAGAAACCGAGCTTCAGCCCAAGCTTCTGGTACGCCTCGGTCAGGAGCCGCCGCAGCGCCTCGATTCTCTTGCCGTCGCCGCTCATGCCTTGCCTGTTCCGACAGATATGCGCCGCCCTCTTAGCGCGGTTTTCGCCCGACCGGAATTCGCGCCGTCAGAACAGCTTTGCCCTTCTGCAATCAGCGGCGGCTTGTCGAAACGGCACAACACGCAAAAGGTGCAAGAAACCAGCTAAGCAACTATTCTTCATTTCTTAACCATACTTTGCTCTGATTCCAGAGTGGACAAGGGGCGCCGCGCATCGTGGTTGGGGGATCACATCATGTCGTCAGGGGATCAGCTCGACAGGCGGCTGGACTTCATGCAGCTTGACCGCGAGGCGCGCGGGCGCATCGCGGGGATGGAAAAGAGCATCCTCGGCGCCCTGCCCGGCGCGCTCGATGCCTTCTACACCCAGGTTTCCGCGTTCCCCGAGACCAAGGCCTTCTTCAGCAATGCCGCCCATATGGAGGGCGCGAAGAACCGCCAGATCTCGCACTGGAACCGCATCGCCAAGGGCCAGTTCGACCAGGACTATGTCCGCGCGGTCACGACTGTCGGCGAGATCCACGCCAAGATCGGGCTGGAGCCGCGCTGGTATATCGGCGGTTACGCCCTGCTGCTCGAGAACCTGCTCGCCAAGGTGCTGGAGGAGCGCTGGCCGAAGAGCCGTTTCGGCGGCCAGCTCCCCGGCGCGGCCGAGCGCGGCGCCGAGATCGGCGCCATCGTCAAGGCCGCCCTGCTCGACATGGACTATGCCATCTCGGTGTATCTCGAAGCCTCCGAGGCCGCCCGGCTGAAGATCGAGGCCGAGGCCCGTGCCGTCGAGGAAGCCAAGGCGAAGGAGCGCGACAAGGCGATCGGCTATGTCGGCAACGGCATGGCGGCGCTCGCTCGCGGCGACCTGACTCATCGCATGGCCGACGACATGCCGGCCGAATACGCCAGCATCCGCGACCATTTCAACGACGCCATGGCCAAGCTCGGCGAGATGGTCGCGAGCATCAAGACGAGTTCCTCTGCCATCGCCGCCTCCTCGCAGGAGATCAACAGCGGTGCCAACGACCTGTCCTCGCGCACCGAGCAGCAGGCCTCCGCCTTGCAGCAGACCGCGGCGACCACCGAAGAGCTCACCGCCTCGGTCAAGAGCTCGGCGCAGTCGTCGCGGCAATCGGTGACGCTCGCCGACAACGCCTCGGCCGTGGCCCGCACCGGCGGCGAGATCGTCAAGGATGCGATCGAGGCGATGGCGCGGATCGAGGGCGCCTCCAAGAAGATCTCCGAGATCACCAGCGTGATCGACGGCATCGCCTTCCAGACCAATCTGCTCGCGCTCAACGCTGCGGTCGAGGCTGCGCGCGCCGGCGATGCCGGACGTGGCTTTGCCGTCGTCGCCGCCGAGGTGCGCGCCCTCGCCCAACGTTCGGCCGAAGCCGCCAAGGACATCACCGGCCTGATCGGCTCCTCGGATACCGAGGTCGTCGAGGGCGTGCGCCTGGTCCGGCAGGCCGGCGAGACGCTGGAGAAGATCGTGGAGGCCTCGATGCAGGTCTCGGCCACGGTCAACGAGATCGCCGCCGCCGCCGGAGAACAGGCCAACGGCATCGACGAGATGGCGCGCACAGTCAGCCATATGGACGAGATGACCCAGAGCAACGCCGCGTTGGCCGAGGAGAGCGCGGCTTCGGCGCGTGCCTTGCTCGATCAGATCGAACGCCTGAACCGCCTCGTCAGCACCTTCCGCACCACGGAAGGTCAGGACACGACCGCGCCAGCGCGGCGAGCGCGGGCAGCCTGATCCGCCTTCACGCGAAAGGCTCGACGTTCAACGCTACCTAGTCATCCTGGACTGAGCGAAGCGAAGATCCGGGATGACTCGCGAAATATGTCTCTCCCGAGCACGTCAGAAATCGCTGGCGATGCCCTTCACTTCCCAGTCGTCATAGCGGACCGGCTCGAGCCCGCCGCGGCCGTCGACTTCCTTCTGCTGGCCGAGCTCGGCCGCCCTCGCATCGATCGCGGCACGGCGCGCCTGCGCCTCCGAGAGAGCCCGCTGCGCCGCCGGCGACAATACCTTCGCGGAAGCGTTGGTCTCGACCTCATCCGTTTTCGTCTGCGCGCTCATCATCGGTCATTCTCTTGTAGGATCGGCATCGCGCCCACCACATAGGGACGAAACCGCATTCCGGCGAGCCTGTACAATGCCGGACGACGACGCAAGAAGGGGTTCCTGCATGAACTATGTCCGCACCGGCATGCTGATGGCGGCGCTCACCGCGCTGTTCGGCGTGGTCGGCTATCTGCTCGCCGGCGCCGGCGGCATGCTGATCGCGCTCGGCATCGCGGTCGCGACCAACCTGTTCAGCTACTGGAACTCGGACAAGCTGGCGCTGTCCGCCTACAACGCGCAGCAGGTCGATGAGCGTAGCGCGCCCGAACTTTACGGCATGGTCCGCGACCTCGCCCAGCGCGCCAACATGCCGATGCCGCGCGTCTACATCATCCAGGAAGACCAGCCGAACGCCTTCGCCACCGGCCGCAATCCGCAGAACGCCGCGGTCGCCGCGACCACCGGTATCATCCGCACGCTGAGCTATGACGAGCTCGCCGGCGTGATGGCGCACGAGCTTGCCCACATCAAGAACCACGACACGCTGACCATGACGATCAGCGCCACGATGGCCGGCGCGATCTCGTCCCTTGCCTCCTTCGGCATGTTCTTCGGCTCGCGCGACAACCGTCCCAACGCCATCGTCCAGATCGCGCTGATGATCCTCGCCCCGCTGGCGGCGACCATCGTCCAGATGGCGATCTCGCGCTCGCGCGAATACGAAGCCGACCGCATGGGCGGCGAGATCTGCGGCAATCCCGTGGCGCTCGCCGACGCGCTGGCCAAGATCGCCGGCGGCGTTGCCCACATCCCGAACGAGACGGCCGAGGCGAAGCCTGCTACGGCGCACATGTTCATCATCAACCCGCTCTCAGGCCGCGGCATGGATTCATTGTTCTCGACCCACCCCGACACCGGCAACCGTATCGCCGCACTGATGGAGCAGGCGCGCGCCATGGGTGTCGGCGCGAGCCGTGGCGGCTTCACGAGTGGCGCGAGCCGGAACCCCTTCGCCGGCGGCCGCGAGCCCGGGCCCTGGGGCTGAGATGGCAGCTCCTCACGAAAACCGCGCGCCGGCTGACGACGCCCCCGGCCTCGCTGCGCGCCGCCTCGCCACAACGCTGATCGACGAGGTGCTGCGCGCCGGCACCGCGCTCGATGAAACCTTCGAGCGGATGGCGCAGGCGGCAGGGCTGGAGCCCGCCGATGCCGGGTTGGCGCGCGCGATCGCGACAGTCGCCTTCCGCCGTCTCGGCACGATCCGCCAGGTGGTCGGCGCCCGCCTCGAACGCGGCAGCCCGCGCAAATCCGGCCCGTTCGAGCCGATCATGGTCGCCGCTGCCGCGCAGTTGCTTTTCCTCGACGTGCCCGACCATGCGGCGGTCGACCTCGCCATCCGTCAACTGCACGAGGACGCCCGCTCCTCTCGCTACGCCTCGCTCGGCAATGCCGTGCTGCGGCGGCTGGCGCGCGAGCGCGAAGCAATCCTCGCCGAGCTCGATCCGCTGACCGATACGCCCGACTGGCTGCGCGAGAGCTGGACGCAGACCTACGGCCCCGACATCGCCAAGGCGATCGCCGCGGCCCATGCCGAGGAGCCGCCGCTCGATCTGACCGTCAAATCCGATCCGGCCGGCTGGGCCGCCAGGCTCGACGGCATCGTCCTGCCGACCGGCTCGGTGCGCCTGCGCGGGCGCGACACGGTCACCGGCCTGCCAGGCTTCACTGAGGGCGAATGGTGGGTGCAGGATGCCGCCGCCGCTCTTCCCGCCCGGCTCCTCAATGTCCAGCCAGGCGAGCGCATCGCCGATCTCTGCGCCGCGCCCGGCGGCAAGACCGTGCAGCTCGCACAATCGGGCGCAGAAGTCGTTGCCGTCGATCGCTCCGGCCCGCGCCTGCGCCGGCTCAAGGCCAATCTCGACCGGCTTGGGCTCAGCGCCGAGGTCGTCACCGCCGATGTCGGGACCTTCGAGGCCGAGCCCTTCGACGGCGTCCTGCTCGACGCACCCTGCAGCGCGACCGGCACGATCCGCCGTCATCCCGACGTCACCTGGGCCAAGCAGCCCGAGGATGTCGCCAAGCTCGCCGCGTTGCAGGCGCGCCTGCTCGACCAGGCAGCGCGGCTCACCAAGCCGGGCGGGCGCCTGATCTACTGCACCTGCTCATTGGAACGCACCGAAGGCGAGGCGCAGATCGAGGAATTCCTGGCGCGAAACGACGGCTTTGCCCGCGATCCAATCAAGCCCGAGGAAATCGGCGGCCAGGCCGAAGCGCTGACGGCGCTGGGCGAATTGCGCACGCTGCCGCACCAGCTTGCCGGCAAAACGCCACGCCTTTCAGGATGGGCGGGATTTTACGCTTGTCGCCTGATAAGATCATGACTCGATCGGGGATTCGCCTTCGCAGGGAGGCGGCGGGACGGCGAGGCAGCAGATTTCATTGAACGGCTGGTCGGAGCGCGGAGGCCTGGCACGGGCAGCCATCGGCAGGGCGGCGCGACGCACGCGCGGCCAGGTCGTCGGCGCCAAGCGCGCGCTCTGGCCGTTCGGCCGCCTGCGCGCCAGCCGCCTGCTCTTCGCCCCGCACGACCTGCGCACCGCCGACCCGACCACGGCGAGCGAGATCTATGCCGGCTACTTCGCGCTCGCCGGCCGCACCGTGAACTGCCATGGCGAATCGCCTTTCCTGGTCGCAGCCCCAAGCGAAGCCTGGTCCGAGGCGCTGAGCGGCTTCGTCTGGCTGCGTCACTTACGGGCCGCCGACACCGCGATCGCCCGCGCCAACGCCCGTGCCCTCGTCGACGAGTTCATCGCCCGCAGACATGATCGCGACGAGGTCGCCCGCCGCCCGGCTGTGATCGCCCGCCGGCTGATGTCTTTCCTGTCGCATTCGCCGCTCCTGCTCGAAGGCGCCGACCATGCCTTCTACGAGCGCTTCATCCGCCATGTCGCGCAAACGGCAGAGCGCCTCCAGCTCGCGCTCGCCGGCGCCGTCGAAGGCGCGCCGCGGCTGCAATGCCTGATCGCGATCTGCTTTGCCGCCATTTGCCTCGACGGCCAGGAAAGACGGCTGCGCCGCTATGAGATCGCGCTCTCCGACGAACTGGAACAGCAGATCCTGCCGGATGGCGGCCATCTCAGCCGCAATCCCCGCATCCTGATCGATCTCCTGCTCGATCTCCTGCCGCTGCGCGAGACCTTCACCGCGCGCGGGCTCGAACCGCCCCGCGCCGTCATCATGGGAATTGACCGGATGATGCCGCATCTCAAGCTGTTCCGGCATGGCGATGGCGCGCTCGCTCTGTTCAATGGCATGAACGCGACGCCGCCCGATCTGATGGCGACGCTCGCCGCCTATGATGACGTCCGCGCCCGGCCGATCGAGCACGCCGCCTATTCCGGCTATGACCGGCTCAGCGCCGGCACCAGCATCGTAGTGGTCGAGGCCGGGCCGCCCCCACGCGGTGCCAACTCGATCGAGGCCCATGCCGGCTGCCTCTCCTTCGAATTGTCGACGGGCTCGCAGCGCATCGTGGTGAATTGCGGCGCCAGCCGCTTCGGCACGCCCGAGCTCAAACTCGCCGCCCGCGCCACCGCCGCCCATTCGACCGTGACGCTGAACGACCGCTCCAGCGCCGTCTTCGGCCTGGTGCTTGGCGAGCGGCGGATTATCGCCGGCCCGGCCGATGTCCGCGTCGCCCGCCAGGACGGCGAGGATGGGCATGAATGGGTCGGCAGCCATGATGGCTATCGGCGCGCCTTCGGCACCGTCCACACCCGCCGCCTGCTGCTGTCCCGCAATGGCAGCGAACTCGTCGGCGAGGACGGCTTGAGCCCGCCCACCGCGCTGGCGAGCCTGCCGGCTGCCGCGCGCTTCCATTTGCACCCCAACGTCAAGCCTAGCCTGATCCGCGACGGCGAGGGCGCGTTGCTCGCGCTGCCTTCCGGCGAAATCTGGGCCTTTGAGGCCTCCGGCCTCAGGGTCGCGCTGGAAGAAAGCATCTTCTTCGCTGCCGCCGATGGCCGCCACAAGACGACGCAGCTCGTCGTCGAGTTCGACGCCCTGGCGACGCCGCAGCTCATCTGGCGCTTCGCCCGTCTCGGGACGCCGGCGCAGCGCAGGACCAAAGCCGAAGAGGCGCGGCAGGACCAGGCCGAAGCCGAGCCTGATCTGCCGCTCTGACCTCGCCGCAGGGCAAGGCTGCGGCGTCTTGTGCTTTGCAGCAAAGCCCGGGCGTGATAGGGCGCGCGCGAGTATTCCGCGCCTCGCGCTCATCAACCCGGACCTGATCTTCCCATGCCGAACGAACTCCGCCGCGTCGAACGCGCGCTGCTTTCCGTTTCCGACAAGACCGGGCTGATCGATTTCGCCCGCGCCCTCTCGCGCCTGGGCATTGCCCTGGTTTCGACCGGCGGCACTGCCAAGGCGATCGCCGAGGCCGGCCTTGCCGTCACCGACGTCTCGGATCTGACCGGTTTCCCCGAGATGATGGACGGGCGCGTCAAGACGCTGCATCCCAAGGTCCATGGCGGCCTGCTGGCCATCCGCTCGCATCCGGAGCATCAGGCCTCGATGATCGGTCACGGCATCGCGCCGATCGACCTGCTCGTCGTCAATCTCTATCCGTTCGAGGCGACGGTTGCCGCAGGCAAGCCGTATGACGACTGCATCGAGAACATCGATATCGGCGGCCCCGCCATGATCCGCGCTGCCGCCAAGAACCACAACGACGTCGCCGTAGTAGTCGAGGCCTCCGATTATGCGGCCGTGCTGGCCGACCTCGAGACGCACAAGGGCGCGACCACGCTGACCTTGCGCCGCAAGCTGGCGCAGAAGGCCTATTCGCGCACCGCCGCGTATGACGCCGCGATCTCGAACTGGTTCGCCAATGAGCTCGGCGACACCTCGCCGGCCTTCCGGGCGCTGGGCGGCAGCCTCGCCGAGACCATGCGCTATGGCGAGAACCCGCATCAATGGGCCGCTTTCTACCGTACGCCGGAGCAGCGTCCGGGCGTCGCCACCGCCCGTCAGGTCCAGGGCAAGCAGCTCTCCTACAACAACATCAACGACACCGACGCCGCCTTCGAATGCGTCGCCGAGTTCGACCCCGACCGCACCGCCGCCTGCGTCATCGTCAAGCACGCCAATCCCTGCGGCGTCGCCGAGGGCGGCTCGCTGCTCGAAGCCTATGAGCGGGCCCTCGCTTGCGATCCCGTCTCGGCCTTTGGCGGCATCGTCGCGCTGAACCGCAAGCTCGACGCTGAAGCCGCGAAGAAGATCGTCGAGATCTTCACCGAGGTCATCATCGCCCCCGACGCCGACGAGGAGGCGATCGCGCTCGTCGCCGCCAAGAAGAACCTGCGCCTGCTCCTGACCGGCGGCCTGCCGGATGTCCGCAAGGCGGGTCTTTCCCTGCGCACCGTCGCCGGCGGCTTCCTCGCCCAGGCACGCGACAATGCCGTGGTCGACGACATGGAACTCAAGGTCGTGACCAAGCGCCAGCCGAGCGAGGCCGAGCTCGCCGATCTGCACTTCGCCTTCCGCGTCGCCAAGCACGTCAAGTCGAATGCGATCGTCTATGCCAAGGGCCTCGCCACGGTCGGCGTCGGCGCCGGCCAGATGAGCCGCGTCGATTCCTCGCGCATCGCCGCCTGGAAGGCCGGCGAAGCCGCCAAGGCGGCGGGCGCGCCCGAGAGCCTGGCCAAGGGCGCCGTCGTCGCCTCCGACGCCTTCTTCCCCTTCGCCGACGGCCTGCTGGCCGCGGCGGAGGCCGGCGCCACCGCGGTGATCCAGCCCGGCGGCTCGATGCGCGACGACGAGGTGATCAAGGCGGCGGACGAGGCCGGCCTCGCCATGGTCTTCACCGGCCATCGCCATTTCCGGCACTGAAGACCGCGAGGGGAAGTCGGCATGCACACCGTCAAGGTCATCGCCGCCGGCTTCGCTTTGCTCGGCGTCCTGCTCCTGATCGCGCCGCGGCTGAACACGGGCGGGCGGCATCCGATCGTCTTCGCGATGAAGCTGTTCATCCCGCTCTGGTTCGCCGTCTCTGTGATCAATCTGATCGTCGGCATCACCCGGGCCGGCTACAGCTTCCTGCAGGAAGCGCCGATCCTGCTCGTCGTCTTCGGCGTGCCGGCCTTGGTAGCTTCCCTGATCTGGTGGCGATTTGGAAGGAAAGTCGCGTGAGCCTTGAATCCGTCCGCGCCTTTTTTGCGCAGCATGCTCCCGATATCGAAGTCGAGCTCACCGAGGGCAGCAGCGCGACCGTTCAGCTCGCTGCCGAAGCCTTCGGCGTCGAGCCGGCCCGTATCGCCAAGACGCTGTCACTGCGCTTGGGTGAGCGCGTCGTCCTGCTCGTCGCTCGCGGCGACGCCCGGCTCGACAACCGGAAAGCCAAGGCCGCGTTCGGCTTCAAGCCGCGCATGCTCGCGGCAGAGGAAGTCTCCGACATCACCGGTCATCCGGTCGGCGGCGTCTGCCCGTTCGGCCTGGCGGAGCCACTACCGATCTATTGCGACGTCTCGCTTAAGGCGTTTGACATCGTCTTGCCGGCCGCCGGCTCGACTCGCAGCATGGTCCGCATCGCTCCCGAGCGGATGGCAGCGCTCACCGGCGCAGAATGGGTCGATGTCTGCCAGGAGCCGGCGGCCCAGCACGCCGCGGAGTAGGCCTCAGCCGCGCACGCGCTCGATCAGCGCCATCGCCGCGGCGGGATTGCGGACCTTGTCGCCGCTGATGACATAGAGAAACACGTCGCGTGGCGCCGTCTCCGCCGCCGGCGCGACCAGTTCCAGATCATCCGGCGCGCCACCCTTGGCCCAGTCCGTGGCCCGGCCGGCCCAGGCGTCGAGCTCTTTCGCCGGATAGCCCTGCGCCTCCGCCTCGCTGGTCCCCATGATCCGCGCATAGACGAAAGGCGCCGTCACATCGGCAATCTGGGGGAAATCGGAATCGCCCGAAATGATCGCCGCGACGCCGTGTTCCCGTAGTAGCGCGACGAAATCGGGCGAGCGGAAACTGGGATGGCGCACCTCGACGGCATGGCGCAGCCTGATGCCATCGACCTCCTTCGGCAGCAGCTTAAGGAAGGCCTCGAAATCGACGGGGTCGAAGGCCTTGGTCGCCATGAACTGCCAGTTGATCGGCCCGAGCTTCTCCTTGAGCTCGCTGAGACCGGAGGTCACGAACTTCTCGACGGACGGCCCGGCTTCGGCCAGAACCCGGCGATTGGTGCAGAAGCGCGAGCCTTTCAGCGCGAAGACGAAGCCATCGGGCGTCTCCGCCCGCCATTTGGCGAAGCTCTCCGGCTTCTGCGAACCGTAATAGGTGCCGTTGACCTCGATCGAGGTCAGCTTGCTCGCGGCATATTCGAGCTCGCGCTTCTGCGAGAGATTCTCAGGATAGAAGGTCCCACGCCAGGGTTCGAACACCCAGCCGCCGATGCCTATATGGATCTGTCCGGCTGTTTTGGGGGCCATGGTTAGCATCCTCGACCGTGTCGTTCGCTCTGAGGCGAAGAGTAGTACGCAGCTGCCCCTGTCGATAGGCGGCAGTATGATGATGCTCGCCCTGCAGCGAGCATAAGCCCGATGCCGACCCTGCCCGCTCGATTCGTGGCAGGACCTCTCTGATTGCAGCTATTGACTGCATCATGGGCATAGATGCACGCTGAAGGAGCAAGATCGAGGGACGCCGATGGATCGCGACTGGCGGGCGGAATTCAAGCGTATCGTTGGCGATCGAATGCGGCGTCTTCGGCTTGCCTCGCGGTTGAAGCGGGCCGAGGTCGCAAAGGCCCTACATATCAGCGAGGAGCAGTATGTCAGCTACGAGCGCGGCCTGAGCCATGCCAGTTCGCAACTCCTGATGCAGTTCTCGAGCCTTCTTGGCACATCGCCGCGAGAGCTTGGCAGAGGGATGGCTGCATTGGTCGCGTCGGTGGGCCTCTCGGATGTCGAGCAGAGGCGCTATCGAACTGAACCAGTGGCTGCGTCGCGTTTGAGAGTGAACAAGGCGACGGAGAAGATCACGGATCAGGGCACACTGCGCACTCTGGTCTGTCTCACCGAATTTTTCGCCGAACTCGATGGCCAGGAAACCTAGGTCGCCGCAAGAATCGCGGTCTTCTCGCACGGCAAAAGAGCCGCGAGCGACCGCCTTCCGTGTCTCCGTTGCTTCCCCGGAACGAGCAAAAACCCGCCGAGATTTCTCTCTGCGGGTTTTTTGCATTTTTCAT
>NZ_LNCQ01000054.1:0-27650 GCF_002831785.1 Allobosea sp. FBZP-16 | reverse complement strand
CTTCTCAGGTTGGGCAGACTCTACATCACAGCGAGGGAACTTCCGGGGGGCAGGTCACCGCCTATATCGTGTGTTGCTATCTGACGGGCATGCGCGACGGTGAGGTGCAGTCGCTGCGATCCGGCTGCCTGAAACGGAATCTCGACCGGGACGGGCGAACAGAAAGGCTGGCGATCGAGGGCGTGACCTGGAAGGATCGCGGCGCTCGCGGCGAACAGGTCGAATGGATCACCATCGAGGCCGCCGTCCAGGCGATCCGGGTTGCCGAGCGTCTTTCGGAACGATTCCGCCGGAATGCGGGGACAGAGCGGCTATGGCTTGCCCTTGACGACCGCGAGACGAACAATGCCGAGACGCCGATACTCATCGCCAAGAAGATCAACCAATTCCGAGAACATCTCGATGAGCGATATGGCGCGGACGATAGTCCTGTGATCCCCCGAGTGGGAGAAGACGTCTGGCGCTTCAACACCCGTCAGTTCAGGCGAACGCTGGCCTGGTACATCGCGAACCGGCCCTTCGGGGTTGTCGCCGGCAAAATCCAGTACAAGCACGCCTCCGTGGCCATGTTCAACGGCTATGCCGGCTCGTCCGCATCCGGCTTCAGGCAGGAGGTCGAACAGGAACTGGCGCTCGGACAACTCGACGACATCATCGACTACTTCGAAAACCATCGACGCGGTCACGGTCCAGGCGGACCCGCCGGTAAGCGCGTCGGCGTGGAACTGGAGCGGGTCGGCCGCGAACTCGGCCCGCTTCCGGGGCAACTGGCCGATCGCAAGCGCCTGAAGGCGATGCTGGCGCATCTGGCGCGCACGCTGCATGTCGGATATCTGAACGACTGCTTCTTCGACCCATTGACGGCGCTCTGCCTGCGGGAGTCTGAGAAACCTTCAGCCTCGGTGCCGGTCCTGTCGCGATGCGCGCCCGACCGATGTCCCAACGCCTGCCTCGTCGAGCGACATCTCCCGCCATGGGAAGCCTCCATTGCACAGGCGGAGGATCTTCTCGCCGACAAGCGTCTCTCCCCGCTGCAACGCGAAGCGCTGCGCCTGGACAACGACAGAAAACGCAGGCTCATCGCGCCGTTGAAGGAACGCACATCATGAAGCCGGTCAGTGCAGCCACGGAACAGGCGCTTCGTGAGGCGATGGCGCGCCTCCTTTATGGGTGCCCCCGCGTGGCTGATGGCAGGCTGACGGTTGTGAATCTGGCCATCGAGGCAGGTGTCAGTCGCGCGACCGCGAACCGCGCTTCCGAGGTGCTGGAAGCCTTCCGCCATGCAGTTGCCGAGTCGAGAGCCCGGCGCAACGCGACGGATCGGCCGGCGGGGACGGCCCGGGCCGAACAGGAGCGGCGCGCCGTCGAAACCGTGCTCGCCCAGCATCGTCAAGTCCGCGCGCTGTGCCAGCTTATGGAACGGCGGCGCGATAACCGCACCGCCGACGTCATACCGATCATCGGCAGGAAACGCCCTTGACGCCGATTGTGCTCACCCGGCGCAGCAGGAGAGTTTGGCGATGTCCTTGCCGAACGAAAGTGCTGCGAGCTTCAGCCCCTCGACCGTGGTGAGGTAAGGAAAGATCGTGTCCGCGAGGTCATCGACGGTGAGACCCTGGCGGATCGCGAGAGCCGCGGTCTGAATGCTGTCGGCACCTTCCGGCGCGAGGATGTGGGCGCCGAGCAAACGACCGCCAGCAGCATCGGCCACGAGCTTGATAAGCCCACGAGTGTCGCGGGCGGCGAGTGCGCGCGGCACCTGATCGAGACCGATCGTCGAAACGCGGATCTCATGCCCGGCCGCACGCGCCGCCGCCTCGGTGAGACCTACGCTTGCGACCTGCGGATCGGTGAAGACGATAGCGGGCATGGCGCTGTTATCGTAGCGCAGGCTGTCGCCATTGAGGGCGTTCTTGGCGGCGAGCTTGGCGCCATAGGCGGCCATGTAGACGAACTGGTCGCGGCCGGTGACGTCGCCGGCGGCATAGACGCCAGCCTTGGTCGTGCGCATGCGGTCGTCGACCACGATGCCGCCCTTCGCCGAGACGGTGATCCCGTGCTCGGCCAGCCCAAGGCCTTCGATGTTGGGCGTGCGGCCCGTGGTGATCAGCACCTGATCGGCGTCGATCTGGACATCGTGACCGTCACGCGTGACGGTCAGTGACGCTCGGCCCTCGGTTTTGCGGATCGCGCGGTAAGCGATGCCGGAGATAACGGTGATGCCTTCATCCTCGAAATACCCCGTGAGCGCCGCGCCGATCTCGGGCTCGGCCTCGGGGAGCAGTCGGGACCGGCAGACGAGGGTCACCTTGACGCCGGCACGGGCGAACATCTGGGCGAGCTCCGCGCCGATATAACCGCCGCCGATCACCAGCAGCGATCGCGGCAGTTCCTCGAGGTCGAGCGCCGTCGTACTGGTGAGATACGGTACGGTCTCGAGGCCAGGAATAGCAGGAACTGCCGGCCGCGCGCCGGTTGCGATAATGATCTTGCCAGCGGCAATACGCGCGCCGTCAACTTCGACACCGCCGTCGAGGAGGCGAGCCGGCCCGTCGCGATAGGCGATACCATTGTACGCGGGGAGCAGGTCCGCGTATTTGGCCTGGCGCAGCCCAGACACGAGCGTGTCCTTCTGACGAACGGTTCCGCGCCAGTCTGTCAGTTCGGCTTCAGCAGTAATGCCGGCAAAACGTGCCGCCACGCGAGCGTTATGAAGCGTCTCGGCCGCGCGGATCAGGGTCTTCGACGGCACGCAGCCGACATTGACGCAGGTGCCGCCGATGGTGCCACTGCCGATGAGCGCCACCTGTGCGCCCTGATCGGCGGCCGTGATCGAGGCCGAGAAGCCGGCCGAGCCGGCGCCGATGACGACGAGATCGTAAGCGCCTCCATTGCGACCGTTTGTGCGCAAGGGTCGGTTGGCGACCACCAGGCTCTTCGACGCCACATCGAGACCAGCGAGGCTCGGCCCGAACAGAGCACGGCCGGCTTCCAGTCCTTCCTCGATCGACAGCCGGAAACCTGGCTCGTCGGTGGAACGTTCGTCGCGCCAGGCGGAAAGATGCTCGTCCGAGCAGAAAAAAGCGGTCGTCGCGCAGAGCGAGCTCGCGGCGCAGCCGCCTTCATAACGGACGCTCTGCCACATGACGGCCGACTGTGGCTCGACGTCGGCGAGTGCCCGCCCTCGGTCCTGCGTGGTGATCCGGATCAGTGCGCCGCAATGGCCGCAGGGCGAGGCGATCGCGGTGTCGCGATCGGTCATGGCACCGATGCCCAGCGCGTCGACCGCGCACATTGCATTCAGCGTGCGTCCGTCCAGAGTGACCCGATGGCCGGTGTTATGATCGCTGAACGGATAGGCGCCGACGATCAGCTCGCCATCGAGAACGACGAGGTCGCGCCGGCGGAGCTCGTCGAGCAGTGGCCGGATGACCATCTCACTGAGTTTTGTACGCTCCGCAAGCGCGCTTATGGTCGGGGCACCCCCGTGGTCGGCGTAGAGTCGGAGCAACGCAACACGCACCCTGTCGGTGGCGGGATCGTAACCGCTCCAGCGATTGAGCACGTGGTCGGACCCGACCATCGCCTGCAGAGCGTTCTTGACCACAGGCGACGTGACCGCCGACCAATCCGGAAACGTTACGCCCGGTCGAACGGCAAAGCTCGCCAGTGTCGCGGGCTGAGAAACGGCCGGGTTGTCCCGGGAGGAGGTTGCACAGCAATCGTTCATGGCTTCACGCCTTCCTTGCGAATCTTCGTCTCATAGGCCGTGGCTCTTGCCCGGCGATGATGGGGCCCCCGCGCGCCGAAGCCGAAGCCCGCGACGATCAGGGGAAGCACCACTGCACCCACACCTGTCAGCCACGTGCCAAGACCCGCCAGAGACAGGCCGACGGCGAGGAGCGGCGCCGCGCAGCAGATCGCGGCGAGGACGGCGCCAACGGCACCTGCGCGGATTACGGCGCGATCAGTCATCTAGCTGCCTTGCTGCGTCGGGTGGGCCGGATAACCAGCATTCATGCTGGCGGCTGCGATGGCATCGGTGCTCGTCTTAGCGTCGTCGAAGGTCACGGTCGCGGACTTCGCCTCGAAGGAGACGGTCACCTTCGCGACACCGGGGATTGCCGCCATCGTGGTCTTCACGATGTAGGGGCACGAGGCGCAGGTCATGTTGTCGACGGCAAACGTCACAGTGCGTTCGGCGGCGAAGGCGGCAGGCGCAGTCATCACCGACGCGATCAAAGTGAAAGCGCTCAAACTCTTCCTCATGGGGTAGTCTCCTCTTGGTGTCAGGCGGAAAGCAGCAGCGGCGCGACGTAGTCGAAGGCGAAAGCAGCGGCGACGAGTACGGTCGCGAACCAGAGCGCGATCTGAACGAGGCGGCTGGGGACGGCGCGCGTGCAGGCAGCCCCATCGGCACAGGCCTGTCGCGGCTTCCAGTAGACAAGGTAGAAGCCGTAGCCGAGCATGCCCGCCGTTGCGGCGACAAACAGTGGCTTGTAGGGCGCAAGCGCCGTCAGATTGCCGATCCAGGCGCCGCCGATGCCGAGGCTGAACAGGACGAGCGGAATGATGCAACAGGACGAGGCGGCGATGGCGCCGAGTATGCCGCCGACGGCGACCAGGCGCTGTCGCCCGGCCTCGCTTCGCTCTGGCGTCGTCAGGTTTGCCGCAGTCGGTGCAACGTCTGCTGGTCCGTGTCGGGATGCATTCATGTTCGACCTCGCTCTTCTTGTCGAAAACCTATCCAGGCGCTAATGTGCGGTCTGTAGCAACTACAGGGTCAAGGGGTATTTTTGGATGCGCGATCACGCTGGCGTGAAAGGCCTCAAGCGCGCCGAACTCGCACAGCGCACAGGGTGCAATCTGGAGACGGTCCGCTATTACGAGAAGGTCGGCCTCCTGCCGGAGCCGCCGCGCACGGCGAGCGGCTATCGCAGCTACGACAGCACCCACGAGCGACGGCTTCGCTTCGTCTTGCGGGCGCGCGAGCTCGGCTTCTCCCTCGATGAAGTCCGTGAACTGCTGCGCCTCGTCGACGAGCGCGACCAGCCCTGCGCCGAGGCAAGCGCCGTTGCCGCCGCGCATCTCGACGACGTGCGTGAAAAGATCGCCGACCTGAAACGCATGGAGCGAGTGCTGAAGGACGTGGTGGCCCAATGCACAGAAGGCAATCGGCGGGAATGTCCGCTGATCGAGACGCTGTTCCGGGAGCCGGCGAGCTCAGCGAAATGCCAGTGAGACAGCTTGACTGTTCAGATAAACCGAGTGCGTGCCGTCGCCGGCCTGGAAGATGACGATGGCGGCCATCAGCGAGGTGGCGAGGCTGAAGGCGAAGGCATGTGCTTGCTTGAGGGACATCGACCCGGCTCCTGTTTCGAGCGGAGGACCATCCCCCGCTGACAGGCGCCCGAAGTGTCGGACTGGTCGCTGCAATCACCGCGCAGGCGCAGCCGCAGCGGCGGCATGCTCGCATAGCCGACCCTTTACGGGTTGATGGCACCAAGCGGCCAGTCTGACCAAGGATCAGCGCAGAGAAGCGGGTGTGGTGCTCGGCGCCGCGAGCCGGTCCTGTCCCGTCAGTCGGGAAGCACCTGCATTCGCCATGCCGGTGCGTTGGCGATGAAGTCCCGGTAGGCATAGTTGATAAGGTCGCGAACCAGCTCGAGCAGCCCGCCGACCGGCAGTCCGTCGAAGGGATCGCCATGCGCCATGCCGTTGCGCCGCTGGCTGAGGCTGGGCTTCGCGTCGCCGGTGACGAAGCCGATCGCGGTGCCGCCGGTGCGGACGGTCATCGGGATGTGCGCGTCGGTCAGGCCGTCGACGTCGACCATATGCTTCAGCAACGCCGCGAAGGGGCGGCTCTTCTTCGGAATCTTGTCGCCATATCGGTCCATCGTGGCGAGTTCGAGGGCGATCAGCGCCGCAAGCTCGCCGGCTTTCAGCACGTCGAGGTCGACCCAGCCCAGGAGGTAGAGCGTCTGCGCTCGTGCGAACTTCGCGCGCACGACGTCCGGGATGCGCTCGTCGATGCCGAGGCTGACGATGAATTTCCGCCAAGTCTCGGGATCGTTGAATTGAAGGAATCCACCGGGCATTCCCGGCGATGGCCAGGGAATGATGAGTGGTTCTGAGCGCGGCGGAAGGTCCAGGTCGAGATTCAGCGGCGTCTCCTTTCTGATATTCCGGCGCGCAATAATACTCGCGATCGGCAAGTATTGCGAAGTCTGACGGCGCTCACGCGCCGCCGAACTTCCAGACCGGGATGCCGAGCTTCTTGGCCTTGTCGGCGAGGTTGTCGTTGATGCCCGTGCCCGGGAAGTGCATCACGCCCTTCGGCACGATCTCCAGCATCTCGTCGTTGCGCTTGAAGGGCGCTGCGCGGCCGTGCTTCGTCCAGTCGGGCGCGAAGCCGATCTGCGGCACGTTGCGGTTCTTCGCCCAGAGCGAGGCGATCTTCTCCGCGCCCTTCGGCGACTTGCCGTGAACGAGGACCATGTCGGGGTGCTTCTCGTGCACCTGGTCGAGCTTGGCCCAGATCAGCGGGTGATCGTTGAAGTCGAGCCCGCCGGTGACGACGATCTTCGGGCCGGGAGGAAGAAGGACTTCCTGTTCGGCACGCTTCTTCGCCATAAGGAAATCGCGGCTGTCGATCATTGCCGAGGTGAGATTGCGATGGTTGACCTTCGATCCGCTGCGCGGGAGCCAGGGCTTGCCGACGTGGCGCTCGTAGTGCTCGGCGGCCTGGTCGCGCATGAGCTCGAAGGCGGCTTGGCGCTCGATGAGAGTCATGCCCTCGGCGATCTGGCGCTCGAGTTCGACCGATTTCACCTCGCTGCCGTCCTGTTCCCGCTGCGAGCGCTTCTGGGCCTGCTCGTTATCGTCGAGCTCGCGTGCGATCCGTTCGGTGGCGCGATGGAAGACGTTGACGGTCGACCAGAGGAGATCGTCGAGGTCGGGTTCGAGGCGTGTGTCCTCCAGCGTGACGATCAGCGCGTCGAAGATGTCGGCGACGGCGCCCGCGACTGCGTTTCCGTCCGGAAGAAGCCGCTGGTCCGGTTCGTCGGCGAAGGGCCGGTAGCCGTGGAGCTGCAATTCGTTGAGGACGTGGTCGGTGGGTGAGGATTCGTGGTGGGGTTCGAAGTCGTCGTGGTCGTCCATGGGATGCTCCGTCGGTAGGACCGCGACCGTCGCGGCCTTCATGGCGACGAAGCCCATCGGCGGGACGGCTCTGCACCCGGAGCGCAGCGAAGGGCAGGAGCGTCAGCGGAGGATGGCGAAGGCCGGCTATTTTGCCTCGCGATGGAAAGGCGCGGCACGCGCCGCCGGAAAATAGTCGGCCGCCGCCATTGCCGGGCCGGCCCGACTGTGGGCCGATCGCCCTCTCGAAGGCCGAGGCGCGGTCCTCTCAGACGGTATGGGGCATCCGGACGGGCCTGACGGCACCGCCGCCGCCTTCCTGCCTGCCGGCTATGCCACTAGCGCCATGAAACGCACCACGTCCTGCGGCCCGATCTGCATCCGGGTCTGGCTTCTGAGCGCGTCGATGCCGAGGGTGCGGAGATCCTCGTTGAAGTCGCCGAGCTGGGGCGAGATGACGATCGCCTCGATGCCGGCCGCGTTCGCCCGTTCGACCAGGCTGTCGCGCGCACCGTCACCGGCCGGATCGTCGTCGCGCAGGACGTAGAGCCGCCGCAGCGTGTCCGGGAACAGGATGGCGGCGAGATGGGCTGCGGAGAGCGCCGCCAGCATCGGCATGTCGGGCAAGACCTGCCTGACCGACAGTACGGTCTCGATGCCTTCGCCGGCCGCCATGACTTCGCCGCCCGTGCCGAAGCGCACCGCGTTGCCGAGAAGATCGCCCATCGCCCGCCTCGGCGTGTCGAGTGGCGCCTTGTCGCGGCGTCGCGGGTCGAGCCAGGTCCGATGCGCTCCGGTGATCCTGTCGCGGAGGTCGGTGACGGCTGCGATCATCGCCGGCCAGGTCTCGGTCGGAGAATGCTCGTCGGGCCGATAATAGCAGCGCGGGTGGAAGCGCAGGTTTCCGGTTCCGCGTAAATCCGTAATGCCGCGTTCGCGTAAGTACGATTGTACGAGCGTGCCGGTGATCGGCTGCGACATGCCGATCAGGCGGCGGGCTGCCTCGGGCGATCCGTGCGGCGCTGGCGCCTGACGTGGGTTCGCCGGCATCGGCGTGGATGCGGGCATGCTGAGGAAGGTCCGTGCCTCGTCGGCGACGTCCTTGAAGTCGATGAGGCCGCAGCTCTCCCGGATCACGTCGAGAAGATCGCCATGCTCGCCGGTCGCGGCGTCGGTCCATTTGCCGGCCGGACCTTTCGGAGAGTCCTTGAGCCGCACATACATCGAGCGACCGGGCGTGTTGCGCACGTCGCCGACCAGCCAGTAGCGGCCCTCGCGCCGCCCGCTGGAGAGGTAATGGCGACACACCGCCTCGGCCTGCCGGCCGAGACGCTGCGCGAGATCGGAAGCATCGCGACGCGACATCACGCGGCCTCCCGTTCGGAGATGCGCGCCACCGGATAGGTGTCGAGTAGCTTGGTGAGGATGCTCACGCCGCTGGCGTCGGCCGGTACGAAGAAGCGGAGCTTCCACGAGATGATCTCGCTGAACAGGCCATAGGCCCGCAGCCGCTCGCGCATCGCCTCGGTGAAGCCGGTCAGCTCCAGGCGATAGGCGCTCATGACGCGGGCGCGGCGAAGCTGGAGGCCCTCGGCGAGATCGAGGACCGTACTGCCCTCCATCAGCGCGGCGAAGGCATGTTCCGGCGTCAGCGTGCTCGCCCCCTGCGAGGCGGCGTTGGCGGCCCAGGCCGGCGAGACCCGGCGGCCGATGATGCGCTCGCCCGCGTCGGTCTGGAGCCGATACACCCGCGTCGACTCGTCCGGCAGGCGCTTCCAGATCGGCAGCAGCAGGCCAGCGACGATGTGGATCGTGCTGTCGGAGAACTCCGGGATGTCGGCAAGCTCCGCTTGCCATGCCGCGGCGAAGCGAGCGCGATCAGCTTCCTCCCAATGGCTTTCGTCCATCATGCGCAGTGGCGCATAATGCTGCTCCATCGGCCGGATCAGGCAGACGCGGCGTTCGATCTCGCCATCGTCGAGCATCATCGACGGCGCCGGCATCTGCACGGCGGAGCGCCCCGAGCGACCGTTCACCAGCGGGCGCGCGCGAGGATCGGCGAGATGGCCCAGTGCATCGGCGAGTGAGATCGGGCGATTGCGCTCCCGGCGTGTGATGGTGAGCAGCCGCGTCTCGGCGCCGGTGCCGGGATGGACGTGGATGACCTGGCTGTCGGTGACCACGAAGCTCTCGGCCTGCAACGTCTCCAGCCCGACGTCATAGTGACCGCTGCGGATCGCGCCCTCGATCTTCGCCGTCAGAAGCTGCTCGAACGCGGTGAAGAGGATACCCTGCAACTCGATGGTCAGCGCCAGCAGCCGGTTGAGGAAGGTCGTGATCGGCGGCAACTCATCCTTGATGCCGTTGTCGTCCATCAGCTTCAGGCCGGTGGCGGACTCGAAGCGATCGAGCGAGCAGCCCTCGACCTTGCCGCGCACGAGCAGCAGGTAGAGCTGGCGCAGCGCGTCGCGCGCATAGTGGGATTCGAGATTGTCCTCGGACCGGAACAGACCCTGACCGCCGGTCTGGCGCTGGCCGCGCGTGATGGCGCCGAGCGTGTCGAGCCGGCGCGCGATGGTCGAAAGGAAACGCTTCTCGGCCTTCACGTCAGTCGCGATCGGCCGGAAGAGCGGCGGCTGCGCCTGGTTTGTACGGTTGGTGCGGCCGAGCCCCTGGATCGCCGCGTCAGCCTTCCAGCCGGGCTCCAGGAGATAGTGGATGCGCAGGCGCTGGTTCCGGGCGGCAAGGTCAGCGTGGTAGCTGCGACCCGTCCCGCCGGCATCGGAGAAGACGAGGACGCGCTTGTCGTCGTCCATGAACGCGGCCGCCTCGGAGAGGTTGGCCGATCCCGCCCGGTTCTCGACCGTAAGGCGGTCGCCTTTGCGAACCACGCGCCGCGAGCGGCCGGTCACCTCGGCGACCACGTCCGTGCCGAACCGCTGGACGATCTGGTCGAGGGCTCCGGGCACGGGCTCCAAGGATGCGAGGCGCTCGATCAGCTCATCGCGGCGAGCGACGGCATCCCGGCTCTCGACCGGCTGGCCGTCCCGGTAGACCGGCCGCGACGACAGGTTGCCCTCGCTGTCGGAAAACGGCTCGTAGAGCTGTACCGGGAAGGAATGGGCGAGGTAGTCGAGGACGTATTCTTTGCAGTCGCAGTTTATGTCGAGCGTGGCGGCGAGAGACGCAGGTTTCCTTCGGTTTTCCATGATTTCACTCCAGATAATATGCGGGTTAGAGGGAGTGTTCGAAGACGGGTCAGGCCCGCCTTCGAACGTCGGTGAGCATTGTGATCAAGGCGTCGGAAGGCGGCTTGAAGCGCCCCGGCTTGATCGCAGGGGCACCGTGGGCTGCGAGAATCTGCAGCTTCTCTTCGGGATCGGCGCGCAAGTAGGTCTCGGTGCTCTGGATACTGGCGTGGCCGAGCCATAATGCGACCTTGCGAATGTCCCCCGTCGCCGCGAGCGTGTGCATCGCGCAAGAATGACGAAGCACGTGGGGTGTGACGCGCTTCCCAAGGATCGACGGCTGCTTCGTCGCTGCCGTCTTGACGTGCTCGGCCAATCGGAACGCAAATCCGTCGCGGGTCATCGGCTGCCCGTTGGCATTGAGGAAAATCTCGGTGACCTCAACTTGAGGCCGGATCGCAAGCCATGCGCGCAATGCGATCTGGGTCTCCTTCCACAGCGGCAGGACCCGTTCACGTCGCCCTTTGCCCATGATGTGCATGGTGGACAGGGAGCGGTCCGGGAAATCGCCCAGTTGCAGCGTTACGAGTTCCGACACCCTCAGTCCGCCAGCATAGGTAAGATGCAGCATCGCGCGATCACGGGTGCCGAGGCGTGTCCGGGGATCGGGTGTATCGAGCAAAGCCTTGATCTCGGCCCGGTCGAGGTAATCGATCAGCGCCTTGTCTGTCTTCTTGGTCGGGATTGCTCTGACACGGAGTGCCTGATCGAGGCAGGCTGGAATCCGGTACTCGATGTATCGGAAGAAGGATCGGATCGCGGCGAGCCTGCCATTGCGGGTCCGCACGCAGCTGCCGCGGCCGATCTCCACATGATCGAGGAAGGCCATGATCATGTCTGTGCCGAGATCCTCAACCTCGAGATCGGTCGGTCGGCGCTTCAGCCGATCGGCAGCGAACTGGACGAGGAGGACGAAGCAGTTGGCATAGGTCTTCACCGTGTGCGGGCTGACGGCGCGTTCGCGCGGCAGATGTTCCCGCAGATATGCCGAGAGATGGGGAGCAAGCGCCGTCATGCCGCTTCTCCTTGAAAAAGTTGCTCGCTTGCAGCCGCAATGTCGCGCAGCAGCACTGGCGTGGCTTCGAGATACCAGTACGTGTTGGCGATCGACGCGTGCCCCAGGTAGACACTGAGACCGGCCATGTGGTGGGCAATGGCCTCCCTGTCACGCGGGCAGGACTCAAGCGAGCGAACAGCGAACGTATGTCGCAGATCGTGGAGTCGCATGCCTGCCGTACCGGTTGCTCCACGATATCCGAGAAGCCGGGCCAACCTGACGAACACGACGTGGGCGCGCACCTTGTGCGGCGCCCGCCCCCGGATAGTGACGAACAGGTCATTACACTTGGCCGGGTGCTTCGCGCGGATCGCAATGTAGGCTTCGAGTGCTTGGCGCGTCGATGGCTGCAAGGCGATCAGTCGCTGCTTGCCGAACTTGCCGTTGCGGACGACCAGCCCATCCTCGACCAGATCGTTGCACTGTAGCGCGAGAGCCTCGGAAATCCGGAGACCTGTCGCCGCGAGCAGGCCGAACAGGTAATGGTACGTGTATGGGCTAATCGTGCCATGGGGCGGAACGTTCAATGCCGCCGCCATGATCGCCCGCACCTGGTCCGCTTCGATTATGGTCGGAGTGGGACGTGGCCGCTTCCCCCGGCCGAAAACGCCGACAGGCGGGACTTCGTTGTCTGGGTCCTCGGCATGAGCGAAAAGGCTGAAGTTACGAGCAGCGTCGTACCTATGGCGAGCCACGTTTTGCGAGCTTGCCGTGTGGCACCAGTCGTAGATGCGCTGCACTCGGGTGTGCCGGTCACCGAAGCGTTCAGCGAAAGCGGCGTATTGGCGCAGCAGTCGTTCCTGTTCCGAGAACTTCCGCCCCAAGCTGCGATACAGCGAGACGTATCTGGCAATCTGCGTGCTCAGCATGACGGTTCTCCCGGCCATGGCTGCGCGATTTTCATGAGCATCGGCAGGTCGACCTTGGCGTAGATGGCGGTGGTCTCGGGCGAGCTGTGGCGCAGGATCGTTCCAACGGACTCCAGCCCTGCGCCCGCGCGCAGCAAGTTGGTGGCAAGCGAATGCCGGAAAATGTGCGATCCGGTCGGCACGCCTTCGATCCCGCCGCGCTCATGCGTGCGTGCAACGATGCCGGCGATCTCCGCCGATGAGCGGAACGAACGGAACGGGGCTTGCGCGCGCACGAACAGATGCGGATCGGCGGTCTTGGGACGCGCCGTGGCAATGTAGTCCAGGATCGCGTCACCGACGTCCTGAGGCAATGGCAGGCGATCAGGCCGACGCGTCTTGCCCTTGACCGTCAGGTGGCCCGAGCGCCAGTCGATATCGTCGAGGTGCATATCCCGAATATCACCGGCACGCAGGCCAAGCCGGGCGAGCAGGAGAATGATGGCCTTGTCCCGAACTTCCACCGGGCGATCAGTCGGACATGCGCCGATGATCTGCTCGATCGTTGCCGGGTTAACGTGCCGGGGCAGCGTCGAAAGACGGTAGCGTTGCACTGATGGGATCGCGTGCAACAAAGCTGGACGGCAAATACCCTGCACGACCAGGAACCGAATATAGCTCCGTATTATCGTGACGAGCAGTGATGCCGAACCCGGCGTCTCCTTGCTTCGTTGTTGAAACGCCCGTCTGAGGACGGCTGCATCCCATTGTGAAGGCTCGCCGAGCATAGGCGCGAGCCGCCTGATATCGGCCCGGTAGCGCCGGATCGTCTCATCGGTCGCGCCGCGGTGTTGCTTGAGCCATGCCAGATATGCCGCCATGTGCGGGTCGTCATCCGACACCAGTTCGACTGAAGGGATGACACCGCGGTCGCGCAAGAACTCGACGAAGTGCCGAGCGCCTCGCCGCCGCCGCTTCGCGCCCGAGGCAACAAGCTTGCCTCGCTTGCGCCAGACCGGACATCGACAATCATGCGCGCCGTACTGGTCGATGATCGTGTCATCGATATCGGCCCATTGTCGTCGCGCAATGCGAAGCCAGGCCGCGAAATGCTCGGCCTCGGATCGATAGGACTGGGCCGGTCCTTGCGCGAGTTGCAAGCGATCGATCCCATCGAAATAGTCGGCGAGGTGCCGTGGCAGATCGTCGATCCCGTCGTCGACACCGACGTAGCCTTGATCCTCCAGGAAGCGGACGAAGCGCCTGACTCGCGCTGCAATGTCCGCCTTATAGACTGGCTGCTGCGCCGAATACCGGTGGCAACGGCACCGATGCTTCTCGAACCGCCGAACGGTCCGATCGTCGATCGTGCGGATCGCGATCCCATGCAGTTCCATCCAATGCAGGAAATGACGGGCCGCAGCGCCAAACAGAATCGCACTGCCTGACCTCTCGTCGAGCGACAGAGAGGAGAGGAATGCGGTGAGTAGAGCGTCGTGACTGGGCGGGTCTTCGACCCGGAGCCGGGCCGCTCGAAACGACAATAATGATCTTGATCGCATGTTGGTTCCTTCGACTTGTTCAGGTCGAGGGAACCGTAATTATCTGGAGTGAAATCATGGAAAACCGAAGGAAACCTGCGTCTCTCGCCGCCACGCTCGACATAAACTGCGACTGCAAAGAATATGTCTAATGTGGAGCTCCACATTAGACATATTCGCGCGGCGTGATGTCGACGCGGACGTCATTCCACTCCTCGGTGGGGATCTCGGCCAGCCGCCGCTCCATCAGGGCTTCGCCGGTCGAGACGATCTGAATGACGGCGGAATGGCCGGCCGCCAGGTCCTGCTCGATCGAGCGGACCAGCGTCGGCGTCTTCATACTGGTCAGCAGATGACCGAAGAAACGCTGCTTGGCGCTCTCGAAGGCTGAGCGCGCGGCGGATTTCGCTTGCCGGTTCAGCGTGCCGGTATCGCCGGTGATATTGGCGGCGCGCATCGCCGCGTCGAGATGATTATGGATGATGGCGAAGGCGCCGGCATAGGCATCGTAGATGCGGGTCTGTTCGGGTGTGAGCTGGTGCTCGACCAGCTCATATTCGACGCCGTCATAAGAGAGCGAACGGGACGTATAGAGGCCGAGCGCCCGAAGGTCGCGGGCCAGCACCTCCATCGCCGCGACGCCGCCATTCTCGACGGCTTCCACGAATTCCGCGCGGTTGGCGAAGGGGAAATCGTCGCCGCCCCACAGGCCGAGCCGTTGGGCATAGGCGAGATTGTGGACGGTGGTCGCGCCGGTCGCCGAGACATAGACCACGCGGGCGTTCGGCAGCGCGTGCTGGAGCCGGAGCCCCGCACGGCCTTGCTGCGACGGGGCGACATCGCCCCGTTCTCCCTTGCCGCCCCCGGCGTTCTGCATCGCGTGGGACTCGTCGAAAATGATCACTCCGTCGAAATCGGAGCCCAACCATTCGACGATCTGCTTGACCCGTGAAAGCTTCTCGCCGCGGTCGTCGGACCGTAGCGTGGCATAGGTGGTGAATAGGACGCCTTCGGGCAGCCGGATCGACGTACCCTGAGGGAAGCGCGACAGCGGCGTGACCAGCAAGCGTTCCATGCCGAGCGCCGACCAGTCGCGCTGGGCGTCTTCGAGCAGCTTGTCGGACTTGGAGATCCAGACTGCCTTGCGGCGGTCCTGGAGCCAGTTATCGAGGATGATGCCGGCAGACTGGCGGCCCTTGCCGGCGCCGGTCCCATCGCCGAGCATGAAGCCACGGCGGAAGCGGACCGCGTTCGGGGCATCGTCCGGCGCGGCGGTGACGAGATCGCCGGTCTCGTCCACGGTCCAGGCCCCGGCGAGATATTCGCCATGCGTCTCGCCGGCATAGATGATCGTCTCGAGCTGGGCGTCGGATAGGATGCCGTCGGCGACGATCGGCGCCGGCAGCGTCGGTCGGTAGCTCGGCTTTGGCGGCGCGACCGAGGCCATGGCGGCGGACTGCACCAGCTTGGTCGGATGCGGCTGTGCGCCGGCGATGCGGATCGACTGGAGCGCATAGGCCTCATAGATCGACTCCGACAGGCGGCCGGTCTCCGGCGGCGTCCAGTCGATGGTCTCATAGTCGAGCGGCACGCCTTCGAGCTGGGCGATACGGCGGGCGGGCTGGGCCGTCGCCGCGCGGGCGAGATAGCCTCGCACCGTGCGCGGCGTTGCGGCCGGTGTCGCGGCGGGACGCATGATCGAGACCGGCAGGCGTGCCGGAAGCTGCGCGTCGATCCAGCCGAGCAAGGTCGCGACATCGGGTGCGATCCCGGCCGAATCCGGGAAATGCTCGGGGTCCTCGGCCGGCGCTTTGTCGATGACGGTCAGGCGGGTCTCGATGGTCGTGCCGTGCTTGGCATAGACCGAGCCGGCGATCGCGGCGGTGAACACGACGCGGCCGCGTCCCTGCAGGCGCACGAAGGCGTCCCGCCAGGCCGGAAGCTCGGGCGAGAAGTTCGCGCCCGTGATGGCGACGAGGCGTCCGCCGTCGGCCAGCCGGGCCAGCGCCGAGGCGATGTGCCGATAGGCGGCGTCCGCGACCCGCCCGGTGACGTTCGCCATCACCGAGAATGGCGGGTTCATGATGACGACGCTCGGCACAGCGGCCGGATCGAGATGGTCGTCGATCTGGGCGGCGTCGAAGCGCGTGACGGGCATGGCCGGAAAGAGAGAGGTGAGAAGATCGGCGCGGGTCTCGGCCAGCTCGTTGAGGATGAGCGATGCGCCTGCGGTCTCGGCGAGGACGGCGAGCAGTCCGGTCCCGGCGGACGGGTCCAGCACGCGATCTGCCGGGGCCAATGTTGCCGCCGTCAGCGCGGCAAGGCCGAGCGGGATCGGCGTCGAGAATTGCTGGAAGGCCTGCGCCTCCTCGGATCGGCGCGTGTGCGTCGGTAACAGTCCGACGATCTTCACAAGCGCGGAGAGTCGTGAAGCCGGCGATGCGGCTTTACGGAAAAGCGGCTTTCCGTATTTGCGTAGGAACAGGACGGTCGCGACCTCGCAGGCGTCATAGGCGGCTTTCCAGTCCCACGCGCCGGCTGCGTCGGACGCGCCGAAGGCATCCTCCATGGCGCTGCGCAGCATGGCGGCATCAACGGTGCGGCCCTGTTCGAGGTGGGAGAGGATGCGTTCGGCGGCGGCGAGGATAGAGGCGGCCGGCGGCGTGTGGGGGACAAGCGGGAGCGAAGCCGCGTGAGCGGCTGGAAGCGGATCATGAAGCATGAGAGGAACCTCGGAGAGCGGAACAGGAGCGAGCCGGCCCGGCGCTCTCTCTCGACCGGACGGGCTCAAACCCGTCCCGGCCACCCTCTCACTCTGGCGCGGCCGGAACCCGGCCTGTCGCACCGGCTTCCGGCGGTGCGGATGGGACGCTAAGTTCTCGTAGGAAAACAAGCCGCTGTGCCTCGCACCATTCGCGCGTGCCGCGCCGGCTGAGTGAGCATCGGAGGCGAGATGAAGGGCAGTGCGATTGGCATTCTCGGCGCGGCCTGTCTGGCTGTCGGCTTCGGTGCGGGTTTCGTGCTCAGGCCGGTGATCTCGCCGGTCACTGCATCTCCGGCCGTCGCCGCCGGCGTCGCAGAGCCGAGCGAGGGCGAAGCGACCGCGGCCGTGCGGCGCCATCGCCTGTTCACGGGCACGTCGCTGGCGAACGCGACGCTGAAGCTCGGCGATTGCTCGCCGGGTGGGGTCGGTCCGGGCGTGACCTGCATGACGCAGATCGTGCTCGATCCGACCAGGCCGAACGCGAGCCCGCAAAACCGGCCAATCGGATTTGCCCGCGTCAACGGGCAGTGGGAAGTTGCGGTCTGGTAGCGGCGAGCGAGGACATTGGGCGCGCGCTCGCCTATGTCGACGCGTCCGGCGGGCTGTAGATTTCGAAGGGATTGCCATCGGCGAGATGGCCGAACGGTGTGAAGACGAACTCGCCGTCATCGCGGCCGACGGCGCAGATCACGTAGCGCGGTTCGCCGGTTGCTACGTCGGTGCATTCCATCAGCGCCAGGTCGCCACTGTTCGCGGCGCGCAGGAGCGTCTGGAAGTTGGCGCGGGCATGGTCGGGGATGCTCATCGCGCGCCTCCCCTGGCAAGCCGGTCGGCGAGCCAGCGGCCGGTGCTCGTCCATGCGATCGTCTCGCCGGTGGCAAGATCGAGCACATGGGTGCCGCCCGAGAAACCATCGACCACGGGATCGGAGGCGATGCCGGCCCATTGAAATCCCCAACGGCCGGTCAGCGCGAGGGCCTCGGCGCAGCGCGTCACGAAGGTGATCGCAAGCTGCGGATCTGCGGTGCCGGGATCGCGCAGCCAGAGCCGCGACGCACCGTGATCGGGTGTCACAGATAGATGAAACGGCTCGGCCGGCGGGTCTTCGCGGTCGTTCTCGGCCATCAAGGCGGCGTAGATGTCGAAGGCCCGGGCGACGTTGGCGGAGGTGCCGACATCGAGCAGGCAGGAATAGCGGGTGGAGAAATCGGTCATGGCGGGCTCCGGAAACGAAAAGAGCCCGGCGCTCGGGCCGGGCTCGGAGTGGGTTCGGGGTGGCGCGGCTAGTAGCCGAACTGCCAGGATGGCCAGGCCTGGCCGTCGTCGGCGGCGCGGATGGCGTCGGCGAGATAGGCGGGATCGCCTTCGACGACGACGGGGGCGCGCACCGGGGTTTCGTCGATGATCGTCACGCGGCCGACGATGCCGTCCTCGACCTCGACATGTACGGGAACGAGGTACTGGAAGACGACGCGGCGTGGCGACGGGTTGGATCGCGACATGGCGATGCTCCTTCAATCGGGGAAAGGACCGGAGCGGCCGAAGCCGCTCCGGGTGCTCGTCATTCGGCTGCGACAAGGTGCGCTTCGTCGTCGGTGGCCTCCGCCGTGACAACCTCGTCGTCGCCGGCGAGGAACGCGGGCAGCGCCGCATCGTCGTCCTCGCCGCCAGCCTCGACTTCCGGCGTGGGCGCCTCGGCATCGTCGATCAGGCGCAGCGGCTCGGGCAGCCAGCCGGTCTCGGCGAGCAGCCTCTCGGCCTCCTTGGCCATGTCGCCCTTCTTTAGGTGGTCGATGAGCTGCGCGGCCTGCTCGCCGATGCCCTCGCGAACCGCCTGCAGGATGCGGGGCTTGGTGACACGGTTGAGGTAGTTGCCGAAGGTCGGGCGCCAGCCGGCCTCCACCAGATCGAGCCCCGTCGCTTTGGTCAGGCGGTCGGCCTGGGCGAGCCGCATGTCGAGCGTGTGCTGCGACACGCCGCCGGCGCTGTGCGGGTTCGGCCGCTCATAGAGCGCGTTGACGCCGTAGCTGACGCAATGCGCCAGCAGCGCCATCCGGCTGGCGTCGTCCAGGCCCGCGAGCCAATCCCACAGTGCATCGTCGTCCTTCGGGATGTCGCCGGCCCAGGCGGCGTGACGGTCCTGCACCGCGCGGGCGGACGGGCTGTCCTTCAGCCCATCGTCCTGCGCCGGGAAGAAGACGTGCTTCACCCCGGCCTCCATGGCGCCCGTATACATGCGGGTCATGAAGGTGTCCGACACCAGCTTGTGGAGCAGCGCGGTCATGGCGACGTGCGGGTTCTCCGCGACGGCGTTGCGCAGCGCGAGGGTGCGATAGGCCGTCAGCTCGATGACCAGGCGCTCGGGGAGCGGCTTGATCGCGTCGTCTTCGTCG
Source organism: Allobosea sp. FBZP-16 (assembly GCF_002831785.1). NCBI lineage: Bacteria > Pseudomonadati > Pseudomonadota > Alphaproteobacteria > Hyphomicrobiales > Alloboseaceae > Allobosea > Allobosea sp. FBZP-16. The sequence continues at coordinate 8,659 of NZ_LNCQ01000054.1, read as the reverse complement.
TCCTCCGCCTCGACGGGCTGGCCGCCGATCGTGATGACGGCGCGCTGCAAGGCCGGCACACCGGGTTCGCCCGGCTGATGCTCGGTGTCGTCCCCATCGGCCTCGATGCCGGGCTCGGGAGCCTCGTCCTCGGCCCGGACATAGCCGCGATCGATGGCGATGCTGCCGTCATGGGCGATGCTGATGAAAGCGCCCGCGCGGGCGATGTCGACGGCCTCGAAGCGGACCGGACGGGTTTCGAAGGCCGACAGCGCCGTCTCGATCTCCCCAAGCCGCAGGTCGACCTCGTCGGGCAGCTCGTCGGCGTCTTCATATTCCGCCTCGAGCTTCTGATATTCGGCGTTGAGCGCCTCGATCGTCGCCTGTTCTTCCGCCGTCAAGTCGAGCGGCTCGCCCTGCAGCTCGCGCAGGCCGCGCGTGGCGTCGTAGGGGAAGCTGACTGCGACCTCGATCCACTTCCAGCCCTCGGCGGCGATCGTCTCAGCCGTCGCCTTCAGCTTCTCGGCGACCAGCCGATCGAGCAGCGCCGCATCCTGCAGCCAGCCGCCGTCATCGGACTGGAACAGGTCTCGCATGACGATGCCGCCGGCCGCCTCGTAGGCGTCGACACCGACGAAGACGGCGCGCTTGTCGGAGGCGCGCACCGTGGTCTCGGTGAGCATGCGACGGATCTGATAGGGCTCCTTCGACCAGGCGTCCTTGATCGCCTCCCAGACCTGCTCCTGGCGGGCATGGTCGTCGGTGACGGTGAAGGCCATGAGCTGGTCGAGCGTCATGCCGTCCTCGGCATAGACGTCGAGCAGGACGGGCGATGCGGCCGCGAGGCGCAGGCGCTGCTTGACCACCTGGACCGGGACGAAGAGCGCTGCGGCGATCTCCTCCTCGGTCTTGCCCTTCACCCGCATATCCTGGAAGGCGCGGAACTGGTCCAGCGGATGAAGCGGCGCGCGATCGATATTCTCGACCAGCGACACTTCCTCGGACAGGACCTCGTCGTCGCGCTTGCGCACGACGCACGGCACGGGGGCGATCTTGGCGAGGCGCTTCTGCTTGACCAGCAGCTCCAGCGCACGGAAGCGGCGGCCGCCGGCCGGGACCTCGAACATGCCGGTCTCCTGACCTTCGGCGTCGACCACGGGCACGACGCTGAGGCTCTGGATCAGGCCGCGACGCGCGATCGAGGCCGCCAGGTCCTCGATCGAGATGCCGGCCTTCACACGCCGGACGTTGGACTGGCTGAGCACCAGCTTGTTGAAGGGGATGTCGCGTGAGGACGACAGGATGATCTTCTGAACTGCAGTAGCCATCGGGGATTACTCCGCGACGGGCGCCGAGAGACTCTCTCTCAGCCCTAAACCCGTCACGAAGCGAAGCGCCGCCCTCTTCCTCTAAAGGGGGCAGCGCCACGGACCGGGAAACCAGAAAGGCACGGAAGCGCAGAGCCGGAGACACGCAAACCGCATCCCCGGCCTTGCGGAGATCAGGCCGCCCGATCGAGCAGCTTCTTAGCCTTGGCCTCCATGTCGAGACGGGCGTCCTGATGCGCCTTGTCGCGGGCAACGGCGGTGATGCCCTGCACGAAATCGAAGATCGACTCGGGCGGCCGGCCTTCCTCGGCCAGCACGGTGTCGATGATCTTGCTGGTCTCGGCCTTCGAAAAGCCGCGGCGGCGCAGGAAGTCGGTACGGTCCTCATCGGTGCGTGCCACGATTCTCTCGCGGGCTGCCTTTATGCCGTTTACGAAAGGCAGGGCTGAGGAGTTGGCGAAGTTCGCCAGCGCCGGCGCCGCCTCATGGGCGAAGCGGTTGGCGGCATATTTGGAGTGGCGGATGGTGATTTCCTCGAAATCCTCCACGCCCCATAAATTGCGATTCTGGCAGACCGCCCGCAGATAGAAGCTCGCCATGCCGAGCGTCTTGGCGCCCACCTCGGAGTTCCAGCAGTAGAAGCCGCGGAAATAGAGATCCGGCGAGCCGTCCGCCAGCCGTCCGGCCTCGATCGGGTTCAGGTCGTCGACGAGGAACAGGAAGACATCCCGATCGGAGGCATAGAGCGTCGTGGTGTCTTTGGTGATGTCGACGCGCGGATTGTAGATGCCGGTCGACCAGTCCAGCACGCCTGGCACCTTCCAGCGTGTGTCGCCCGTGCCGTTGCCGGCGATGCGCTGCACCGCCTCGACCAGCTCGTGGTCGAAGATGCGGCCATAGTCCGGGCCGGTGACGGCGCGCAGTTCGACACGGCCGTTATCGGTTTCGAGCGTCTTGATCTGCTCGGCCCGATTGGACGTCAGGCCATATTGCAGGTTGATGGCGGCGAGCGGCGCCGGGAGTTGGCGCAGATAGGCGGCCGGCGCGCCGACCAGGCCGGCCAGTTGGCCGAAGCTCCAATGGGTCGGGGCGATAGGCGTATCCGTGCCGGGAAGGATCAACGCCAGGCGTTCCGGGTCGCGGCGGTTCGCCTCCACATGGATGAGTGCGCTTTCCACGACACGCGTCCGGCTGCGGTCGGCCCGGTCGCGAACGGAATGCGCCAGCTCGGACAGAGATAGATAGCGCTCATCCGCTGGCCGGGAGAACCATTCGGACGAGACGCGGCCGATCTGCTCGCCACGGCTGACATCGACCTTGTAACCGCCACGCGCATCACTGCGCGCATCGAGGACCTGTATGTTCATGGGACCAATCTCCACGACGGGCACCGGAAGCTCTCTCCCAGCTCTCAACCCGTCACGGAAAACCGGTCCGCACTCTCACTCTCAGGGGGCGTTGCGGGGTCTCCCCGCAGAAGGGGTCGACCGAGACAAAGGCTCGGCCGCCGGGGAATGCTTTCCCCTCAAGGTCATCTCTGGAAGCCTCGACGGCCCACAACTAGGACATCGGCCGCGCGATCAGCTCCCGCAGGGGCCGCAAGCACCCCGTTGAATCCCCAGGATGGGTTCGATATAAAGTTCCTGTTTTGTTCCTGCGTTGATTGAGGGAAGCACAGCCGGTCGAGATGTCGCCCACACTGGTCTGGCCGGCTGGGCGGCTGAGCTTCGCATCCCACGGGTCGAAAGAATGGTTAGGAAACTCTGTGGTAGAGAGGAAACGGTGGCGCTTTTGGCCTGATTCCGATAGCGTTGGCGAAGCAAGCGAGAGCCAAAAGCATCTGAGCAGGCAACAGTATAGCGAGGCCCAACCAAAGAAAGGAGGCGAGCATGTCGACTAAGCAAATTCTCGCACTCCTGAACTCGCATATCGACGGGGATGAGGACCAGCTCCTGTCGATCGCCTTGCAGATCGCCGCTCAGGAAGCTCGCCAGGGCCGTGCGGATGACGCTGAGAAGCTGAAACGGCTTGTCCAGAAGGCACGTGATCAGCGAGGGACCGGCAAACCTGCCGGCGGACAGACCCCGATCCCGCTCGCCCGGCCGCGCGGCGAATTGCAGGGCCTCGTCGAGAGCGCCTATCCCAAGGTTGCGCTCTCGAGCATGGTGCTCTCCGATGAAATTGCCAAGCGGCTGGGCCGTGTCGTCCGCCAGCAGCAGGAGCGTGCGACCCTGCGTGAGCACGGACAGACCCCCGCCACGCACATGCTCCTTGTTGGCCCGCCCGGAACGGGCAAGACGATGACGGCCTCGGCCTTGGCCGGCGAACTGCGGCTGCCGCTGTTCACGGTCCGGCTCGAATCGCTGTTCAGCCGGTTTTTCGGCGAGACCGCCGGCAAGCTGCGCTTGCTCTTCGACCAGATTGCGCAGACCCGCGGCGTCTATCTACTTGATGAGTTCGACGCGATCGGCTCTCGCCGAGGCCACCCGAACGATGTCGGCGAAATACGACGGGTTCTGAATTCGGTGCTGGCCTTCATGGAGGAGCCAAATTCAACCGACAGTCTCGTGCTGGCCGCGACCAATCATGTCGAGATCCTGGACGAAGCTCTGGCGCGTCGTTTCGACGAAGTGGTCGAATATACATTGCCAGACGCGACGTCAGCGCGGGCCATCGTTGAACGTCGGCTTGGCAAGTTCAAGTTCGCGTCGACGGTATGGCCCGGCATTGAAAGCGTGCTCGAAGGCCTGAGCCAGGGCGAGTTGGTCCGCGCGGCCGATGCCGTCGTCAAGGACGCCATCCTGGAAGGCGCCTCGAAGGTATCGCCCGATGCCTTGCGTGACGCGCTCCAAAATCGACAGACTTTGAAGGGCAAGTTCCGTCGCCAACCCGGCCGTTAGGCAGGCTCCGCCGAACGGATCGAACGGAACGCGAATGAAGAAGTAGGAGCCTATGGCAGAGCCCGATAATTTCGACACGAGAGACCGCGCGCATATCTCGATCGACGTCTTTCGTGAGACCGCGGCCTATACCTTTCCCTCACGCAATCAGGAACGCAAACCCCTCCGGGGAGACTATACGGCGCATGCGACGCAGCTCCTCGACCAGCTCGCAGCGGCGCTGGGGACGGTTCCGGCTGCCGCTGCCGACCCGCGCCTGCCCATACAGGGGCTGAAATCCGGTACTGTCGTGGAGGTCACGACGCTGCCGCCAGCGGAAGACTCCCGGATCAAGGCCGTGAAGGTGCCCGCGGCGCTGGAGTTTCCTACACAGGACGTTGTGATCTTGCGATCGGAGCGCAACGAGGACCGCACCGAAAGCGCCTTGGTGTTCGTGCCGGATGATGCCCGCGCCTTCCTGCGCAATCGCATCGCTGACTATGGACGCGATCCCGGCAATCAGAGACGCCCCGATGCCGAGCGGTTCGAGGTGATCGAGGAAGTCAGGGCTGCAGAAGCCGTATCGCTGTTCACCGGCGAGGTGGATCTGGCTGCGCCCGACATCCTATGGTGGGAGCTCTGGGTTCGCCAGCCGGTCGCACTAGCGGATCGCCTGGTGGCGGCGGCCCGCAATGCGAACATCGATGTGCACGGCGATCGCCTGATCTTTCCCGACACGACGGTTGTCTTCATTCACGCGGTTGCTGCGGCGGTGGCAGCGTTCGCGGCGCGCGTGCCAGGCGCCATCACCGAAATTCGCCGCGCGACGGGAACGATCGAGCCTTTCCTCGACCGTGGGGAGACCGGTCTTGGACAGCATGACTGGGTGGAAGAGCTGGCGCAGCGCGTGAGCCCGCCGTCTCCTGACGCTCCCGTGGTCTGTACGCTCGACACTGGCGTGATGGCGGCTCATCCGTTGATTGCGCCCGGCCTGCGCGGCGCTTGGGCTTACGATCCCGCCTGGGGTGCGGACGATCACCAGCCGCATGGCGGTCACGGCACGCCGCTTGCGGGGCTCGTACTCTACGGCGACCTGGAACCGTTGATGAACGATGAGCGTCCTGTCGAACTCACCCATGGCGCCGAATCCATGAAGCTGCTGCCGCCCGGCGGGTTTCCGCCAACAAAGCCGCCCAGCTACGGTGTGGTGACCCAGGGCGCCGTCAGTTCGGTCGAGATCGAGCGCCCGGATGTGGTGCGGAGCTTTTGCATCGCCACGTCCGCCACCGATTTCCCTCCAAGCCGGCCATCGACTTGGAGCGGTGCGATCGACCAGATCGCGGCGGGGGCCATGCCAGGCGAGGCTGATGACACCGTCCCGGCCGCGGAACGACCGAAGAGGCTGATCGTCGTCGCCACCGGGAACGTCTCTGGTGGCATGGCGGTGGACGTCCTTCCTTCGCAGCCTCTGGAAGACCCGTCACAGAGCTGGAACGCCCTGACCATCGGCGGCTTCACGCGCAAGGAGCAGCCGCCGGCGCCGCCGCCGGTGTTGCAGGCCGCCGTTCCGGCCAATCACCGCAGCCCGTTCAGTCGTGGCTCACAGTCGCTGCCCGACGACCTGACGCCGATTAAGCCGGAAGTCTTGTTCGAGGCCGGCAATATGATGTCGGACGCGACCGGCTTCTGCGGCTGGGACCCGGCCGTCTCTCTCCTGTCGGCCGGCTCCGATGTGACGGCTGAACCGCTTGTCCCGTTCTGGGCGACGAGCGCTGCCGCCGGCATGGCCGGAAACTTCATCGGCCGCCTGCAGGCGGCTCGGCCGGACCTGTGGGCGGAGACGCACCGCGCACTGACCGTGGATTCGGCCCGATGGCCCGAACCGATCCGGAGAAAGTTCATCGGCACCGGTGCCCACTGGAAGACCGGGAAGGCGGCCACCAAGGGCAAGAAGCAGGAGATGCTTCGCGAGTTCGGTTACGGCGTACCGGACATCGAGCGAGCGATCCTGTCGGCGCGCAATGACGCCACGCTCGTCGCCCAGGCCGAGATTCAGCCCTTCGCGATCGGTGCGGACGGCCGGACCGGCGTGTTCAATGAGATGCACTTCTACGATCTGCCTTGGCCGAAAGCAGCGCTGGAGAAGCTCGAAAACGAGATTGTCACGATGAAGGTGACCTTGTCGTATTTCATCGAGCCGAACTTGGCGGGCAAGGCGGCGACCCGACCGGACACCTATCGTTCTTTCGGGCTGCGGTTTGACATGAAGAAGCGCACCGAGACGGCAGCGCGCTTCCGTAGCCGGATTTCAGCGAGCCAGGCCAAGGACGGCACCGAAGCCGATGGCGAGGCCAGTTGCTGGCTTCTAGGGCCAAAAGCTATCCAGGCGGGGTCGCTGCATTGCGATCTGTGGCGCGGCAGGGCGATCGAACTGGCAGGTCACGACGCCATCGCGGTCTATCCGGTCGGGGGATGGTGGAAGTCGCACGTCGGCCAGAAGCGGGTGGCTGATAAGGCGCGGTACGCTCTGGTCATTTCCATCTCTGCGCCCGGCCAAGATGTCGATCTCTACAGTGAGATCAGCACGCTTGTTGAGAACAAAGAGATAGAAGTGCTACTCGGTTAGCGTACCGATTAAGAGGGCGGGACAAAGCCGCAGTGGGCGGGTTGGGCGGGCATGGACGCTCTCGTACCGGTGTTCAAGGGGCACTTCACTCTTGAAGGCCTACGGCGTTACGCGAACAGGCGAGCGACCTCGGCCATCGGGAGGAAAAGACGGCGGCCGGCGTTATCCAAGGGAAGGAAGTCGTAGGCGCGGTAGAAAGCTCCTGCGGCTTCGTCCTTCGCGTCGACCAGGATGGCGAATGTGGTGATTTCGCTGCGCAGCGCTCGTGCGAAGGCGTCCAAAAGCATGTGCTCGCCCAGTCGGCGTCCGCGATGGCGCCGATCGACGGCGAGTCGCCCGAGCAACGTCGCCGGTACGACGGGGTAGCGCGGCAAGCGCTTCGTCAGCGTTGCCGGAAGGTTGGACAGAGCGATCGATGTTCTGGCAAGTGTCGAGAACGCGAGAGGCGTGAGATCACCCTCTACGAGGACGAAACAGGAGGCGACGCGTCGGCGAACGTCCTGACTGGCTTGGGTGCGGAAATATCGGTCTAGCGCGTCCACGCCGGACTCGAACCCGGCGCGATCGTGAGTGTCGTCGAGTGTCTGGATCAACAAGGGCTAGCGAGCATTCGGCTCATGCGCCGCGACCGACGCCATATAGCGCCGAGCGGCCGCGGAAAGTCGCGAGCCGGGCTCTCGGGGGTTCAGGAGAGCCTCGGCGAAAGCGCGGCTTTCATCAACCGCTAGCTTGACCGACTGCAGGTCCTCAAGGGTGCGCACGGCGGCCTCATGCACGCTCGAGATGACAAAATCCGTGAGCGTTCGGCCCTGCAACTCGGCAGCACGGAGGAAAAGTTCCTTCTGATCAGAGGACACACGCGCCTCCAATCGCTCGCTGCGGGCCGCGACCCGCCTTTTCGCCGCCGTATGTTTCATGGGCCATTGCCTTAATGATCGCCTGAAGGCTATTGTACGGCTTACAGCCGGACGCATCAAGGGGGTGAAGGCGAGCCTTTGGGCGGTTCAGCTTCTTGGTGCGCGGTAATAGGCGCACAAGACCATGAGCACGAACGACGATCAGACACCTTCTCGACCCGACCTTCCGGCCGGCTGGGCGGTGGTCCGCGTCGACCAGGCCGGCGCCGTTCGACTCGGCCGTCAACGGTCCCCGGATCAAGCCATGGGCGAACACCTGACCAAATATATTCGAGCCGCGAATATCACCCCTGCGGGTATCAATCTTGATGACCTGCTGGAGATGAATTTCACCCCGGCCGAGCAGCAGGTGTTCGGTCTTGAGGTGGGGGATGTCCTGCTGACCGAAGCCTCGGGGAGCGCTAGCCAAGTCGGCCGATCAGCGATCTGGCGCGGTGAGGTGCAGCCCTGCTGCTATCAGAACACGGTCATCCGTTTTCGCCCCCATCTAACCACGCCCGAGTATGCGTTGATCGTATTCCGACAAATGGCCGTATCCGGCGCCTTCGCTCAAGCCGCTCGAGGTGTCGGCATTCAGCATCTCGGCGCTTCGCGATTCGCAGAACTAGACTTTCCATTGCCACCGTTGAAGGAACAGGCGCGGATCGTTGCCATAGCTGACCAACGCTTGACCGAAATCCGCGAGGCCGAGACGCGACTCCAGTCCGCATTGCGGCTTCTGGATGAGCAGCTCCGAGAGGTGCTCGCTGCGGCCGTTGCCGGTGAGCTGGTCGCGCAGCGGGATGAAGAGCTATCCGAGCGCAGCCGCACGCCGGCGAGCGCGGCGCGCGCTGAACCAGATCTATTCGGTCAAAGCGAACGGGCGCCTAACCTAGGGCTCGGACCCATAAAGTAGTTGGCTTTGGCGGCTCGGCGTGATTCACGGCTTCC
>NZ_LNCQ01000056.1:380-138002 GCF_002831785.1 Allobosea sp. FBZP-16 | reverse complement strand
GGCGTGCCCGCGCCTCTGGCGGCAGCCGTGCTCGTGCTCTTCGGCATCTTCGGAATCGGCTGGTTCCCGCTCTATCTGCTCGATATCGCCGAGATGGCCCCGCGTAGCTCGATCGCCTCGACGGTGAGCTTCGCTTCGACGCTGTGCCTGATCGTGATGGCGCTGGGGCCCTGGCTCTTCGGCCTGGCCGCCGACCGGTTCGGCTACGCCTGCGCCTGGGCGCTCCTGATCGTCCCGGTCGTCGTCACGGCGCTGCCGCTGCTGAGGAGCCGGACCCAGCTTGCCGGAACCTGAACGGGTGTCACCGCTTCAGGACAACACCTTCAGGCCGGCCGGTGTCTCGATCTGCGCGCGATAGCGCAGCTCGCTGCCATGCATGATCGCTGGGGGGCGATCGATATCGAGTTCTTCGTAGAGCTTGGCGACCGCGGCCGCGTCGGGGTGATTCAGGGAGAATGACAGGAGCCGGGCGCCGAGATCGGCCATCGTCGCCATCGAACGCGGTTTGCCGCGCCGGTCGATGATCGACGGAGCGGCGCCGCCTAGCGGAAGCGAGCCGTCCTCGGGGAGGGCGAAGTCGAACAACGGCTCTGCCCAGGGCAAGGCGACTGTTCTGCCGAAGACATGCTCGCGCCCGACGACGATCGCGTCGATCGCGACGGTCCTCGCCACCCAGCCGCGCAGGCGCCTTCCGGCATCCCAATCCGCCCGGACCTGTCTCTGATCGCCCAGCCCGAACCAGCGCGGGCAGGGCGGCTCCTCACCCTGCGGGTCGAGGGCTACGATCTCCAGATAGGTCGCGTCACCGAGCTGGAGCAGGTGGTTGTGAGTGCCCATATAGGCGTGCCGCTGCCCGAACGGCACGTCGAGGTCGAGGCAGGCGCGCACGTGCGCGACGCCCTCGGTCAGGGTCGGCGCGATGACGGTCAGATGGTCGAGCGCGAGCATGGCTGCCGCGCCGCCGCCTCAGCTCGCATAACCCTTGACGGTCGACAGCGCCGTCATCACCCCGCGCAGCTCCGCCAGGCCGCGCAGCCGGCCGACCGCCGGATAGCCGGGGAACGAACCCTTCTTGGCGTCGTCGAGCAGTTCATGGCCGTGATCGGGCCGCATCGGGATGCGCCAGTGTCGCCAGCCTGCGGCCTTGCGCCGGGTCTGCTCGGCCATCAGCGCGTCGACCAGGGCGACCATGTCGGTGTCGCCGCCGAGATGCTCGGCCTCCATGAAGGAGCCGTCCGGGTCCTTGGCGACGTTGCGCAGATGCGCGAACCAGATCCGGTCGGCGAAGCGGCGGGCGATGGCCGGCACATCGTTCTTCGGATTGGCGCCGAGCGAGCCGGAGCAGAGGGTCAGCCCGTTCGAGGGGCTCTCGACCGCCCCGAGGATGAAAGCGATGTCGTCCTCGGTCGAGCAGATGCGCGGCAGGCCGAAGAGCGGCCGCGGCGGATCGTCCGGATGGATGCACATGCGGATTCCGACCTCTTCGGCGGTCGGGATCACCGCCTCGAGGAAGCGCTTGAGATTGGCGCGCAGGCCGTCATGGCTCATATCGGCATAGCGCGCGAGGATGCGCTTCAGCCCCGGCACATCGTAGCGGTCATAGGCGCCGGGCAGGCCCGCCATGATGTTGGCCATCAGCCTGGTTCGGTCGGCCTCCGAGGAGCGCTCGAACCAAGCCCTGGCCCTGTCCATCACCTCGGCCGGATGGCCTTCGTCTGAGCCTGGCCGCTGCAGCATGAAATGGTCGACGACGACATATTCGTGCAGGTTGAAGCGCAGCGCCGTGCCGCCGCCGGGGAGGGGTTGGGCGAGGTCGGTGCGGGTCCAGTCCAGCACCGGCATGAAGTTGTAGCAGACCACCTCGATGCCGCAGGCGGCGAGGTTGCGCAGCGACTGGCGGTAATTGGCGAAGATCGTCTCGAGGTCGCCTTCGCCGATCTTGACGTCCTCGTGGATGGGCAGGCTCTCGACCACCGACCAGCGCAGGCCGAGGCTCTCGTCGGCCTCGATGATCGCTTTCCGCTTCTCGATCTCCTCGACGCTCCAGACCACGCCATAGGGGATCTGGTGCAGCGCGTTGACGATACCGCGCGCGCCCGCCTGACGGGCCTGGGCGAGCGTCACCACATCGTCCGGGCCGAACCAGCGCCAGGTCTGTTCCATCGTTGCTGTCCTTTTGGAGCGCCGTCTGTCGCGGCTTTTTTCAGGTGGGTTTGCTGAGGCCGCCGCTTGCCGCAAAGGCGTCGACATGGTCGCGCGCGATCGTCTCGATCGCGTCGAAGACGGTGCGCAGATGCGCCCGCATGGTGCGCTCGGCCCGGGCCTCGTCGCCGGCGCTGATGGCCTCTGCGATCTCTCGGTGCTCGCCCAGGATCATCTCCGACCAGCCGCCGGTATCGAGCGACAGGCAGCGGACCCGGTCGAGCTGCGCCTTGACGCTTTCGATCAGTCCCCAGACCGAAGGGTGGCCGGAGAGCCGCGCCAGTTCTGCATGGAACTCCTCGTCACCGCGGAAGAAGCCGACCCGGTCGCCATCGGCGAGCGCCTGCTCCTGCTGCGCGATGAGAGCGGCGAGGGCGGCCCGCCCCGCCCCGTCGATGTTTTTTGCCGCCAGAGCCACTGTGCGGCATTCCAGCGTCTCGCGCACGAACTGGCTGTCGTAAACCGCGGCAAGGTCGATCGGCGCGACGAAGGTGCCGACTTGCGGGACGACGACGAGGAAGCCGTCCTCGACCAGCCGCTTGAAAGACTCGCGCACCGGCGTCCGGCTGACACCGAACTGCAGCGCCATGCGCGCTTCCGAGATCGCCTCGCCCGGGCGCAACACCGCGTTCAGCACATCGCCGCGCAACGCCCGGTAGATCTGGTCGGTGCTCTGTCTCGCCGCGGCGATGCCCATTGCCAAGCTCTTGTTCACTAGTATACTAGGATACCGGCTCGAACGGAGGCGTCAACTCCGAAAGCCACGATTTCAGTAGAAGCCGGTGCTGAAAGTGCCGCAAGAGCCCGCTTTTCACGGGCTGGGGAAACAGCAGGCGGCAAGGCCGCCGGGAGGGGAGATCATGGTCCAGGATACGATCCATCGCCGTACATTCCTCGGCGGCGTCGCTGGCATGGCCGGTATCGCGGCCGCGCCCGGAGCCTTCGCTCAAGCGCTCAAGCTGCCGGCGTCGCCGCTCACGATCAGCGTCATCGACGTCGGCGGGGCGCTCGCCCTGGTCCAGACGCCGCTTGAAAACTACCCCAAGGCCAACCCCAAGGCCGTCTCGCGGATGGTCTTCACCAAGGCGCCCGCGCCGGAGCTGCCCGCCAAGCTTAAGGCGCAGCAGGATGCCGGCCGCCTCGACATCGATTTCGTCATCGGCGGCCTCGACGTGCTCTCGGCCGGCATCGACCAGAAGCTCTGGGTCGAGCTGCTGCCGCGCTTCGCGGCTGAGCTGCCCAAGCCTGAGGACATCTACCTGAAGCCTGCGCTCGCCATGCACAATCTTGGGCGCGGCCAGGCCATGGCGATGGTCTATTACCCGTCCGGCCCGTTGCTCGAATACATGCCCGACAAGGTCAAGACCCCGCCGACCACGGCGCAGGAGCTGCTCGACTGGACGAAGCAGAACAAGAACCGCTTCCTCTATGCCCGTCCGGCCAATTCCGGCCCCGGCCGTACCTGGATCATGGGCCTGCCCTATATCCTCGGCGACAGCGATCCCAAGGATCCGGCCAAGGGCTGGGACAAGACCTGGGCCTATCTGAAGGCCCTGGGCGAGAACATCGAATACTACCCCGGCGGCACGGGCGCGACGATGAAGGAACTCGGCGACGGCTCGCGCGACATCATCGTCTCCACCACGGGCTGGGACATCAACCCGCGCGTCCTCGGCGTCGTGCCGAAGGAGGCGAAGATCCAGGCGCTGAAGGGTTTCCACTGGGTCACCGACGCCCAGTACATGATGATCCCCAAGGGCGTCTCGGACGAGAAGCTCGCCGTGCTGCTCGACCTGATCCGTCACATGCTGACGCCGCAGCAGCAGGCCTACACCTATGACGAGGGCTATTTCTATCCGGGTCCGGCGGTGAAGGACGTGCCGCTCTCGATGGCGCCGGCCTCAAGCCAGAAGGCCATCGCCGAGTTCGGCCGGCCGGAATACGACAAGTTGATCGCCGAGAACCCGATGGAGACCCCGCTCGAGCCCGAGAAGATGGTCGTCGCCTTCCGCATCTGGGACGAGCAGGTCGGCGGCGCCAAGCGCAAGTAAGCCTGCGAGAATAACTCGCCCTTGTCGTCCCGGGCGAGCATCGCTCGACCCGGGACCCATGCCTGAACCGTCTTCGGATAGGCTCAGGCCTGGATTCTGGATCTCCGCTTCGCTGCGTCCGGGATGACCAGCTTTTCCATGAAATCGGTTATCGGCCCCAGCCGGCCGCCCATCCGTTCGAACCCGATGGTCCTTCATGTCGATACATGCTGCGAACTTCCGCGAACTCAGGCTCGACCGGCTTTGCCGCGACTTCGGAACGCATAACGCAGTCAAGGACGTGTCGCTGACGATCAAGCAGGGCGAGTTCATCGCACTGCTCGGCCCCTCCGGCTGCGGCAAGTCGACGACGCTGAACCTGATCGCCGGCCTGCTGCCGGCGACCGGCGGCGGCATCTGGCTCGACGAGAAGCGCATCGATCCACTGCGCCCTGAAGAGCGCGGCTTCGGCATGGTCTTCCAGAGCTATGCGCTCTTCCCACATATGAGCGTGAAGAAGAACATCGGTTTCGGCCTGAAGATGCGCGGCATGGCCAAGGCGGAAAGCGACCGCCGCGTCGCCGACGCCGTCGCGCTGGTCCGCCTGCAGGGCCAGGAGGAGAAGCTGCCCGGCCAGCTCTCCGGCGGCCAGCAGCAGCGCGTCGCCATCGCCCGCGCCATCGCGGTGCAGCCGCCCCTCGTGCTGATGGACGAGCCGCTCTCCAATCTCGACGCCAAGCTGCGCCTTGAGATGCGCGCCGAGATCAGGCGCATCCACAACACGCTCGGCGCCACCACGATCTACGTCACGCACGACCAGGAGGAGGCGCTCTCGCTGGCCGACCGCATCGTGGTGATGCGCGATGGCGAGATCCGCCAGGTCGGCGGTCCCGAGGACCTGTTCTCGCGGCCGGACCATCTCGACGTCGCCGAGTTCATGGGCTTCCGCAACAAGGTCGCCGGCCGCGTAGCCTCCGCCACCGCGGAGACGGCAACGGTCACGGTCGGTGAAGTCGGTGTCGTCGGCCGTGTTAGATCGCCGGTCGCGGCCGGGCAGGGCGCGCATATCTCGATCCGGCCGGAGGACCTCCATCCGGTGGCGGACGGCGCGCCGGGCCTCAAGGCCAAGGTGGTTTCGACCGAGTTCCACGGCCGCGAATTCGTCGGCTTCGCCCGCATGGCCGATGACACGCCGCTGACCTTCCTCGCCGATAGCCGCATCGCGCCCGGCACCGAGATCAGCCTCGCGGCGGCTCCGGATCGCGTCCTCGTCTTCGGAGATGGCGCATGAGCACCCTGTCCGCAAACGCAGCCGAGATCCCGCTCAAGCAGCGCCTCGCCGCGCGCGGTCTCGACGGGCTGACCCTGCTCGTCCTGCCGGCGGTGTTCTTCCTGCTGGCGCTGTTCATCTACCCGTTCTTTTACGGGCTGTTCCTGTCCTTCAATCCCAAGGCCGGCGGCGCGCTGGCGAACTACCAGCGCTTCTTCTCGGATTCGTTCCTCTACGACACGATCGCGACCACGCTCTGGCTTGCCATGCCGGTGACGATCGTCACGCTGCTGCTGGCAATCCCGATCGCCTTCCGCGTCAGGTTGATGAAGAACCAGCGCCTGCTCACCACCATCCTGGTGATCCCGATCACGCTCGGCACCGTGCTTGTCGCGGAAGGCCTGCTGAACTATCTCGGCCCGCAAGGCTGGTTCAACCGGACGCTGATGACGCTCGGCATCATCTCCTCGCCGGTGAAGCTGCTGCACAATTACTGGGGCGTGATGCTCTCGCTGGTCATCACCGGCTTCCCCTTCACCTTCCTTTTGACGCTGTCCTACCTCACCGGCGTCGATCCGGCGCTGGAGCAGGCCGGAGCGACCCTCGGCGCCGGGCCCTGGCAGCGCTTCAAGCACATCCTCTTCCCGCTGCTGCTGCCCGGTCTCGCCATCACTTTCTGCCTCAGCTTCGTCCAGGCCTTTTCGGTCTTCCCCTCGGCGGTGCTGCTCGGTGCGCCGGCAGGGCCGACGCGTGTGATCTCGATCGCCGCCTACCAGGCCGCCTTCGAGGAATACGACTACTCGATGGCCTCGGCGGTCGCGATGATCATGGGCATGGTCCAGCTCGCCATCGTCGTCGCGGTGCTTGGCCTGCGTGGCATGCTCTATCGCGGCCCGGCCGGCGGCGGGAAGGGCTGATCCGATGGTCAAGGACACCCGCCTCTCGACCAAGCTCTGGGCCGCGGCCAACTGGACGCTGATCGGCTTCTTCATTGTCAACCTGTTCGGCATGATCGCCGCGGTGGTGACGAGTTCGTTCTCGACGCGCTGGCTGCGCTCCTGGCTGCCCGATGGCTGGACGACGCGCTGGTACGGCGCCGCCTGGAGCGAGTTCCAGCTTGGCGACGTGCTGACGGTCACCTTCCAGATCGTCTTCCTCGTCGTCTTCCTGTCCGGGCTGATCGGCGTGCCCGCCGCCTATGCGCTGGCGCGGCGCGATTTTCCCGGCAAGAAGCTGGTGATGCTGCTCTTCCTGCTGCCGCTGCTGGTGCCGCCGATCACCTTCGGCATCCCGCTCGCGACGGTGCTCTACCGCACCGGCCTTGCGGGCTCGATGTCGGGCGTCGTGCTCGCCAACCTCGTGCCGACCGTGCCCTTCGTCATCCTGGTGATGATCCCCTTCATCGAGCAGATCGACACCAAGATCGAGGCGGCGGCCCGCGTCTTCGGCGCCAACACCTTCAAGCTCTTCATCCATGTCCTGCTGCCGCTGCTGATGCCAGGCATCCTCGCCGCGCTGCTGCTCGTGCTGGTCCGCACCATCGCGATGTTCGAGCTGACCTTCCTCACCGCAGGCCCGACCAGCCAGACGCTGGTGGTCGCGCTCTACTACGCGGTCTTCGCCGCCGGCGTGCGCGCCGTGCAGTCGATCGACGCCATGGCGGTGATCTACATGGTGACGACACTGGTCTGGCTCATCATCGCGCTGCGCTTCGTCAACCCGACGCAGATCGTGGCGCGGGCGAAGCGCTGAGAGCATTGTCCTTTGCGCTTCCAAAGCGGGTCGTCCCGGACAAGCCGCGTCAGCGGCGCCGATCCGGGACCCATTCCTGAACCGTTCCGGAATGGGTCCCGGGTCTGCGCTCCGCTTCGCCCGGGACGATCGGAGTTTTTCAATCGAGCTATAGCGGGAACCTCCCGCCGTCTCCCGCATTCCTCCGCTGCTCGTCGCGTTGCGGAGAAGGGTCATGGTCGCCAAGCCCGAAGACAAGGCCAGGTCGTCCGGTCGACTGCGCCGTACGACCGTCGACGATCTGACCATCCGTCGCGTCAGGGTCGGCCGGAATTTCGGCTATCGCGACGCCGACGGCGGCAGGATCACCGACGAGGAGACGCTCGCCCGCATCCGTTCGCTGGCGATTCCTCCGGCCTATCAGGACGTCCGTATCGCCGCCGATCCGCGCGCCCATCTCCAGGCAGCGGGGCGCGATGATGCCGGCCGTATCCAGCATCGCTACCATCCCGACTGGGAGAAAGTGCGCGAGCGCCGCAAGCTCAAGCGCCTCGGCCACGTGATCGCCGCCCTTCCGAAGCTGCGCGAGCGAATCGCCGCCGATCTCAAGGACAGGGACCTGTCGCGCCGCAAGGCGCTCGCCTGTGCCGCTGCGATCATCGATCGCTGCCATATCCGTGTCGGCAACGAGGTCTATGCCCGCACCAATGGCAGCCATGGCGCCTCGACCTTGCTGAAGCGCCATGTCGACATCACTGGTAGGCATGTCGCTCTCGCCTTCCGCGGCAAGGGCGGCAAGGATATCGTCTGCGGCCGCGACGACGCCCCGCTTGCGCGCGCTCTGCTGCGGCTGAAGACCTTGCCAGGCAAACGCCTGTTCCAGTACCGGGCCGAGGACGGCGCGGTCGCTGCGATCAACGCCGCCGACATCAACGCCTATCTGAAGGAAGCGGCTGGCCTATCCGTGTCGAGCAAGGATCTGCGCATGCTCGCCGCCAATGCGGCGGCAGCCGAGCTGCTGCTCTCGACCGACATCGCCGCCAGCGAGCGCGGCCGCAAGCGCCAGCTCGCCGACATCATGCGCGCCATCGCCGAGCGGCTGGTGAACACGCCGGCCGTGGTGCGCAAGAGCTATGTCCACGCCATCGTCGTCGACGCCTATGCCAGCGGCCGCCTCAGCCGCGCCTATCGCAAAGCGCGCGGGCGCGGTGGCTGCTCGCGGATCGAGCGGGCGCTGGGATTGCTGGCGGCGTGAGTGGGATGCATGGCCGCCTGCCGGTGCCGGGCGGCGGCAGGGGTTGAACGCGCCGGCGCGCTGGTGATGCTCGCAGCAAATCATCCGAGGAAGCGCCAGGCATGTTTCTCACCAATTCCGACATGGTCGAGCTGATCGAGCTGCGCCATGCCCTGCACCGCGCGCCGGAGATCTCGGGCGAGGAGCGCGAGACGGCAAAAGCGATCGTCGCTTTCCTCGCGCCGAGTGCACCGGACCGCATCGTCGCCGAGCTCGGAGGCCACGGCGTCGCCGCGATCTATGACGGCGCCGAGCCCGGCCCAACCGTGCTGATCCGCTGCGAGCTCGATGCCTTGCCGATCGAGGACCTCTCCGGCGCACCACATGCCTCGCAGGTGGCGGGCAAGGGCCATCTCTGCGGCCATGACGGCCATATGGCGACCGTCGCGGCACTGTCGCGCGGCCTCGGCCGGCAGCGGCCGCAGCGCGGGCGCGCCATCCTGCTGTTCCAGCCGGCGGAGGAGACGGGGGCCGGCGCCGCCGCCGTCATTGCCGATCCGAAATTCACGGAGATCGCGCCCGACTTCTCCTTCTCGCTGCACAACAAGCCCGGCCTGCCGCTTGGGTCCGTCCGGATATCGGAAGGGCCGGCCAACTGCGCCTCGCGCGGCCTCAAGATCGTGCTGACCGGCCACACCTCGCATGCTGCGACGCCGGAACACGCGGTCTCGCCGATGAAGGCGCTCGCCCGGCTGATGCCGGAGCTGACTGCGCTCGGCCCGGGCGGCGCGCTCGAGGGCAATTATCGCCTCGTCACCGTCACCCATGCCAGCATGGGTGAGCCGGCGTTCGGCATCACGCCCGGCCGCGCCGAGCTTTGGGCGACGTTGCGCACGCTAAGCGATTCTCTGATGGGCTCGCTCTGCGCCGAGGCTGAGGCTCTGGTGCGCGAGGCGGCCTCTGCCGGCGGGCTGTCAGTTTCGATGGACTACCACGACGTCTTCCATCATTGCGAAAACCATCCCGAAGCGGTGGCGCATCTGCGCCGCGCCTGCGACGAGGAAGGCATCGCGCGCGGTGAGACGCCGCCGCAGCGCGGCTCCGAGGATTTCGGCCTGTTCGGTCGTGCCTCGAAATCGGCGATGTTCCTGCTCGGCTCCGGCGAGGACACCCCGCCGCTGCACAATCCCGATTACGACTTCCCGGATGACCTGATCGCGCCCGGCGCCCGCGTCTTCATGCGCACGATCCGCAATCTGCTGGGTTAGAAGGAGGCCGTCATTCTCGGGCGTAGCGAAGCGCAGACCCGAGAAGCTCCTGAAAGAGATGCTCGGGTCGAGCCCGAGCATGACGCGCCCCTGTCGGATCGTGCTATGCGGCGCCTCGAACACAAAAGAGGTGCCCATGCGCAGGATCAGGATCATCGGCATCGGCGCCGGCAATCCCGAGCACGTCACGATCCAGGCGGTGCGGGCGCTGAACAGCGTCGATGTCGTCTTCGTGCCGGACAAGGGCGCCGAGAAATCGGCGTTGCGCGAGCTGCGCGAGGAGATCTGCCGGCGCTATATCGAGCATGGCAACTGGCGCACCGTACCGCTCAAGGTGCCCAAGCGCGCCGAAGCGGGGAACGATTATCGCGGCAGCGTCGACGACTGGCATGCAGTGCTCGCCGAAAGCTATGAGCGCCTGTTCCGCGACGAGCTCGGCGAGGATCAGACCGGCGCGCTGCTGGTCTGGGGGGATCCGTCGCTCTACGACAGCACCTTGCGCATCATCGAGGCCGTGCGCGCCCGCGGGCTCGTATTCGACTACGACGTCATCCCCGGCATCACCTCGGTCCAGGCACTGGCGGCGGCGCATCGGCTGGTGCTGAACCGGATCGGCGAGCCCGTCACCATCACCACCGGCCGCAAGCTCGCCGAAGGCGGCTTTCACGACGAGAACGGCAGCACAGTGGTCATGCTCGACGGCGAGCAGGCTTTCGCCAAGATCGATCCCGCCGGCCTCGACATCTGGTGGGGCGCCTATCTCGGCGCGCCGCAGGAGGTTCTGGCTTCCGGCCCGCTCGCCGAAATCTCGGACGAGATCGTCCGCAGGCGCGAGGCGGCACGCGCACAGAATGGCTGGATCATGGACACTTACCTGCTGAGGCGACACGAGGGCTGACCGGCGACGTTTGCCGCTAGGCCACCATACCGGTATAATCTGCGCGGGCTGGCCGAGGAGTTGCGCCCATGGACATCTCGCTCCGGCTTCGCGATCCGATCGCGCCGCAGCTCGTCGCGGCGCTGCGCCAGGCCATCATCGTCAGCGAGATCAGGCCCGGTGAGGCGCTGTCGGAGAAGGAGATCGCCGGGCGCTTCGGCGTCAGCCGCCAGCCTGTGCGCGAGGCCTTCATCAAGCTGTCCGAGGCCGGGCTGGTGCAGATCCTGCCGAGCCGCGGCACCTTCGTCATGAAGATCTCGATGCGCGAGGTCGCCAATGCCCGCTTCGTGCGCGAGGCGGTGGAGTGCTCTCTGGCGCGGGCTGCGAGCCGGCTGATCAACCCTGACGGCGTCGCTCGCCTGCGCCGCCTCATCGCCGAGCAGGCAGCTGCCGCCGGACGCGGTGATTATTCCGGCTTCACCGTATTGGACGAGGCTTTCCATCAGGCGATCGCCGAGATCGTCGATTGCGACTATGCCGGCAAGGTGGTCGAGAGCGCCCGCGCCCAGACCGACCGGGTGCGCTATCTCTCGCTGCCCGGTACCTCGCCGATCCCGCTGCTGATCACCCAGCACAACGCCATTGTCGATGCGATCGAGACCGGTGACTCAGACATGGCCGCCACCGCGATGCGCATCCATCTGCGCGAGATCCTGAACGCGCTGCCCCGCATCGCCGCCGAACATCCGGACCTGTTCGCGGACGAGGAGCTGCCGGCCCATACCAGGGCGTTGCGTCAGCCCTGATCGCCCCGCTGCGCCGCCTTGATCAGCGCCTCGGCGACGCGATCATAGTCCTGCGTCAGGATCGCGGTCGCGACCCGGACATGCTCGGTCGGTCTCGCCGCGCATTTGCTGCCGGGCAGCACCGCGATGCCATGCGCCGCCAGCGTCACCAGCGCGAACTGCTCGTTCTCCACCGGCACCCAGATGCATAGGCCGTCGCTCTCCGGCATGGCGAGGCCCCGCTTTGCGAGGCAGGCGACCAGAGCTTGCCGGCGCTCGGCGTAGATCGCACGGGCCTGCGCCACCCTCTGGCCTGTCTCTGCATCGGTCAGCAACCAGGCGGTCGCCGCTTGGAGCAGCCGGCTGGTCCAGCCCGAGGAGAAGCTGCGATAGGACTGGATCTGCCGGATCACCATGGCCGGAGCCGACAGCACCGCGATCCGCAGGTCCGGCCCGAGCGATTTCGAGAAGGAGCGGATATGCACGACCCGCTCCGGCATCCTCCTGCCCAGGCTGATCGGCGGATGGATCGAGACGTCGCCAATGCCGTCATCCTCGATCACCAGCGTGTCGCTGCCGGCGAGCACCCGGCCGAGTTCGGCCAGCCGCGCCGGGCTCACGTTCTGGCCGGTCACCGAATGGGTGCGCGGCTGGAAGATGAAGGCCGATGGCCGCCGTTCCAGCGCGGCTGCGAGTTCTGAGGGCAGGGGGCCTTCCGCATCGCGGCCGACCGCAAGGATCTCGGCGCCGAGGTCCTCGATGATGTCGAGCAGCCGCATCGCGGTCGGGTCCTCGATCGCGATGCAGGAGCCGGGCAGCACCGTCGCATGCAGCACCGAATAGACGGCGTTGTAGCCGCCATTGGTGGCGAGGAAGGCGGCGGGCGCATAGGGCCAATGCGGCGCGACGGCGTCGCGCAGCGCCGGCAGGATCGGCGTGCGCTCGTAACTGTTGAGGTTCTCCGCGCTCGCCGCCTGCGCCAAGGCTTCGGCCAGAGGCGGCATCAGCCTGGCGTCCGGGACTGCCAGCGAGAGATCGAGCGCGCCCGGTCCGAAATTCGCGACGCTGGCCATCCGCGTCGGCCGCGGCGTCGCATTGTCGCCGCTGACCCAGGCGCCGCCGCGCCCGCGGCCCGAGACGATCTTCTGCCGCTTCAATTCGCTCCAGGCCTCCGAGACCGTGCCGGGGCTGACGCCGAGCCGAAAAGCGAGGTCGCGCACGGTCGGCAGCTTCGTGCCGACCGGCAGCAGGCCTGAGCGGATCATCTGGCTGAGGTCGAGCGCAAGGCCGCGCGCGGTGCGCTGCGTCAGACGGCTGGCCAGCCAGGAGGCGTCGGGTTCGTCGTTCATCGACTCAAAAATGAATGTTCAGGAACATAATAGCGATTGATCAGGTAAATTGAACATTTATCGTGGCCCTCGTCCAAGGTTTTCTGTCCAGTGTGAGGCTGTCGTTTGAAACCTGTGATCCGGCTGGCCCTGCGCGACTGGGACTTCATCACGCCGCTGCTGCTCGGCGACCTCGCTTCCGACCGTTTCGAGCTGAGGATCGAGCGCCTCGCTACACTCCCCGACGATTTCGCCAGTGACCCGCGTTTCGACGCCAGCGAGATCTCGTTCAGCCGCTACACCACCGGCCGCGCCCGCGGCGAGACCGGCGTCGTCGGCATCCCGAACTTCATCATGCGTGGCTTCCGCCATCGCTGCGTCGTCACGGCTGCCGACAGCAAGCTGACCCGCTTCGACGAGCTACGCGGCAAGAGGATCGGCATCGCCGGCTGGCAGGATTCCGGCAACACCTGGACGCGCGCCGCCATGGCTGAATCCGGGCTCGGCATCGACGACGCCTTCTGGGCCGTCAGCCGCCTCGCCGCCGACCATCCGATCATCGACCGCGTCGGGCGCTATGCCCGCCCTGGCCGGATCGAGGCGCTGCCCGGCCAGCCGCCCTTGCTCGATCTGCTCACAGCGGGCGCGATCGACGCCGTGCTGATGCCCTTCATGCCGAAGGGCTTCTTCTCCAAAGGCTCGCGCTTTAGGGCGCTGCTGCCGGATGTCCGCGCCGCCGAGCGCGACTACTTCGCCAAAGTCGGCTACGTCCCGGGCATGCACATCATCGGCCTCAAGCCAGAGCTCGCCGCCCGCGAGCCCTGGCTAGCGCAGGCGCTGAGCGATCTGCTCGATGAAAGCCAGCGCATCTGGCTGGAGAAGCGCCGCCGCTATGCCGACACCACGCCCTGGCTGATCGACGAGCTGGTGCGCAGCGGGCATGATCTGCCCGAGAGCTGGAACGAGAGCGGGCTGGCCGCAAACCGGACGATGATCGCCGCATTCGTCGAGCAGCTGCGGATTCAAGAGCTCGCCGAGACCGATTTGACGCCGGAGACCCTGTTCTCCGCCGCATCCGCGTTGGAAGGAGCCCACTGATGAAAGCCGCGCTCGGACAATTCGCCGTCAGCCGCGAATGGCAGGAAAACCTTTCCACCTCCGTCCGCCTGATGGGCGAGGCCAAGGCCGCCGGCGCCGATCTTCTGCTGCTGCCGGAGGGCATCCTGGCCCGCGACATCACCGATCCCGACATCGTGCTGAAGACGGCGCAGCCGCTCGACGGTCCGTTCATGCAGGGCGTGCTTGAGGCGAGCAAGGGCTCGGCGCTGACCACCCTGTTCTGCATCCACGTGCCGAACGGCAAGGGCCGTGTCTTCAACGTCCATGTCGCGGTCCGTAATGGCGCGATCGTCGCCGCCTACCGCAAGCTCCATCTCTACGACGCCTTCTCGGCGCTGGAATCGACCAATGTCGAGCCCGGCAGCGAGGTGCCGCCGCTGCTTGAGATCGCCGGCCTGAAATGCGGGCTGATGACCTGCTATGACGTGCGTTTCCCGGAGTTGGCCCGGCGCCTCGCGCTCGACGGCGCCGATGTGCTGCTGCTGCCGGCCGCCTGGGTTCGCGGCCTCGGCAAGGAGGCGCATTGGGATGTGCTGGTCACCGCTCGCGCGCTGGAGAACACCTGTTACGTCGTCGCCACCGGCGAATGCGGCCCGCGCAATATCGGCGCCAGCATGGTGGTCGACCCGCTCGGCGTCGCCATCGCCCGCGCCGGCGAGGCCCCGGCGCTGATCTATGCTGACATCGATCCGGCCCGCATCGCCGCGGCGCGCGCCGCGCTGCCGGTCCTCGCCAATCGTCGCTTCGCCGGTCCGGAGCTCGCTGCCTGAGAGCGACTGGCCGATCTACTGACAACCATAAAAGGGGTACGTCGCCATGACCATGATCGTGAAATTCGCTGGAGCCGCCGCGCTGGTCGCGCTGCTCGTGCAGGCTCCGGCCTTCGCCCAGGACGCCAGCATCAAGATCCCCGAGCAGAAGGTCGACGAGGCCCTGCGCGCCAAGTTGCCGGAGGCGATCCGCACGGCCGGCAAGATGATCTCGGTCAACAACGGCTCCTTTCCGCCTTATGAGATCGTCACCGATGCCAAGACCATGACCGGCGCCGCTGCCGAGCTCTCCGACGCCATCGGCCAGCTCCTCGGCGTCAAGATCGAGCATGCGACGGTGAGCGGGCTCGCCGCGGCGCTGAGCGGTATCGCCGCAGGCCGCTACCAGTTCGCCATGGGCCCGATCGGCGACTTCAAGACACGCCAGGAAGCCAACGACTTCGTCGACTATGTCCGCGAATACGTGATCTTCGCCGTGCAGAAGGGCAATCCGAAGGCGATCGCCAGTCTCGACGACACCTGCGGCAAGAAGATCGCGGTGATGTCGGCAGGCTCGGCCGAGAAGGTGATCAAGGCACAGGCCGAGAAATGCGCGGCCGAGGGCAAGCCTGCGCTGGAGGTGATGTCCTTCACCGACCAGCCGACCTCGATCCTCTCGGTCCGTTCCAGGCGCTCCGACGGCTTCTTCTCCTCGCAGGCGCCGCTGACCTATTTCGTCCAGCAGGCCAAGGGCGATCTCGAACTCGCCGCGGTCGGCAAGGCCAACGGCTTCCAGGACCTGTTCCAGGGCGCGGTGGTGCCGAAGGGTTCGCCGCTCGGCGAAGTCCTCCTCGCCAGCATCAAGGCGCTGAAGGCGAACGGCACCTATGAGGCGATCTTCAAGAAATGGGGGCTCGAGAACAACATGATCGGCGAGCCCGGCATCAACCTCTCGAAGAACTGAGCGAGCGGGCCATGAGCAGCGCGGCTGAGCCGATGCATGACCGACAGGCGGCGCTGCGCGACGTCGCCAACGCTCACCGACCGGTCGAATGGGGGCGCTGGCTGCTCTGGGCCTCCGCGCTCGCAGTCGCCGCCAATTTCGCCTGGATCGTCGCCTGGAACCCGAATTTCGGCTGGCCGGTCGTGGCGCAGTGGTTCACGGCGGAATCGATCCTGCGCGGGCTCTATGTCACGCTCGGGCTCACCGTCGTCGCGATGGTGATCGGCGTCATCATCGGCCTGCTGCTGGCGATTGCGCGGCTCTCGGACGACCGGCTGTTCAGCGGCTTCGCGGGCCTCTTCATCTGGTTCTTCCGCGGCACGCCGCTGCTGGTCCAGCTGATCTTCTGGTACAATCTCTCGACGCTCTTCCCCGAGATCTCGATATCGATCCCGTTCGGGCCGACGCTGGTCAGCTGGCACACCAACGACCTGATCACGCCGATGACGGCGGCGATCGCCGGCCTCTCGCTGAACGAAGCCGCCTATATGGCCGAGATCATCCGCGGCGGCCTGCTCTCGGTCGACAAGGGCCAGACCGAGGCGAGCGACGCCTTCGGAATGACGCGGGCGAGGGCGCTGTGGCGGGTGATCATCCCGCAGGCGATGCGCTCGATCGTGCCGCCGACCGGCAACCAGCTGATCAGCATGATCAAGGCGACTTCGCTGGTCAGCGTCATCGCCATGGCCGACCTGCTGTATTCGGTGCAGGCGGTCTACAACCGCACCTTCGAGGTCGTCCCGATGCTGATGGTCGCGGTCATCTGGTATCTCGTCATCACCACCGTCCTGAACATCGGCCAGGGCTTCATCGAGCGCTACTATGCCCGCGGCGAGCGCGGTGCGGTGGAGCGCATGCCGGCCATCGCGGAGGCGACCCCATGAGCCGGATCGCGACAGAGGCCGCGCCGCTGGTCAGCGCCCGCAACGTTCACAAATCCTTCGGCCACAACGAGGTGCTTAAAGGCATCGATCTCGACGTCATGCCCGGCGAGGTCGTCGTGGTGCTCGGCCCGTCGGGCTCCGGCAAGTCGACGTTCCTGCGCTGCATCAACCATCTGGAGGCGATCGATCGCGGCTCGATCATGGTTGCCGGCGAGCAGATCGGCTACCGGCTGAGCGGCGAGCGGCTGACCAAACTGTCGCCGCGCGCGATCGCGGCGCAGCGCCGCCAGATCGGCATGGTCTTCCAGCAGTTCAACCTCTTCCCGCACATGACGGCGCTGGAGAACATCATCGAGGCGCCGGTCGGCGTGCACGGTCACTCCCGCAAGGACGCGACCGACTACGCCATGGAGCTGCTCGGCCGCATCGGGCTGACCGAGAAGGCGAATGCCTATCCGCGCCAGCTCTCCGGCGGCCAGCAGCAGCGCGTCGCCATCGCCCGGGCGCTGGCGATCCGGCCCAAGCTGATGCTGTTCGACGAGCCGACCTCGGCGCTCGATCCCGAGCTCGTCGGCGAGGTGCTTACGACCATGCGCGATCTCGCCGGCCAGGGCCTGACCATGATCGTCGTCACCCATGAGATCGGTTTTGCCCGCGAGGCGGCCGACCGCGTCGTCTTCATGGATGGCGGCCTCGTCGTCGAGCAGGGGAGGCCGGAAGAGGTGCTCGCCAATCCGAGCCATCCACGCACGCGCCTCTTCCTCAGCCGCTTCATCCGCGAAGCGGCCTGAGGGCAGCTCAGCGCCACATGCCGCGCATCTTGGCGCGCACGTCGATCGTCGGGCCGGCGGAAACCGGCCGCGAGCCGGCCTGTGCCGCCAGCGGCCAGGCGCGCCGCTGGAAATGCTTCAGCAGCGTGTTCGGGATGAAGCGCGTTCGCGCCGCATAGACGTGCCGGTCGCCGGTCGACGACTGGCCATGCGTGAAGAAGCGCTGCGGCACCATAAGATGCAGATCGTCCTTGGCGCGCGTCATCGCGACATAGAGCAGCCGGCGCTCCTCCTCGATCTCGTCCTTGGCGCCGGCGCCGAGATCGATCGGGATGCAGCCGTCGACGACGTTCATCACGAAGACCGACTTCCATTCCTGCCCCTTGGCCGAATGGATGGTCGAGAGGATCAGATAGTCCTCGTCGAGATGCGGCACGCCGGCCTGATCGCTGGTCGCGTCCGGCGGGTCGAGCGTCAGCTCGGTCAGGAAGCGCTCGCGCGAGGGATAGCCACCGGCGATCTGCTCGAGCTGCAGCAGGTCGGCCTGCCGCGTCGTCGCGTCTTCATGGATGCGCTCCAGATGCGGCTCGTACCAGAGCCTTGCCCGCTCGATCTCGGCCGGCCAGCCCGACATGCCCGAGCGCAGCGCTTCGATCGCCTCGACGAAGGCGATCCAGTCCTCTCCCGCGCGCGCAGGCGCCGGAGCATGGCGAAGAGCTTCCGCCCCGTCCGGCGCCTGCGCCAGGTGCTCGATGACACGCTGGGCCGAGGTCGGCCCCACGCCTGGCATGAGCTGCATCACGCGGAAGGCCGAGACCCGGTCGCGCGGGTTCTCGACGAAGCGCAGCAGCGCGAGCAGGTCCTTGACGTGGGCGGCGTCGAGGAATTTCAGCCCGCCGAATTTCACGAAAGGGATGTTCCGGCGCGTCAGCTCGATCTCGAGCGGGCCGCTATGATGCGAGGCGCGGAAGAGCACCGCCTGCTGCTTCAAGGTCGTGCCGGCCTCGCGGTTCTCCAGCACCTGTTCGGCGATGAAGCGCGCCTGGTCGGCCTCGTCCCGGACATTGACCAGCTCGGGCGCGGCACCCGTCGCCCGGTCGGTCCAGAGGTTCTTGGTGAAGCGCTCGGCAGCCAGGTCGATTACCGCATTGGCGGCGCCGAGGATCGCCTGCGTCGAGCGGTAGTTCTGGTCGAGCGTGATGACTTCGGCCGGCGGCGAGAAGGCGAGCGGGAAGTCGAGGATGTTGCGGACGGTCGCGGCGCGGAAGGAATAGATCGACTGGGCATCGTCGCCGACCACCGTCAGCCCGCGGCCATCGGGCTTCAGCGCCAGCAGGATCGACGATTGCAGCCGGTTGGTGTCCTGGTATTCGTCGACCATGACGTGGTCGAAGCGTGCCCCGACATCGGCCGCGAGGTCGCCATCACACATTGCCTGCGCCCAGTAGAGCAGCAAGTCGTCGTAATCGAGCACGTTCTGCTGCTGCTTGGCCTCGACGTACGATCCGAAGAGCTGCTTCAGCTCCTCCGCCCAGGCGATGCACCACGGATAGGACAGGCGCAGCACATCCTCGATCGGCTGCTCGGCGTTGACGCAGCGCGAATAGATCGAGAGGCAGGTTCCCTTGGTCGGGAAGCGCGCCTCGGTCTTCGAGAAGCCGAGCTCGTGCCGGACCAGGTTCATCAGGTCGGCGGCGTCCTCCCGATCATGGATGGTGAAGGCGGGATCGAGCCCGATCTGCTCGGCGAGGTCGCGCAGCAGCCGCGCGCCGACGCCATGGAAGGTGCCGGCCCAGTTCAGCGCATCGACCGCGACCCCGGCGCCGTCGCCCATCACCTTGCGGGCGATGCGCTCGACGCGGCGGATCATCTCCGAGGCCGCGCGGCGCGAGAAGGTCATCAAGAGGATGCGCCGCGGATCGGCGCCGCAGACCAGCAGATGGGCGACGCGGTGCGCCAGCGTGTTGGTCTTGCCGGAGCCAGCGCCGGCGATGATCAGCACCGGCGGGGCAGGGGCCGCATCGCCGCCATGCGAGACCGCGCGCCGCTGCGCCGGATTGAGGCTGTCGAGATAGACGTGCGCGTTCATGCGTGATTCGACCTGTGCTCGCGAACGGGAACATAACATGCACGGTCGGGGCAACGTCGAATGACGTCACCGGCTAAGTCACGCGTCAGCAAGAAGCCAGGCCCGGCAAGGCCCGGACCGCCGGATCGTTCCTGTCATGCGATGACGAGCGCTTAGGTTTTCTGGCACCGGGATCGAGGGAGACGCCTATGACCAAGAATGCCATGCTCTGGACGGGCCGCGTCCTGACCGGGCTTTTCGCCCTCTTCATGCTGGGCGCGTCGGTGACGCCCAAGCTGCTGCGCATGCCGGTGGCCGAGGAGACGATGGCGCAGCTCGGCTGGCCGGCCGGCTATGCCTTCATGATCGGCCTGATCGAGCTGGCCTGCCTCGTCCTGTACCTCGTTCCGCGCACGGCACTGCTGGGTGCGATCCTGATGATGGGCCTGCTCGGCGGGGCGATGGCGACGCAGATCCGGGCCGGGAGCCCGCTCTTCAGCCATATTCTCTTCAGCCTCTATCTCGGGCTGTTCATGTGGGGCGGCCTGTGGCTCCGCGACGGGCGGCTGCGCGCCCTTTTTCCGGTCGTTCGAGCGTAGCGGCTGGCGGCGGGCCCGGCAGCGCCGGTCTAGTCGCCCTCCAGCTGCCTGGCGCGGTCCAGCGCGAGGGCGGTGCCCTTCTCAACGAAGTCTGCAATCAGCGCCAGTTCGTCGACGCTGTATTGCCTCATCAGCGCGGTTGAGCGCTCTGCCATCGGCGCGAACAGCTCTTGGAGCGGCCGGATCGCTTCCGGCACGATTCGGACCTGGATCGGGCTCGCAGGTCCTGCCGGCATGAACCCCGAGGTCGTCGCCAAGCTCAACGCCGCGGCGGGCAAGGCGCTGGCAGATCCGAAGGCACAGGAGCAGCTCAAGACGCTCGGTGTCCTGCCGAATTTCTCGACTCCTGCCGAGTTCGCTGCGCGCATCGCTGCCGACCGCGCCGTCTATGCCGAGATCGTTGCGAAAGCGAACCTCACATTCCGGTAGAGCGCCGGCGCACTATATGGAGGGCGGGAAATCTGCTACGGCGCTGCGCTCGCCAGCAGGGTTCCGGCAACGCCAGACCGTAGATGATGACCGCAGCAGACCACCGTTTCTCCGTGGCCCCGATGATGGACTGGACCGATCGGCATTGCCGGATCGTCCATCGCCTGATGTCGCGCCGCGCCCGGCTCTATACCGAGATGGTGACGGCGCAGGCGGTGGTGCGCGGCGATCGGCAGCGGCTGATCGGCTTCGATGATGTCGAGCACCCGGTCGCGCTCCAGCTCGGCGGCAATGATCCGGCCTTGCTGGCAGAGGCCGCGAAGATCGGCGCCGATTTCGGCTATGACGAGATCAACCTGAACTGCGGCTGCCCCTCCGACCGCGTCCAGGGCGGGGCCTTCGGCGCCTGCCTGATGCGCGAGCCGATGCTGGTCGGCGATTGCGTCGCGGCGATGAAGGCGGCCGTTTCGATCCCCGTCACGGTGAAATGCCGCATCGGCGTCGATGACCAGGACCCGGAAGCCGCGCTCGATGCGCTGACGGCTGCCGTGCGTGCGGCCGGCGTCGATGCGCTCGTGGTCCATGCCCGCAAGGCCTGGCTGCAGGGGCTCTCGCCCAAGGAGAACCGCGAGATCCCGCCGCTCGACTATGAGCGTGCCTATCGGCTGAAAGCGGCCAATCCCGATCTGATCGTCTCGCTCAATGGCGGCATCAGGCATCCCGAAGAATGGCTGCCGCATCTCGCCCATCTCGATGGCGTCATGCTCGGCCGCGAGGCCTATCAGAACCCGGAAGTGCTGCTCGCGGTCGATCCGCTGCTCTTCGGCGAGGATGCCCCGGTCCCGGACGCCTTCGCCATGCTGGAGGCGCTCGAGCCTTATATCGCTGCCCATCTCGAACGGGGCGGGCGCCTGCATGCCTTCACCCGCCATCTTGTCGGGCTCTTCCCCGGCCGGCGCGGCTCGCGCCTGTTCCGTCGCCACCTGTCCGAGCATTGCGTCTTGGCGGGAGCGGGTCTAGCCGAACTGCGCGCTGCGATCGCTCATGTCGAGCGCGAAGCCCCGGCGGCGATCGCCGCGGAGTGAGCGCTGATGGCTGACCAGGCGACCGATCCTGCCATCGTCGCTCGCATCGAGGCGAGCTTCGCCAGGCAGGCGATGATGACGACGCTCGGCGCCCGGCTCGTGCGCGTCGCGCCGGGCGAGGTCGAGATCGCCATGCCGGCGTCACCGCATCTGTCCCAGCAGCACGGCTTCGTCCATGCGGGGGCGGTCGCGACCATCGCCGACAGCGCCGCCGGCTATGCCGGGCTCACCACCATGCCGGCCGGCAGCGGCATCCTCACCGCCGAGTTCAAGATCAACCTGCTGGCGCCCGCCACCGGCGACGAGCTTGTCGCGAAGGGCAGGGTGGTCAAGGTCGGCCGTACCCTGACGCTCGCCATGGCCGAGGTCTTCGCGGTGACGGACGGCAAGCCCAAGCTCTGCGCCATGCTGACGGCGACCTTGATGACGATCGTCGCGCGCGAGGGCGTCAGCGACTAGCCGAGCGGGTCGCTTTCGGCAGGGTACTCCGTTCGGGCAGGCTCCTGCCCCTTTGCCCGTCTTCTGGACCTATCCGATCTGAGGTCAGCTCGATGCCGGCGAGGGTGTGGTCGACACTCCCGCAGGCGTCCTTCGCAGAGGCGCCGAGGTTCGTATCGGCCGGAATGAAGTCGCTCGTGCCCGGTTCGCCAGGTGCATGCCGCCGACCAAGAGGCGTCAGCCACATGCGCGACGCGATCGAAAGCGCATCAGGAGATGGGAAGGCTGTCGTCGCCAGGGACGAGGCGGGCCTGACGATCGATACCGCTCACTGGACGCTGACAAGTGCGCCACCCGCCGCGCCGGGCCAAAGCAACCGGCAGGACAGGTCGGGAAAATCCGATCGGCCAAGCCGAGCACCGCTACGGCGCCGTTTCACCCCTCTGGCGTGCGGGGTTGCGGCCGCGGTCCTGCTTCTCCTTGTCCCGCGCAACGCGGATCGACCGGAGCCCGGTCAGCTGAAGGAGCGCGCGCCACTCGTCCTGCCCGCGGGCGAGGCCTCCAGCATCGCTGCCATGTCGCGGGAGCTGGCCGAGGCCCGAGGCGCCATCGCGGCCCTGAAAGCGCAGTTGCAGGGCGACGCCAGCAGGAACGAACAATCATTGCGGCAGGAGCAGGAGAAGGCATCGGCGCAGGCGCAGGAAGCCATAATTGCGCGGCAGGAATTGGTGGCAGCGGCAGCTCAGCATCGCCAGGCGCTCGATGGCGAGCGCGCGCAGCGCGCCGCACTGGCCGATCAACTGTCGGCTTCGCAGCGCGAATTGCAGGCGCAGACGGCCCAGCTGCGAAGTGCAAGCGACGACCTCGAACAGCTCAAGCAACTCGCGACGGCAACGGGCTCCCAGTCGCTGGAACAGGAGCGGCAGAAGGCGGCCGCTCTGGCGCAGGAACTGTCGGCGGCGCAGCGTGACATGGCAACGCAGGCGGCGCAGTTGCGCAAGGTCGGCGAGGAGTCGGCCCAGCTCAGGCAGGCGGAGGCGGCGAAAGCCATGCAAGCGCTCGAGCAAGAGCGGCAAAAGACTGCCGCTCTCGCGCAGGAGCTTTCGGCCACGCAGCGCGAAGCGGCGGCACAACTGCGCAAGGTCGTAGAGGAAGCGGGGCAACTCCGGCAGGCTGACGCTGCGAGGGCCGTGCAATTCCAGGAGCAGGAGCGGCAGAAGGCAGCTGCCATCGCCCAGGCCGCAGCCGTGCGGCAGGCGTTGACCACGGCTGCGGCGCAGCATCGTCAAGCCCTCGACGAGGAGCGTGGGCAACGTTCAGCGCTGGTGGCCGAGCTGGCGGCAGTGCGGCGTGAGAGCGAGGCGCAGGCGGCACAATTGCGCAAGGCTGGCGAGGAGGCAGGCCAGCTCCGGCAGGCGGAAGCGGCGCGGGCGGCGCAAGGGCTCGAACTCGAGCGGCAGAAGGCGGCTGCCGTAGCGCAGCTTGCGGCGCTGCGACAGGAGCAGGCAGCCGGCATCGCCCAATATCGCCAGGCCATCGAGCAGGAGCGCGCGCAACGGGCGGCCCTGGCCGGTGAACTGGCCGCCGCGCAGCGGGAGGTCGAAACCCAGCTGGCGCAGCTGCAAAGTGCGCGCGGGGAAACGGAAAAGCTCAGGCAGGCGAGCGAGGGCACGATCGCGGAGCTGCGTCAGGCGCTCCAGCAGGAACGGGACCGTACCGCGACCGTATCGGAGGAACTGGCGTCGCTGCGCGCTGCGGCGGCGCAGCCGGCGACCGTAGCCAGGGAGCCTCCCAGGCCCGCGCAAGCGATCACCGCCGGCGCGCCGTTGCCGCCGACGGCCGGAGAAGCTCGCAACAGCCCCGAGGCGATGCGGCTGATCGCCAGGGCGAGCGCGCTGCTCGCTCAAGGCGACATCGGCTCCGCCCGGGCCGTGCTCGAACGCGCAGCCGACATGGGCAGTGCCAGGGCGAGCTTCATGCTCGCGGAGACCTACGACCCCCGCATCCTGTCCGCCTGGGGCACCTATGGCACGCGCGGCGAGATCGCGAGGGCCCGCGAGCTTTATGCGCGGGCGCAGGTCGGGGGCATTCAGGAGGCGAAGGATCGTGTCGACGCGTTGCCGCGCTAGCGCTCGACGTCGGCCGCCGGACGACGGGTGGGTTCCAGAGGAGAGTGTGGGATGAAGATGCCTTCAAGACGGTCCCTGCTGCTTCTGGTCGGGCTGGCGGCGCTCGTTTCAATGCTCGCTTTGCCCGGCCTGGAGGCGCAGACCTTGCAGACGAGCTCCGGCCAGCCACGACGCATGGTCCGGCCGGCCGCGACGGAGCAGGACAAGGCCAACGCCTGGACGGTCGGTCTTGCAGCGGGCCTGCTGGAGGGCGCGCCACTTCGCCTCGGAGCCGAGATGGCCCGCGTCGTCGACGACGGGAATAACCTGCACGTGCTGCCGATCGTCACCCGCGGCGCCACCGAAAACCTGAATTCGCTGCTCTATCTGCGCGGCATCGACACGGCGATCATCAATTCCGACGCGCTCGAGGAGTACAAGGCCCAGCTGCCGCAGATCCGGCGCAAGATCACCTATGTGCTCAATCTCTTCCCCTCGGAGCTGCATGTCTTCGTGCGGCCAGAGATCCAGAGCCTGCAGGATCTCGCGGGCAAGAAGGTGAACTTCAACACGCTCGGAACCGCTGCCGCCTATTCGGGGCCGCTGATCTTCAGCCGTCTCGGCATCAATGCCGAGAACACCTTCATCCCGCATCAGCTCGCGCTCGAACAGATGCGCAAGGGCGAGATGGCGGGCGTGGTGTTCATCACCTCGAAGCCGGTCGATGCCTTCGTCCGCGGACGCTTCGAGCCCGGCTTCAAGTTCCTTCCGGTGGCTTATGACAGCAGGTTCGAGGACTATTACCTGCCGGCGGTGCTGGAGGCCGGCGAATATCCCGGGCTGATCAAGGCCGGCGAGCGGGTCTCGACGATCGCGGTGCCGACCGCGCTGGTCGCGTTCAACTGGGCGCCCCAGACCAACCGCTACGAGCGCGTCGCGCGCTTCGTCGACACCCTGTTCAGCCGCGTCGAGAAGCTGCAGGCACCGGGCTTCGACCCGAAATGGAAGTCGATCAATCTCGCCGCGACCGTGCCCGGCCTCGACCGCTTCCCGGCAGCGCAGGACTGGCTGGATCGCAAGGCGCAGACGCAACGTGCGAGCCAATGAAGCTGATCATGCTCTCCGTCGCCTTCGAGGTTGCGAGCCAGGTCGCCTTCGCACAGGGGGCGCCCGATCCGATGGCGCAGCTTCGCGCCTGCTCGCTGCTCGATCCGGCGGAGCGGCGTGCCTGCCTGAACAAGCTGCCGCAGCCTGTGACGGTGCCCAGGCGTCCCGCGGGAGATGCCGATGGCTGGATCGTCAGCGAGACCACGTCCCCGATCGACTACACGCCGATCGTCACCGCCACCGCCTTCGCCGAAGGCGGTGGCAACGGCGCCCTGAAGCAGCTTTCCATTCACTGCCGCGGTGGCCGGACCGAGTTGGTCCTTGGCGGGCCGGCCGCATCCGAGAGCGGAGCCGACTCCGTACTGTCCTATCGCGTCGATGACAGCCAGCCCGTGCAACTCGCGGCGGGCCGGCCGTCTTACGGGACCGGGGTCGCCTTCAGGGGCGATGTGGTCGGCCTGCTGCTGTCGCTCCCCAATGAGGGGAGCATCGCGATCCGTCTCGGCACGCGTGCGGGCGCCGTCCATGACGCGCATTTCAGCCTCGTCGGCCTGAAGGCGGCGCGGGACAGGGTCGCCGCAGCCTGCAAATGGCCGCGCACCCTTGCCAGGCCACGTAGCGAATAGTCCTCGAACCATGGGTGGAATCCGATGACGATAAGATTCAAAGATGCTTTTGGCGCTGCTCTGCTGGCCGGCCTCGCTGTCACCTTCGCCGCTCCGCCCGCGACGGCGCAGGCCACGAAGCAGAGCGCCGTACAGGCGCCGAAGCCGCCTGTGCCCGACAGGAAGCCGCACCGGCTCATCCTGCAGGTGAACACCAACGATCCCGCGATGATGAATCTCGCGCTCAACAACGCGACCAATGTGGCGCAGTACTATCAGGAGCTCGGCGAGAAGGTGGAGATCGAGGTCGTCACCTTCGGGCCCGGCCTGCACATGCTGCGCGACGACACCTCGCCGGTGAAGGCGCGGATCTCAACGATCGCCCTGAGCACGCCGGCCATTTCCTTCAAGGCCTGCGGCAACACCCAGGGCAATATGAGCAAGGCCGAGAACAAGGAGATCGCCCTGATCCCCGAGGCGACGGTGGTGAAGTCCGGCGTCGTCCGGGTTATGGAGCTGCAGGAGAAGGGCTGGACCTATGTCCGGCCGTGACCGGCATCCGTTTCGGGCGCGTCGGGACCGCTCCGCCGCGCAGTCTGCCGCGACGCTGCGCCGATGACGCGGTCGCCTCGGCGCATGCCTGCCTTGTCGCCTGAACCTTGCCCTTTCCGGACAAAGGCCTAAGAGCAGCCCGACCTGTCCTGGCTCGGGTGCATGATGATCGCCGGCATTCCCCTGAACGACCTGATCTTCCTCGCGGTGTCGCTGATCGCGGCGGGCGCCGTCACCGGCCTGCTCGCGGGCCTGTTCGGCGTCGGCGGCGGCGCCGTCATCGTGCCGGTGCTCTACGAGGTCTTCCGGGTGATCGGCGTGCCGGAGGAAGTCCGCATGCCGCTCGTCGTCGGGACGTCGCTGGCGGTGATCATCCCGACCTCGATCCGCTCCTACCGGGCCCATCTCGCCAAGGGCATGGTCGACACCTCGATCATCAAGATCTGGGCCGTTCCCGTCGTGCTCGGTGTGATCGGCGGCAGCGTGATCGCGCGCTATGCCCCGCCCGATGTGTTCAAGGCGGTCTTCGTCGCGGTCGCCTTCGCCAGCGCCATGCGCCTGCTCTTCGCCTCCGACCGCTGGAAGCTCGGCGACGATATGCCGGGTCCCCTCCTGATGCGGATCTATGGCGTGGTCATCGGCATCCTGTCGGCGCTGATGGGCATCGGCGGCGGCCAGCTCTCCAGCCTGTTCATGACCTTCTACGGCCGGCCGATCCACCAGGCGGTCGCGACCTCCTCGGGCCTCGGCGTGCTGATCTCGATCCCCGGCGCGCTCGGCTACATCTATGCCGGCTGGCCGAAGATGGACATCCTGCCGCCGCTCTCACTCGGCTATGTCTCGTTCATCGGCTTCCTGCTCTTCATTCCGACCTCGATCTGGACGGCGCCGATCGGCGCGCGCCTGGCGCACCGGCTGTCGAAGCGCCGGCTCGAGGTGGCCTTCGGCATCTTCCTGCTGGTGGTCTGCGCCCGCTTCTTCTGGTCGCTGATCGCCTGAGCGAGGCGGGGCATGGTCGCCATACGCGCCTGCGAGGTGGCCGATCATCCCGGTCTGGCAGGCCTGATGGCTGAGATGCAGGCGCATTACCGTGTGCCCTGTCCGTCCGATGCCGAGATCCGCGCCGGCCTGGCGAACCGGCCGGCCGGGACCGAACTCCTCGTCGCCGAGCACGACAGCGCAATCGTCGGCTTCGCTGCCTTTTCGGCGATCTACCCCGGTCCAGGTCTCCGGCCCGGCTGCTTCCTCAAGGAAATCTATGTGGCGCAGGCCGCCCGCGGGCTCGGCGCCGGCAGGGCGCTGCTCGCCGAACTGGCGCGGCTCGCGCTCGCTCGCGGCCTTGGCCGGATCGACTGGACGGCGGCGCGTGATGATGAGCGCCTGCTGCGCTTCTACGAGAACCTCGGCGCCAAGCAGCACCCGGAGAAGGTCTTCTTCAGGCTGACCGGCGAGGAGCTTGCCCGTCTCGCGGAAGGCTGAGGCGCGCTTCCAGCATCGCCATGATGGCGAGCCGCTCCGCCTCCGAGAGCCGCGACCATTGCGCGATTTCCTGCAGGGTCCGCCCGCAGCCTTGGCAAAGCTTGCTCGCGGGATCGATCACGCAGATCTTGATGCAGGGGCTCGAGATCGCGCTCATCGCCCGCCCCAGCCGATGACGATGGCGAGGCCGAGATAGATCGCGATCTCTCCGAGCTGCTGCGCCGCGCCGAGGATGTCGCCGGTCTGACCGCCGATCAGGCGGATGGCGGTGCGCGACAGCCAGAGGGTCATCAGCGCCGAGAGGGCCAGGCCTATCAGGACGCCAGCTAAGGGGAGGGCGCCGGCTGCGACCAGCAACAGGGCGAGCGCACCCGACAAGCCATAGGCGACCGGCAGTACCGATCGATCGGGTTGTCCGACCGAGGCGGAGGCGCCGTCGCGCCGGGTTGGCGGGGTCGTCGCGAGGATGCGCAGACCCTCGACGCGCGACCACGGCGCCGCGACGAGCACGGCCGCCGCCGCGGCCCAAGCTCCGGTGCCTTGCAGGATCGCTGCAAGCGCGCTCACCCGAAGCAGCAGCGACAGGCCGAGTGCCAGCGCTCCGAAGGTGCCCACGCGGCTGTCCTTCATGATCTCCAGCCGCCGTTCCGGCGTATGCCCGCCGAACAGCCCGTCGGCCGAGTCGGCGAGCCCGTCCTCGTGGAAGGCGCCGGTCGTCACCACGAGCGCGGTCACGGTGAGCGCTGCGGTCAGCAGCGCGTTGACGCCGGCAAGGCCGGCCAGCAGTGCGATCAGCGTCGCAGGGAGCGCGATGACCAGCGCCGCGACGGGCAGGGCGCGCGGCACCAGCCGGAAATCGGGCAGGGTGTGTGCGGTCTCGCCCGGCAGCGCCGGTACCGGCAGGCGCGAATAGAAGCGGATGCAGGTTGCGGTCGCGATCAGCCAGCCCGGCCAGGCGGGCGCCGTTGCCTGCGTCGCATCATCGCTGTCGGTCTGCGTCACGCTGCCCTCGGATTGTCTTCGTCCGCTCCAGCCTATAGCAGCAGCGGCTGCGCGGCGGCGATCTCGCGCTGCCCGATTCCTCAGGTTTTCAAGATCGGCTTCCTCAGATGTCTGCGATGCCCGCCTCCGGCCTGCCCTTCGACGATATCCGCAATCTCATCGCCAACATGCCCGGCCCCGACATGGCCGCGGCCAACACGGTGCGCGCCCGCGACAAGGAGCTGACCAAACCGGCCGGCAGCCTCGGGCGGCTGGAGGAGATCGCCGAATGGCTCGCCGCCTGGCAGGGCAAGGCGCCGCCGCGGGTCGACCGGCCCCTGGTCTGCGTCTTCGCCGGCAATCACGGCGTTGTCGCCCAGGGCGTCTCGGCGTTTCCACAGAGCGTGACGCGGCAGATGCTGGAGAACTTCGCTGCCGGTGGTGCCGCGATCAACCAGATCTGCGCTGCCTACGATCTCGGCTTCAAGGTCTTCGATCTCGCGATCGACCTGCCGACCGGCGATTTCACCGAAGGAGATGCGCTCGACGAGCGCGCCTGCGTCGCGACCATGGCCTTCGGCATGGAGGCGCTCGCCGGCGGCGCCGATCTGCTTGCGCTCGGTGAGATGGGCATCGGCAACACCACCTCGGCGGCCGCGATCTTCGCCGCGCTCTATGGCGGTGGCGCGGCCCAGTGGTGCGGCCGCGGCACCGGCGTCGACGAGGACGGGCTGAGGCGCAAGATCGCCGCGGTCGAGGCTGGGCTGAAGCTCCACGCCAGTCATTTGAACGATCCGCTCGAAGTGCTGCGCCGCTTCGGCGGCCGCGAGATGGCGGCGATCTGCGGCGCGATCCTCGCCGCCCGCCTGCAGCGCATCCCGGTGATCCTCGACGGCTATGTCGTGACCGCCGCCGCAGCGATCCTGCACGCGCTCGACTCCTCCGCGCTCGACCACTGCATCGCCGGCCATCTCTCGGCCGAGGGCGCCCATGCGCAGGCGCTGGTCAAGCTCGGCAAGCAGCCTTTGCTGGCGCTCGACATGCGGCTCGGCGAAGGGACGGGCGCCGCGCTCGCGGCCGGCCTGGTCAAGGCCGCCGCCGGCGTCCATTCCGGCATGGCGACCTTTGCGCAGGCACAGGTCTCGCAGAAGGGCGAGTAACAAAAAAGACGCGCCGGACACTCGGCCCGGCGCGTCTTTCCCGTGTCAGGCGCCGAAGCGCTCGATCACCTCGGCCAACGGCACATGACCCTTGAAGGCGCCGCCGCCGGCCGGTGTATCGCCGTTTTCCAGCGCGGTCGCGAAGACCACCGCCGGATCGGCCTCGACCCGCTGGCGCAGCGCCTGCAGCTTCGGCCAGCGCGAGAGATTGGCGACCTCATGGTACTCCAGCCAGCGCGCCACGCCTGCGAGCAGCCCGTCGGCGAGGCTGTGCTTGCCGCCAGCCAGCCAGTTCCCGCCATCGAGCATTTCTTCCAGCCTGTCGTGGCGCTCGATCACGCGCTCGCGCCCGAAGCGGCGCAGTGCCGCCTCGAAATCCGGATCGGGCTCGGGCAGCTCCAGCGCGACCCACAATGGCGTGAAGGCGCCGGTAAAGCCGGTGTTGAGGAAGCCCATCAGCTGGTGCATGCGGTCGGCTTCGGGCGAGAGCGGATCGAAGCTGATCTTGCGCTCTGTGTCGCGCGCCTCGAGATAGGCGGCGATCGCCATGGTCTCGGTCAGCGGCCGGCCTTTATCCGTGATCAAGACCGGCGTTTCGACACGCTGGTTGATCCGCTTGTAGGGTGGCTCGCGCATCTCGCCGAGCATGTCGACGCGGCTGAGCTTGTAGGGCTGGCCAAGCCATTCCAGAGCCGCGACCAGGCCCATCGAGGTGCCGGCCGGGTAGCCATAAACGAGAATCGGTTCCATCTTGCGTTTTCCATTCTGGTTGGGAAACGCTGCGCAGCGGGGTGGAACCTAGTCACTCGCCGCCCCATGTAAATTACGCACTTTTTTGTAACCACGCGCGGAACGGATCATGAAGGACGTCGTGTCCGACTGCTCAATCGAGAGCGTCATGCGGGTGCTGAGCGGCCGGTGGCCGACCTTGTTACTCTATTATCTGAAGGACGGCACCAAGCGCTTCAGCGAACTCAGGCGCGACAATCCGACCGTCTCGCATCGCATGCTCACGCTGGAACTGCGCAAGCTGGAAGCGGCCGGGGTCGTCCGGCGCATCGACCACGACGGCTATCCGCGCCGGGTCGATTACGAGCTGACCGCCGCTGGTCAGCGCCTCGTACCGCTGATCGACGCGCTTGGCGACTGGTGGGAGGAGGGCGAGGTCGAGCGGAAAGGCACGGCAGGCGTGCGTCGGGCGGCGTAGCGCCTCCGCGGCAGGAGCGCTTAGGCCGCCGAGCGCTCGTTCGGCTCCGGCAGGGCCGGCAGCGTGTCCATCACCCGCTCGGCGGGCAGCGTGATCGTCACTTCCGTGCCGGCGCGCGGGCTCGACTTGATGCGGAAGCCGCCGCCATGCAGGTCGATCAGCCCCTTGACGATCGGCAGGCCGAGGCCCGAGCCCTGCTCGGCGGTCTTGATCGCAAGGGAGCCACGCCCGAAGGTCTGCATCACCACCGGGATCTCGTCCTCGGGAATGCCAGGACCGGTATCGCTGATGCTGACATATTGTCCGCCCGTCGCGGTCCAGCCGACCTTGATCGAGATCTCGCCGCCCTGCGGGGTGAACTTGATCGCATTCGCGATGATGTTGAGCACAGCCTGGCGGATCGCGCGCTCATCGGCCCAGATCCGCGGCAGATCGGGCTCGGTAGCCTGGCGGATTGTCTGGTTCTTGGCCTTGGCGCGCAGGTTGAGCATGTGGGCTGCATCGTCGGAGATGGCCGCGAGGCTGATCGCCTCCTCGCTGAGCTCGTATTTGCCGGCCTCGATGCGAGAGAGGTCGAGGATCTCGTTGATCAGCGTCAGCAGGTGCTGGCCCGAGGAATGGATGTCGCCGGAATACTCCTTGTAGGAGGCATTGGTATGTGGGCCGAACACCTCGTTCTTCATCACTTCGGAGAAGCCGAGGATGGCGTTGAGCGGGGTGCGCAGCTCGTGGCTCATCGTCGCCAGGAAGCGCGACTTGGCGAGGTTCGCCTCCTCCGCCTTGCGCCTGGCCTCGTCGGAATTGGCCTTCGCGGTTTCGAGCTCGGCGATCAGCGCATCCTTCTCGGCCCGGAACTCGATGGTCTCGACCGAGGTCGAATAGAGTCGGTTGGTCAGGAAGATGAAGAAGAGCTGTGCGCAGACCGCCATCAGCAGCATGGTGACGCTGTCGATGTCGGAGCGGCCGCTGAAGGATAGGATGATCGCGCTGACGATCGGCGCGAGGCCGAAATAGACCGCGATCGGGATCGTCGCGGCGAGCGTCACCGTGAGCGCGCTGACGATCAGCAGCGCCGTCATCAGGAAGAAGCGGGCGCCGGGTGCCTCGATGCCGACGAAAAGGCCGGCCAGCAGGGCCCAGGACAGACCGTGCAGCAGTTCGGCCGTAGGTAGGAGCTTGCGCCAGAAGCTGACGCGGGCGGCTGCGGAAGGCTCGGCCAGGAAGCGCCTGCACAGCACGGCCGCGAAGGCTGAGGTCAGCACCACCAGGCAGAGCCAGCCCGAGACCGCATAGAACGGCACCCAGACGCAGGCGGCCGCCGCGAC
This sequence comes from Allobosea sp. FBZP-16, assembly GCF_002831785.1. NCBI lineage: Bacteria > Pseudomonadati > Pseudomonadota > Alphaproteobacteria > Hyphomicrobiales > Alloboseaceae > Allobosea > Allobosea sp. FBZP-16. The sequence goes on along the minus strand of NZ_LNCQ01000056.1, from coordinate 105,609 downwards.
CAGCAAGGCGAGCAGCAGCGTGCCGGCCGAACCGTTCAGCCGATACTGCGCAAAGACGCGGATCAGTTCGTAGTCGAAGGCGCGCTGGAGACCGGTCGAAGAGGTCAATTTCTCCCGCGCCGACCGGACCTCGCGGTTGATCAGCTTGCGGCGCGCCAGCACGGTCGGATCGGGTCCGCGGCCGCGCTGCACCTGTTCGGCTGTCAGTTCCGGCATGATCCGAAGTCAAAGGCTCCCGCCCGGCAGCGCAACCTTCGCGCTCCGGCTCGCCATGATTGGCGAGAAATCGTTAAGCTTATGCTGATGGCACGCTTCGGATTCAGGACAGGCAGCTACGGACCGTTCGGCTGGCGGCGGGTCGGCCGATCCGTCGACTTTGTCGTAGCCCTTGGATTCCTTCTGCTTTTGGCGATCGCGGGAGCAGTCTTGCAGTATCGTCTCGGCTCGGGACGCGATCTCGCCGGAGCGGCCGAGGCGATCGATGGCGATTCGATCAGGCTTCTTGGCGAAGAGTTGCGCCTGGACGGCATCGACGCGCCGGAATACCGGCAGACCTGCCGCGATCGTACCGGTGGCGAGGTTGCCTGCGGCCGGCAGGCCAGGCGTGCGCTGGCCGCGATGCTGGCGCTCGGCAACGTCAACTGCATGATCTCCCGCGCCGATCGCTATGGCCGCGGACTGGCGCGCTGCCGCCAGGGTGACGCCGAGATCAACGCGGCTCTGGTGCGCCAGGGCCACGCGGTATCCTATGGCGCCTACCAGGCCGAGGAGGCCGAGGCGAAGGCGGCCGGCCGCGGCATCTGGGCGACGAGCTTCGAGCGGCCGGAAGCGTGGCGCAGGAGCCATCCGCGTTGAAGCCTGGGCGGGCCATGCGGATTCCTCAATCCCGCTGACAGTTCAGGCGGTTTCGTCTCTGGTGAGGGCGACCTAAAGAAGAATCGTCTTCTTCCTGCTCCCGCGCCGGATTCGCTGCCGCATGACATTGCTGCCCACTTGGTTGCCCGCTTGTGAGTTCAGGGCATGATCGGCGCGATCCTGCTAGCTCTGGCGCCGATCGCCCTGCTGATCGCGCTCGGCCACGCCATGCGGCGCCTGCGCTTCCTGCCCGACGCGTTCTGGCCGCAGGCCGAGCGGCTGAGCTACTATGTGCTGCTGCCGGCCCTCTTCATCCACGCTCTGGCGATGGCTGATCTCAGGGGACTGCCCGTCGCCGAGCTGGCTTTGACGCTGATCGCCGCGATTGTCGCCGTCTCGGCGCTGCTGGTCCTGGCGAAGCCCTGGCTCGGCTACGGCGACGCCGCCTTCACCTCGGTTTTCCAGGGTGGCATCCGCTTCAACAACTATGTCGGCCTGAGCGCGGCCGGCAGCATGCTGGGCGCATCCGCGTTGCCGCTGGCGGCTGTGGCCAACGCCGCGATCGTGCCGACCGTCAACGTGCTCTGCGTCCTCGTCTTCGCCCGCTGGGGCTCGGCCCAGCCGACCTTGCGCGGCATCCTGCGGGGCCTTGCGCTCAACCCGCTGCTGATGTCTTGCGTGCTCGGCATCGCCATCCAGCTCAGCGGCCTTGGCCTGCCGCCTGGCGTCGAGGGCTGCCTCAAGGCGCTCGGCCAGGCCTCGCTGCCGATCGGCCTGCTCTGCGTTGGCGCGGCGCTCGATTGGGGCGCGCTCGGCCGCGGGCTGAAGCCGGCGCTGGTCGCCTCCGCCGTCAAGTTCGTGCTGATGCCGCTCGCGACCTATGCGGCTCTGAAGGGCTTCAGCCTCGGTGGCCCGGCGGCGACCCTCGCCATCCTGTTCCAGGCGCTGCCGACCGCCTCGTCCTCCTATGTGATGGCGCGCCAGCTCGGCGGCGATGCCCCGCTGATGGCCGGCATCTGCGCGCTGCAGACGGTGGTGGCCGCGGTCGCGGTGCCGCTCGCGCTGATCCTGCTTGCGCCGGGGTGATCGCTCGGGAGCACGGTCACATCGGCTCGCGCGGATCGTCCCTGCTCGGCCCATCCAGCCGCGCGGTACCGGGCTGACGCGAGCGCGACCAGAAGGTTGCGAGCATCAGCCCCACCGGAATGGCGAGGACGACGATCCAGACGACGAAGCTCCAGTCCTGCGGCATTGCCTCTTCTCTTGCTGGCTGATCAATCGCCGCGCCCTGGCTTTGTTCCCGGGCTCGGCCGTTCTGTCGTCTTGCCGCCGTCTTTGCAGGCTGAACTCTTGACACGGTGGCGCCGGCACCGTGAAACCGCGATGTCCGAGACGGCGAAAGGCGAGGGGCATGAAGCTCTATGATGGCGGGCGCGCGCCCAATCCGCGGCGGGTCCGCATCTTCTTCGCCGAGAAGGGCGTGCCCTTGCCCGAGCTCATCCCGGTCGACATCGCCAGGAAGGAGCACCGGACGCCGGAGTTCACCCGGATCAACCCGTCCCAGCGCCTGCCGGTGCTGCTGCTGGACGACGGCACGGCGCTGGCCGAGACCATCGCGATCTGTCGCTACATCGAGAGCCTGCACCCGGCGCCGGCCCTGTTCGGCGCCGCCCCGAAGGAGGCGGCGCTGATCGAGATGTGGAATCGCCGCATCGAGCTCGGCCTGTTCACAGCGGTCGCGGCCGTGTTCCGCCACAGCCATCCCGCCATGGCCGAGCTCGAGGACCAGGTGCCGGAATGGGCCGAGGCCAGCCGCGAGCAGATCGACGATCATCTCGTGCTGCTCGACCTGCAGCTCGGCGCCAATCGCTTCCTCTGCGGCGACGAGCTGACGGTCGCCGACATCACCGCCGGCATCGCCATCGACTTCATGAAGCCTTCCCGCATCCCTCTGCCGGAGGATTTCACCAACATCCGGCGCTGGCATGGCGAGCTCTCGGCCAGGCCGAGCTGGAAGGTCTGATCATGCGCCTGCCGCTGATCCTGCTCGCTCTGATGGTCCCGCTCGCCGCGACGGCGATGGAGAAGCTGACCGGCGAGCAGATCAACCGCGCCTTCACCGGCAATACGGTCAGTGGCCGCTACACCGGCGGCGGGTTCTTCACCGAGTTTCACGACCCGGACGGGCGGGCGCTCGGCAACAATGGCTGGCAGGAGAATCGCGACGCCTGCTGGATCACCAAGGGCGATGCCGTCTGCTATTATTACGGCCCGCCGGAGGAGCGGACGACGCACTGTTTCACGGTCGAGCTGACCGACCGGCTCTACATCCTGCGCAATCTCGACAATGGCCGGATCAACGCGGTGGCGACCATCGAGCTCGCCAATCCGCGAAACCACACCGATGGCGGCAAGCCCTGGTATTGCGACGGGCTGATCTCGCGCGGTCCGCAGGGGCCGCTGATGTCGCGACGCGTGGCGGCCAGGTGAAGTGGCCCGGCAGGATCGCGGCGCTGCTGGCGCTCTGCGTTTCGGCAACGAGCGCGTTCGCGGTCGAGCGTCTGACCGGCCAGGAGATCCGCAAGCTCTTCGAGGGCAACACGGTTGCCGGCCGCTACAATAACGGCTTGCCGTTCAGCGAGTATCATCACCAGGACGGCCGTGCGACCGGGCACAACCGGCATGTGCAGAACGTCGATGCCTGCTGGACCACGACCGATGAGGCCGTCTGCTACTATTATGGCCCGTTCGCATCCCGCCGGACCTATTGCTTCACCGTCGAGCGCAGCGGCTCGCTCTATGTGCTGCAGACCCATCGAACCGGCCGCATCAACGCTATCGCCACGATCCAGCCGGGCGATCCCGAGAAGCACGCAGACAAGGCGCCGGCCTGGCATTGCGACGGCCTGATCTCGCAGGGTCCGCCGCCGTCGAGGTCGTCGCGGCTCGCCTCGCAGTGAGGTGTGCGGCGCTGCTGCTGCTCGGGCTCTCGGTCGCGGGCGGCGAGGCATTCGCCGTCGAGCGGTTGACGGGGGAGCAGATGCGCCAGCTCGTCGAGGGCAATACCGCGACCGGGCGCTACAGCAGCGGCGAGACTTTCAGCGAGTTCCATCACGCCGATGGGCGGGTGAGCGGCTACAACCGCGATCGCTCCATGCCTAACCGCGATGCCTGCTGGACCACGACGGATGATGCGATCTGCTATTATTACGGCCCGATCGAGACCCGGCAGACCCACTGCTTCACCATCGAACGCAGCGGCACGCTCTATGTCCCGCGGAGCGTCGCCAGTGGGGACATCATAGGCGCATTCACCGTCCGGCCCGGCGATCCCGAGAAGCACGCCGACAAGGTGCCGGCCTGGTATTGCGACGGGTTGATCTCGCAGCGAAAGGGCCGGGCCCGGCTGGCGGGGGGATGAGCAGGCAGGGAGACAACGCCTCCGAAGCGCTCGGCGATGTCCTCGCCGAATTGCGCGCCTGCCGCATCTGCCGGGACGAGCCGGTCTATCTGCCGCGTCTGCCGCACGAGCCGCGTCCCGTCATCCAGGCGCAGGCGAGCGCGCGCCTCCTGATCGCGAGCCAGGCGCCCGGCACGCGTGTCCATGCCAGCGGCAGGCCTTTCACCGACCGCTCCGGCGACCGCCTGCGCGATTGGCTCGGCCTCGACCATGCCCGCTTCTATGATGCTTCTCGCGTGGCGATCGTGCCGATGGGCCATTGCTTCCCCGGGCTCGACGGCAAGGGCGGCGACCTGCCGCCGCGCCGCGAATGCGCACCGGCCTGGCGAAGCCGCGTGCTCGCGGGCCTGCCGGAGATCGAGCTTATCCTGGTGATCGGCCGTTACGCGCAAGCCTGGCATCTCGGGCGCAAGGCGGCGGCCGACCTGACGGCGACCGTCGCCGACTGGCGCAACATCTTCGCCGGGGAACGCCGGCCGCGCATCCTGCCGCTGCCGCACCCCTCCTGGCGCAACAATGGCTGGCTCCGGAAGAACCCCTGGTTCGAGGCCGAGCTGGTGCCGGTGCTGCGGGCGGAGGTGGCGCGGCTGGTCGGCTGAGCCTTACGGCTCCAGCCGCTTCAGCAGGCTCGACGTATCCCAGCGCCCGCCGCCGAGCTTCTGCACATCGGCATAGAACTGGTCGACCAGCGCGGTCACCGGCAGACGGGCGCCGTTGTTCCGGGCCTCGTCGAGCACGATGCCGAGGTCCTTGCGCATCCAGTCGACGGCGAAGCCGAAATCGAACTTGTCGGCGTTCATCGTCTTGCCGCGGTTCTCCATCTGCCAGGAGCCCGCGGCGCCCTTCGAGATCACCTCCAGCATCGCCTCGACATCGAGGCCGGCGCGCTTGGCGAAGTGGACGCCTTCGGACAGGCCCTGGACCAGGCCGGCGATGCAGATCTGGTTGACCATCTTGGTGAGCTGGCCCGAGCCGGCCGGCCCCATCAGCCTGCACATCCGGGCGAAGCTGGCGATCACCGGCTCGACCTTGGCGTAGGTCGCCTGGTCGCCGCCGCACATCACGGTCAGCACCCCGTTCTCGGCGCCTGCCTGTCCGCCGGAGACCGGCGCGTCGACGAAGCCGAAGCCGGCCGCGGTTGCCGCTGCGTCGAGTTCGCGCGCGACATTGGCGGAAGCGGTCGTGTGGTCGACGAAGACGGTGCCCTTGCCCATCGCGGCGAAGGCACCGCCTTCGCCCGTCGTCACCGAGCGCAGATCGTCGTCATTGCCGACGCAACAGAAGACGATTTCCTGGCCCTCGGCCGCCTGGGCCGGCGTCGGTGCGTAGACGCCGCCATGCTGGGCTACCCATTTCTGCGCCTTCTCCGGCGAGCGGTTGTAGACGGTGACCTCATGGCCCTTGGCCTTGAGATGGCCGGCCATGGGATAGCCCATCACGCCGAGACCGAGGAAAGCGACTTTGGCCATGAGGTGCTCCGCTGCAATCGTCTGAAAGGTCATTGCGGCTTTAGCGCGCCAGGGAAGGCGAGGGAAGCGATAGCAGCGATCGCGATTCTGCAGGGATCGTGCATGGGCAGTCTGCCGCGCCCTGCCTTGCCGGCCTCGCCGAAATCGGTCAGGAACCCGCCATGACCATCACCAATGACGAAGAGCTGCAGGCCCTGCGCGAGATCGGCCGTATCGTCGCCGATACGCTGGCCGCGATGGGCAAGGCGCTCGAACCGGGAATCACCACGGCCGAGCTCGATGCGATCGGCCGCGACATGCTCGAAAGGCATGGTGCGCGCTCCGCTCCCGAGACCGTCTACGGCTTCCCGGGCGCCACCTGCATCAGCATCAACGAGGAGGTCGCCCACGGCATTCCCGGCGGGCGCCGGATCATGGCGGGCGACCTCGTGAACATCGACGTCTCTGCTGAGAAGGCGAGCTATTTCTCCGATACGGGCGCGTCCTTCACGGTGCCGCCGGTCGATCGCCGCATCGAGAAGCTGTGCCGCGACGGCAAGCGCGCGCTCTGGGCCGGGCTCGGCCAGGTCGGTGCCGGCAAGCCGGTCGCCGGGATCGGCGAAGCCGTCGGCCGCTTTGCCCAGAAGAACGGCTATACGCTGGTGCGAAACCTCGCCAGCCATGGCATCGGCCGCTCTCTGCACGAGGAGCCGAAGGAGATCGCCACCTGGCCCGAGCGCTCCGAGCGCCGCGTCATGCAGAAGGGGCTGGTCTTCACCGTCGAGCCGTTCCTGTCGCTCGGCGCCGACTGGGCCGAGCATGCCGAGGGCGATCGCTGGACGCTGTATTCCGAGCCGCGTGCGCCCACGGTCCAGTACGAGCACACCGTGGTCGCGACCGCCAACGGCCCGCTGGTGCTGACACTGCCGGGCTGAACGGTCAGGTTTCGCCCCAATCTTCATGGGCGTGGCGGATACGCGCGATCAGGACATCGCCGTTTTCGTCGACACGATAGACGACAAGGTGCGCCTTGAACGGGTAGTTGCGCATCGGCGGCGACAGTTCAAAGCGTTCGCGCGCGATACGAGGATAGACGGCGATCATGGCGAAGATCGCCAATAACTCATCGTGATAGTGCTTGGCCTGAAGCGGACCGAACAGTCGTATTCCCTGCTCGGCAATGCCGATGATGTCTTCTTCTGCCGCTAGCGACAGGCGAAAGCCCACTATCGATTGCCGGGCGGTGTCGCGGTGCGCTGGAGGGCGGCAGCGAAGAGCTCATCGCCTGAACGCGTGCCTGTCCCGCTGTTCAGGCCTTCATCGACGAAGCGCTGCATCGCAGCGATCTTGTCGTTGCGCTCCTGATCCCGCCGGATCAGGTCACGTACATAGTCGCTCGCATTGGCATAGCGACCGGTCTCGGTCTGGGCCTCGACCCAGTCCTTCATCGAGGCCGGCAAGGACACGTTCATCGTCGCCATGTTCGATCTCCGCTTCATCGAATATGGCAGGGATTGGCAAAGATTGTCAAATTCTCCGTAGCGTCACCTCAACGCCATATGCCGCGTCAGCCGCAGCTCGATCCGGTCCCAGACCCGGCGGATGATCTCGGTCAGCACGAGATAGATCAGCGCCGCATAGAGGTAGATCGACAGGTCGAAGGAGCGGGCGAAGGCGAGGCGCGTCGCGCCCATCAGGTCGAACAGCGTCACCAGCGAGGCGATGGCACTCGCCTTGATCATCACGATCAGCTCGTTGCCGAGCGGGCGCAGCGCCAGGATCATCGCCTGCGGCAGGATCACGCGGCGCAAGGTCGCCCAGCGATGCAGGCCGAGCGCCAGCGCCCCCTCGAACTGGCCGCGCGGGATCGATTGGATCGCGCCGCGCAGAATCTCGGCCTGATAGGCGGCGGTGTTGATGGTGAAGGTGAAAAGCGCGCAGTAGAACGGCTCGCGGAAGAACCACCACAGCCCGATATCCTGCCAGAACACCCGGAGCTGGCCGAAGCCGTAATAGACCAGGAAGAGCTGGCAGAGCAGCGGCGTGCCGCGGAAGAAGGTGGTGTAGCCGTTGATCGCGATCTGCGCCCAGCGCGGCCCGTAGAGCCTGGCGATGGCGAGGCCGAGCGCCAGCACGAAGCCTAACGCGACCGAGAGCACGACCAGCTGGAATGTGATGCCGAGGCCGCTGGCCATGCGGCAGCCATAGTTCTGCAGGACCTCGCTGCCGATCAGGTAGCCGGGATATTCGCACCAGGTCATCGCGTCGCTCCGCCGAAAGCGGCGAAGCCGCGATTGGTGCGTTGCTCGAGCTTGCCGATGCCCCAGGCCGAGACCAGCGAGAAGAAGAAATAGAGCATCATCGCTGTGCCGAAGAACAGGAACGGCTCCTTGGTGACGACATTGGCGCGCGTCGCGATGAACATGATGTCCTGCAGCGTGATCACCGAGATCAGCGAGGTCTCCTTCAGCAGCACCATCCAGTTGTTGCCGAGGCCGGGCAGGGCGACGCGGATCAGTTGCGGGAAGACGACGAGCCGGAAGGCCTGCGCCTTCGACAGGCCGAGCGCCGCCGCAGCCTCGCGCTGGCCCTTCTGGATCGAGTTCAGCGCGCCGACCCAGACCTCGCTGGAGAAGGCGGCGAGCACCATGCCGAGCGCGACCATGCCGGCGACGAAGGGCGGGATCGAGAAGCCGGTCCAGACCTTCTGCACCAGCACCTGGATGCCGAAATAGATGATGTAGAGCGTCAGCAGTTCGGGCACGCCGCGGAAGACGGTGGTGTAGATCGTCGCCAGCGAGCGCAGCAGGATGCTGTCGGAGCGCTTCCACAGCGCGATGATCAGGCCGAGCGCCAGGCCGAAGGGCAGGGTCGCGAGCGCGACCGAGATGGTGTTGGCCGCGCCTTGCAGCAGGGCCCAGCCCCAGCCGCCGGGGCCGAAACCGAGCAGTGCGAATTTGTCGAACATGGGAGAGCCGGCGCGCGAGAGGATAAAGCCCGCCGGCCTGGAGCGGCCGGCGAGCGGGCGTCAGCGGGTGTCAGATCACTCGTACTTGAACCACTTGTCCTCGAGCTTCTTCAGCGAGCCGTCGGCGACGGTCTCGGCGATCGCCTTGTTGAACAGGTCCTTCAGCGCGGTATCGGCCTTGCGCACCGCGCCGGCGACGCCCGCACCATGGATCGCGTCGTCGCGGGTCACCTCGGCGATCTTCTTGCAGCAATCCTTGCCCTGTCCCTTCAGGAAGTCGGCGAGGGCGAGCGCGTCGGCGACGATATAGTCGAGGCGGCCGTTGAGCAGGTCGAGATTAGCCTCTTCCTGGGTGGGGTAGAGGCGCGCTGTCGAGTCCTTGTAGAACTTCTCGACATAATTGGCGTGAATGGTCGAGCCCTGCGCGCCGATCGACTTGCCCTTCAGGGTGGCCGGCGAGATGTCGCTGGAAGCGGTGCTCTTGGGGCCGATCATCCAGATCGGCGTCTTGCTGTAAGGCGTGGTGAAGTCGACCTGCTTCTTGCGTTCCTCGGTGGCGTTCATGCCGGCGAGGATGATGTCGTACTTGTTCGCCTGCAGCGCCGGGATGATGCCGTCCCAATCCTGCACGACCCAGGTGCACTTCACCTTCATCTTCTCGCAGAGAAGGTTGCCGTAATCGATCTCGAAGCCTTCCAGCTCCTTCTTGGCGTTGAGGTTGTTGTAGGGCGGATAGGCGCCCTCCGTGCCGATTCGGACTTCCTTCCATTCCTTCGCCTGGGCGAGCGCCCCGGTGGCGCCGGCAACGGTGAGCGCTGCGGCTGCGAAGAACTTTGCGAAACCTTTCATGGGACCTCCCCTTGGGTTTGGCCAACCGGGCGTTTCGAGTTCCCGCATCGGCTTGTGCGCGACAGCTTGTGCGATCATCGGGGCGGGCCGCAAGTAGGCTCTTGCAGCTTTTCCGAGCGTGCCTGCACAAGGATGGTGCAAGGCAAGGCGCTGTTCTTATTGGTGAAAACAGGTTGTGGCGACGGATTTGCGCTGCAGGGGCCAAGGCGGCTGCACACGGATTTTGTCGCTCGGGTCAGCGCGCTCCTGACGTGGAGACGCTGTTGCAGCGTTTCGGCTGCCAATCCGGTGCGCCGTTCGGTGCACAGGCTTGCCCTTCGAACACGGTCGCGTTCATGGCGGTCCTCCCTCGTTCCTTCGAGGGTAGAGTTGCAAAAGCAGCCGAGGCAGGCCGCCCTTCTCGTGGGTGGCAGCCGAATCTGTCGCTAAGGCGACAGATTCGGGCCGGAGCTGGAGGCCGTCTCAGCGCCGGGCGATCGGAATGACGAGATAGACCATGCCGAGCACCATCGGCGGCACGGCCAGCGCCGTCACCGACCAGGTCGACCAGCCGGGCGTCAGCGGCGCCAGCAGGGCGAGTATGGCGTTGATCAGCAGATAGGCGCCCAGCATCAGCGTTCCCAGGAAGCGCAGGCGGGCGAGAATGGGGTTGCGGGTGAGGCTGGTCATCGCCATCTCCATAACGGAACGTGTCGTTTCGTTATTATTGATAGATACGGTCCGTTTCGATATCAAGCCTTCGGCTGCAAGATCTTGCTTGCAGGGAACGTGCTTGTAGGGAACGTGTTTGCCGGGGGCGGGCCGAACGCGCTGTCGCAGGACCGAAGAAGAAGGGTCGCGATCATGAAGGCCGGAAAAGCCGCAACTCCGGTTCGCCGCGCGTCGATCGGTGCGCGGCGGAACCCGGCTTCGCAGGCGGCGATCCTCGCTGCCGCCCGCGCCGTGCTGGCGGAGGAGGGCTATGCCGGCTTCTCGATCGATGCGGTCTCGCGCCGCGCCGGCGCCGGCAAGCCGACGATCTATCGCTGGTGGAAGAACCGCGCCGATCTGCTGATGGAGGTCTATGCCGCCGAGAAGGCGGGCATCAGGGCCGTGCCGAGCGGGGACCTGGCCCAGGACCTCATCGCTCATACGAGCGCGCTCTGGAGCTTCTGGTGCGGCACGCCGTCCGGGCGCACTTTCCAGGCGCTGCTGGCGGAGGCCCAGAGCGATCCCCATGCGCTCGCGGCCTTGCGCGAGAAATTCCTGCCGGAGCGGTTGCAGGACGTCCGCGGCCTCTTCACCGCGGCTGCGGCGCGGGGCGACATTCCGGCCGAGGAGGTCGAGGCCAGGCTCGCGCTCTATATCGGCTTCAACTGGTTCTACGTGCTGACCGACCAGCTCGAGGCCGGGCAGGCCTCGATTCCTGTCGCGATGCGCCTGATCGCGGCGCGAGGCGGGCCGTGAGTCGGAGAGCCAAGATCTAGTCGACCGTCGCTTCGTAGTTCAGCCGCGCGCAGCCGGAACCCCATGTGTCCTTGCCGCAGATATAGAGGACGTAGTTGTCCGTCCCCCTGAAGCCGGCTTTTGGAATGTAATAGAAGGTGACTTCGCCGATCTGGCGCAACTGCCCGTTCGACGGCGGCTTCATCACCACGAGCTTGTCCATGCGCCAGGTCCCGGCCACGCCATAGCTATGGCCGCAGCCCTGCGAGTCCATCTCGGCTTTCAGCGTCACCCTGTCGTTGGTGTGGAGATACCATTTCGGCCCGGTGACGCGGCATTCGGCGAAGGCGTTCGCCGAGATCATCAGCGCCGCGATCGTAATTGCTGAAGCAGGAAAACCTCGAAGCATGCAGCGCTCACAAGCCACCGTGGAGTGTCGCCGTCTTGGTATGGTGCCAATATGACATTGCAGCTCAGGTCTGTTGCAGGACTTCACATCGCCATTTTCGCGCGATCGGGTTGACGTAGCGGGTCGCGGTCTTTCGTGCCTCCGACCAACCTTGGAATTCCGTGAAGCCGTCCTTGAGTCGCCATTCGAACGTGGCCGAGCACGACGATTGCCCATCCGTACGGACCCGAACGATCCATGAGTGGCTTGGGTAGGCTACGATGCGGATCAGCGTCCTGTCGTCTACGATCCGCCATATCGCGGGCCACTGACCGACTGCATACTGATCACCAAGCGCGACGGTTCGGTTCTGGTTCGGACTCCATCTTTTCGTCGGTGACGGGTCCCTGCTGGTCCGCTCCTCGATCTGACGGCCGCCGATGAGGACGAAGTTGAGTTCGAAATGGTTCCAGAACTCCCGTCGCGGGGGAGCTATTGATTCAGAGGTCCAGTTAAGAACGATCCTGAAACGAGGGTCGCCTGCCAGCGCTGCATGTGGCGCACCCGCGGAGAGCGGCAATGCCGCCAGAAGAAACCCCTTCAATGCCTTGCTTACGGGAGGCATCTGCGTGCGCCTCATAGATGATCTTCCGAGGGGCCAGGGCGAGAAGTACAAATGTGCCGCTACGGCATGTGATGAACTATGACATGGCCGCTCCAGTCAAGGAGCGACCTGTTGACGGATTTGCCCAGCAACCGGGCGCAGAAAGACACAGCCCTAAAAAACGCCACGCTCGCTCGAATGGCTATCGCGGCGCTCGGGGCCCTGACGGGAAGGCGCCGTCTTAGGCAGTGGGTGCCTCTCGGCTCTGTCGCTTCGCATCCCACGCCGTGACCAGCCAGATCGCGAAGCCCGCGAGCGCCAGGCCGGCGCCGACCCAGCCGGTCGAGGTCCAGCCATGGCCGGCGGCGATCGCCATGCCGCCGAGCCAGGGGCCGAGCGCATTGGCGGTGTTGAAGGCGCTGTGGTTCAGCGCCGCGGCAAGCGTCTGCGCGTCCTGCGCGACATCCATCAGCCGGGTCTGCAAGGGCGTGCCGAGCCCGCCGCCGCAGCCGATCATGAAGCCGACCACGCAGATCGCCCAGATATTGCCGGCGGCGAAGGGGAAAAGCGCCAGCGAACCGGCGGTCCAGAGCAGGATGATCGCGATCGAGGCCATCGGCATCCGGTCCGCCAGCCAGGCTGCAGCCAAAGTCCCGAAAGTCAGGCCGAGGCCGAAGATCGCCAGCACCACCGGTACCACCGTGGGCGAGACCTGGGTCACCTCGATCAGCGTCGAGGCGATGTAGGTGTAGACCGCGAACAGGCCACCGAAGCCGACGGCACCGATCGCCAACGTCAGCCAGAGCTGGCGATGGCGCAGTGCCCCGAGCTCGCGCATGGCGCTGGCGCCGAACTGAGGCCGATCCTTCGGCGCAAACAGCGCGATCAGGACCGCTGTCGTCAGCGCCAGGGCAGTGACGACTCCAAAACCCCAGCGCCAGCCGAGCGCCTGGCCAAGCCAGTTCGCCAGGGGCACGCCGAGGATCGTCGCGATCGTCAGTCCGAGCATCACCCGCGCCACGGCGAGTGCACGACGGTTCGCCGGCACCAGCGAGGCCGCGACCAGCGCCGCGACGCCGAAATAGGCGCCGTGCGGCAGCCCGCTGAGGAAGCGGAACAGCAGCATCCAGCTATAGCTCGGAGCGAGCGCCGAAAGCCCGTTGCCGAGGGCGAATGCCGCCATCAGCGCGATAAGTAAGGTGCGGCGGGAGAGTTTTGTCGCCAGCACCGCGATGATCGGCGCGCCGACCACCACGCCGGCGGCGTAGGCGCTGATCACATGTCCGCCCGTCGGCTCGTCGATCCCCAGTCCCACCGAGAAATAGGGCAGCAGGCTCATCACCGCGAACTCGGCCGTGCCGATGGCGAAGCCGCCCATCGCCAGGGCGAACAGGGTGAGGCCGATGCGTGGCGCGGCAGTGGAGCGGGCAGGGCGCGCGAACGCGTCTCCCGTGCTCGAGAGGCTCATGACGATATCCGGTTATGGATTATTGTGTTGCAGCACGGAAAGATCGTGCCGCGCTGCAACATAATGTGATCGTCATGCGCTGAGCGCAAGCGAAATGCGGCTCGATCGCGCCAGAGCAAAGGTGGCATGATCTCAGTTCATGACGATCAGCTCAGGCCGCCACAGCCGGCACTAGGGCTGCCATGATCTCCGCGACGCTGCGGACCCGCGAGACGCGCGGCAGCGTCGAGGCGATGGCGAAGGCGTGGAGCTCCGCGCCGACCGAGCTCGAGGCGTCCTCGGCGACGATTACGTCGTAGCCGTGCTGCCAGGCGTCGCGCGCCGTCGATTCGACGCCGAAATTGGTGGCGATGCCGCCGATCACAACCGTCTCGATCCGCCGCCGTCGCAATTGCAGGTCGAGTTCCGTGCCGTAGAAGGCGCTCCAGTGCCGCTTGGTGACGCAGACGGCGGCCGGCAGCGCCGCGATCTCGGGGGTGAGTTCCGACCAGTCGGGCGGGAAGCCGCCCGGTGGCAGCATCATCGGCTGATCGATCGTTTGCGGCGGCAGGTCGGAGCGGTCGGGGGCGAACGCGACCCGAACTGTCACGATCAGGCCGCCGGCCTTCGCGAAGGCCTGCCCGAGCGCGGCCGTGTTGGCGATCAGGGTTGTCCGGTCATAGGGTGCGAGCGGGAAGGCGAGCGTTCCCTTCTGCATGTCGATGAGGACGAGGGCGGTCTTGCGAGGGTCGAGCTGGAGCGGCATCGAAATCTCCGTCAGGGAGCACGGCCGAGAGGGCCTTTATATGAGGATTGCCTCATGTTTTTAGATTTATGAGTACGTCCTCACAAAATTCAAGCCCCCCGACGGAGAAGAACGCCAAGGCGCCGAGTCGCAGTCGTGGCCTGAAAAGGGTCTCGGCGCTGCTCGACGGCGCCAGCGCCGTCTTCGCCGAGGCCGGATACGAGGCGGCGACGATGACGCAGATCGCCGCGCGCGCCGGCGCCTCGATCGGCTCGCTCTATCAGTTCTTCCCCACCAAGGAGCATGTCGCGGCGGCGCTGCATGGCCGCCATCTCGATGCGCTCGCGGGCATGCTCGACTCGCTCGCGGGAGAGGTTCGCGGCCAGCCGGTCGAGGCGGCAGTCGATGCGCTTTTCGCCCGCTTCGTCGCCTATCTTGAAGAGAACCCGGCCTTTCTTGCCGTCGGCGAGCGCCGCAGCCTCGATCCTGCCGTCAAGAAGGAGGCACGCGCCCGTCTGCGCGGCCGCATCGCGGCGCTGCTCGTGGCGGTCGAGCCGCCGATAGCCGAGGCGCGCGTCGCTTCTCTCGCCGCGGTGACCCTGCATCTGATCCGGGTTGCGGCGCTGTTGCGCGCCGATGACGATGAGGGCGTGCGGGCGCCGGCCATCGCCGAATTGCGCACCATGCTGAAGCGCCATCTCGCCGGGCAGGGCGGCTGAAGGCAGGGGCGCCTGCTACTCCCCCAGCAGCGGATAGCCCTCGAAATCCTTCAGCGCCTTGAGCGCGAAGGTGGTCGCAATCCGGGCGATGCCGAGCTGGTTGTCGGCGAGCCAGGCGCCGGTCAACTCTTCATAGGCGGCGAGCGAGCTTGCGACGATGCGGGCGAGATAGTCGGCTTCGCCGCTGATCACCAGGAGCTCGACCACGTCGGGACAGGCGCGCAGCACCTTCTCGACCCGCTCGCGCCGTCCGACCGAGTGGTCGCGCAGCGAGATCTGCGCGAAGGCGATGATGGCGTGGCCGGCGAGCTCGGGCGAGAGCCGCGCGCCATAGCCGGCGATCAGCCCCGAGGCCTCCAGCCGGCGCATCCGCTCCAGACAGGGCCGGGCCGAGAGCCCGACCCGCTCCGACAGGGCCTGGTTGGTGATCCGGCCCTCCGCTCGCAGGATCGCGATCATCTGTCGATCGATCGCGTCGATTTGAGGCGTCTTTCGCTTCACGGCCGGCCCTTGCCGGCGGCCCTTGCCTCGGCGATCAGGCAGAGCTCGAGGAACAGCACCTGCGCCGCGCATTGCGCCGTGTTGCTGGTCGCATCGTATTGCGGGGCGACCTCGACCACGTCGGCGGCGACGATGTTGCGGCCCTTCAGCCCGCGCAGGATGGCGAGCGCCTCGCGCGGGGTGAGGCCGCCGACCTCGGGCGTGCCGGTGCCCGGCGCGAAGGCCGGATCGAGCGAATCGACGTCGAACGAGACATAGGTCGGCCCGTCGCCGATCACGGCGAGCGCCTCGGCAATAACGGCGTCGAGGCCCATGCGGTCGACCTCGTCGGCATGGATCACGGTCATGCCGGACTCGTAGGAGAACTCCCAGAGATATTCGGCGCCGCCACGGATGCCGATCTGGATGACGCGCTCGGGATCGAGCACGCCGTCGAGCACGGCCTGCCGGAACGGCCCGCCATGGTGGAATTTCGATCCTTCATAGGGCCCCGACGTGTCGCAATGCGCGTCGATATGGACCATGCCGACCGGGCGCTTCTCGCCGACTGCCTTCAGGATCGGATAGGTGATCGAATGGTCGCCGCCGACGCCGAGCGTCGATACGCCGGCCTTCACGATCTGCTTGAAGGTCGCCTCGATGTCCTCGTGGCAGCTTTCCAGCGAATAGCGGGAGCGGAACGGCACGTCGCCGATATCGGCTGCCTTGATCAGGTTGAACGGAGCGGTGCCGTTGACATGGTCCATCGGTCCCATGCGCTCGACGGCGCGCACCGCACGCGGGCCGAGCCGGGTGCCGGCCCGGTTGGTGACGCCGAGGTCCATCGGCAGGCCGATGATCGCGACGTCGAGCCCGCCGAGATCGGGCTGGCTCAGGGCCTCCGGCCGGTAAGGCGCATTGATGAAGGTCGCGACGTCGGAAAACGGCCATTTGCGTCGGTCGCCCTGAAACTGGCCGGCAGCGACCTTGGCGAAGCGGGGATCATGGATGTCAGCGCCGCTCGCCCCGGCATAGCGCGCCCTGAGTTTCGCGAGTTTATCCTGGTCCATCGCTTGGTTCCCGAGGTTTGAGCCAGCCGCGATAATGCGCCAGCAGGCCGAAGAAGGGCAAAGACAGCTTCACGTCGAACCGGAAGCGGCCATCGGCGTCAACCGTCTCGCGAGCCTCGGCCGAGGGCATGAGAAAGCGGGGCAAGCGGAGGCCGAAGACGCGCCAGGCCGCGATCGGCAGCGCCAGGCCCTCCCGGTTTGCCTCGGCGGCAAGCGTGAAGGAGAACGGGCCGAAGGCCTCGCGCAGCTCGCCATTGCTATCGACGCTCAGGCGCGACCGGAAGCGTTGGCCGGCGAAGTTGCGGGTCCAGATCTCGCAGCCCTCGTCAAACGAATCGCCACGCGCGACGCTGACTGTCACCGGCAACCCGACCCCAGCCGTGGGAAGTCCGAAGAGCCGGCAGAACAGGTCGATCGCCGCCCCGTTTCCGCGCGTGACTTCGGCCCGACCCTGCCAGACCGGCTCGGCTTCATTGGCGTGGAAGGCCCGGATCGCCGCCGGAAGCATCGCGAAGGCCTGCGCCCCGAGCACGATCTCGAACAGGGCTGGGCCGACGGCGCGCTCGTCTTGGCTGGTGCTGATCGCATAGGGCGCCATCTCGGCCTCGATCGCGGCGAGGTCGAGCACCTCGGCGGCCGAGCGCGCGCCCGGGGCGATCTCGTCAGCGAGGAGGGCGCGCACCGCGGCGGCGGCTGCCAGTGTCGGCACCTGTGGGCCATCGTCGTTCTCCGCCAGCAGCGACCAATAGGCCCGGCGCGGCCGCCCCTTGCCGTCGATGCCGGAGATCGCGACGCGCATGCCGCCGCGATCCGAGGTCCAGAGCCGGGTGATACGGCGCGCCTTGACGAGAAAGGGCACGAGCGGCGCGAGATCGGCGACCCAGCCACGACGGCGAATCCAAGCGAGCCGCGCCAGCCCCCATTGCTCGATGCCGGCTTCCAGCCCCGCCGCGAAGCTGACGCGCGAGCGTACGGCGAAATCGGGACCGAGCGTCTCGGCATCGACCGTCTCGACCGGTGCGACCCGGCGCGGGCCGAGGCTCGGCATGTCGATGACCTCGCCGGTCTCCCAGCCGGACGTCGTCTGCAATTCGCCTTCGCGCCAGACCGGCACCGGCTTGCCGGCATAGCTCAGGACCGCAGCGATGACCGCCGGCCCAACCTCGCTGCGCCCGCCCGGCGTGATCGCGATCTCGATCGTGTCGAGCCGCTGCCAGCCTTCGCTCAATTCCCGCACCGCCGCAGCCGACAGCGCCGGCGTCGAGCTGGCGCCGGCCAGCGCGACGAGGCCGCGCTGCCTGGCGATCTCTTCCAACTGCGGCCCGTATCCGGCGAGATAGCCGCGCGCATCGGCGAGGTCGACGATATGGGAGCCAAGCAGAAGCGCTGCTGTCGGCACTTCGTAGCCCTGTTGCTGGAATGGTCCGGAGGCGTCGATCACCAGCCAGGGCTGCAATACGGCGAGCGCGGCGACCAGATCCTTGTCGCGATCCAATCCCGTGCCGCTGACCGGCACGCTCGCCTCGGCCGTCAGCTCCTGTGCCAGCGTCTGCGCCTTGCCGGCGCTGCGCGAGGTCAACACCAGATCGAGGCCGTCCATGCGCGAGAGATGGCGCGCCAGCCGCCGGCCGAAGACGCCGGTCGCGCCGATCAGCACGACGCGCCTCATCGGCTGTCCGGCAAGGTGAAGCGGTGGCGCGTCGCGGGATCCGGCATGTCGCACGAGGTCTTCTGGCCGAAGAGTCGGTAGCGATTGCGTGCGACGCGATCGTAAAGCCAGTCGCGCCAGCGCTTCGGCAGCGCACGCCCGAGCAGCAGCAGGCGCGCCGGCCCGTTCAGATGGCGAGCGAGCGCCAGAACGCCCTCGGACTTCGCCAGCGCCAGGCCGTTCTCGATGAAGAGGAAGCTGTCCGGCTCGTCAGGGTCGATACCGTGCGCCTGCGCGAGCGCGCGCCCTTCCTGCGACTGGATCGCGATGAAGCGGATGTCGTGGTCGCGCTCGTGCCGCAGGGTGTAGCGCACGCCGCCTGAGCAGAGAACGCAGACGCCGTCATAGAGCCAGATCGGGGCGGGGATGCTGGTCATCGGGCTTCTTTACGGGAGAGGTTGACCGTGCGGGAAAAAAGTTTCATGCGCTTCCTGCGCAGCCGTGCCATGCTCTGCGTGCAATTGTCGAGCGACCTGAGACAGTTGACGATCTTGCAACGATTGGGGGGAGTGCTGCGCAAATCTTGTGCAAGTATAGATTCGAGGTGAGCCGATTAACCGTGGGTCAACCCGGGCCGCCGCTTCCGATCACCGCTGCATAACACCAAGGTCGTCCTACAAATGTCGCTTGCGCTGGTGCTATTGCTGCCCGGGCGCGGCGATGAACGTCGAAACGAGGAGATGCCCCATATGAAGCGTCGTCAATTCCTGCAGGTCGCTGGTACCGGTGCGGCAGTGTCCGCTGTCGCCATGCCGGCGGTTGCGCAGTCGAATCCCGAGGTGAAGTGGCGCCTGGCGTCGAGCTTCCCGAAATCGCTCGACACCATCTATGGCGGCGCCGAAGTCATGGCGAAGATGGTTTCCGACCTGACCGACGGCAAGTTCCAGATCCAGGTCTTCGCCGCCGGCGAGATCGTGCCGGCCCTGCAAGCGGCCGACGCGGTCAGCAATAACACTGTCGAGATGTGCCACACCGTCTCGTATTACTATGTCGGCAAGGACCCGACCTTCGCGGTCGCCGCTTCGGTTCCGTTCGGCCTCAATGCCCGCCAGCAGAACGCCTGGCTGTTCCAGGGTGGCGGCAACGAGCTGTTCAACGAGTTCTACAAGAAGTTCAACATCTACGGCCTGCCTTGCGGCAACACCGGCGCCCAGATGGGCGGTTGGTTCCGCAAGGAGATCAAGAGCGTCGCCGACATCAACGGCCTGAAGATGCGCATCGGCGGTATCGCCGGTTCCGTCCTGCAGAAGCTCGGCCTCGTGCCGCAGCAGATCGGAGGCGGCGACATCTATCCGGCGCTGGAGAAGGGCACGATCGACGGTGCCGAGTGGGTCGGCCCCTATGACGACGAGAAGCTCGGCTTCTCGAAGGTCGCGCCCTACTACTACTATCCGGGCTTCTGGGAGGGCGGGCCTTGCGTCCACGCCTTCGTCAACCTGGAGAAGTGGAATGCGCTGCCTAAGGCCTACCAGGCCGCGCTGACCGCCGCCTGCACCTACGCCAACACCCAGATGGCGGCGAAATACGATGTGCAGAACCCGGCCGCTCTGAAGCGCCTCGTCGGCGCCGGAACGCAGCTGCGCCCGTTCCCGCAGGACGTGATGGAAGCCTCGCTCAAGGCCTCGAACGAACTCTATGCCGAGATTTCGGCCAAGAACGCCGACTTCAAGAAGGCAATCGATTCGATGGTTGCTTTCCGCGGCGACCAGTATCTCTGGTGGCAGGTGGCAGAGTTGACCTTCGACATCTTCCAGGTCCGCAACCGCGGCAAGTAATCGCCGTCGATCACGGCAGCGGAAACGAAGCCCGGCCTTGCGGCCGGGCTTTTTCGTTGGCGCGAGCGATTGCACTGTCGGTGCGCCGATGCCAAGTCGGGTTAGACAAAATACCTATGCGAAATTTGCATAGGGGCCATGTTGTGTGCTTGCGCTCGCCGGGCAGATGCCCTTTCCTGAAGCTCTTGCGCGCGAACCGGAAAAACCGGCGCGCCTGAAAGCTCTGGGAGGAGCACACCGCATGAAGCGTCGTCAGTTTCTGAAGGTCGCCGGAGCCGGCGGCGCCGCCAGCGTCATTGCCGCTCCGGCCATCGCGCAATCCATGCCCGAGGTGAAATGGCGCGTAACCTCATCCTTCCCGAAATCGCTGGACACGATCTACGGCGCTTCGGAAGTGCTGGCGAAGGCCGTGTCGGAAGCGACCGACGGCAAGTTCCAGATCCAGGTCTTCGCGGCCGGCGAGATCGTGCCGGCGCTGCAGGCGGCCGACGCCGTGACCAACGGCACCGTCGAGATGTGCCACACCGCGTCCTATTACTATGTCGGCAAGGATCCGACCTTCGCCTTCGGAACCGCGGTGCCGTTCGGCCTCAACGCCCGCCAGCAGAACGCCTGGTTCTACCATGGCGGCGGCATGGACCTGCTCAACGAGTTCTACAAGAAATACAACATCTACGCGATTCCGGGTGGCAACACCGGCTGTCAGATGGGTGGCTGGTTCCGCAAGGAGATCAAGACGGTCGCCGATCTCCAGGGCCTGAAGATGCGCATCGGCGGCTTCGCCGGCCAGGTCGTCAGCAAGCTCGGCGTCGTGCCGCAGCAGATCGGCGGCGGCGATATCTATCCGGCGCTGGAAAAGGGCACGATCGACGCGGCCGAGTGGGTCGGCCCCGCCGATGACGAGAAGCTCGGCTTCAACAAGGTCGCGCCCTATTACTACTACCCCGGCTGGTGGGAGGGGGGCGCCTCGCTGCACTTCTTCATGAACACCGCGAAGTGGGAGGCCCTGCCGAAGATATACAAGTCGATCCTGACCACGGCCGCCGGCCTTGCCAATATCGACATGCAGGCCAAGTACGATGCCCGCAACCCGGCGGCGCTGAAGCGCCTGGTCGGCGGCGGAGCGCAATTGCGGCCGTTCTCGCAGGAGATCATGGAGGCCTGCCTCAAGGCGTCCAAGGAGGTCTATGCCGAGACCAACGCCAAGAATCCCGACTTCAAGAAGATCTACGAGGCGATGTCGGCCTTCCGCGGCGACGAATATCTCTGGTTCCAGATCGCCGAATACACCTACGACAACTTCCTGATCCGCGCCCGCGCGGGCAACCTGCTCTGAGAAGAGGGCGGCTGGCCGGTTCGCCGGTCAACTCGGCACCACGCCAACCCCGGCCGCGAGGCCGGGGTTTTTCGTCTCGGTGGTCGTCGCCCTAGCCCGGCCCTGTTCGAAGCGCTATCCTGCCGCCGAACGCAAATCGAGGCACTCATGAAGCTGCCAATCGCAATAGTTCTCGCGACGCTCTGCCTGCCCACGCTCGCAGCCGCCCAGTCGATCGGCGAGCCACTTCCCGGTCGTGGTCCGGCCAAGACCAAGCCGTTGGCAGCGCCCTCTGCATCGAGCCAGGCGGCGCGTCCGTGCCCGGAATACGGGCCGGGCTTCGTTCGCGTCGAAGGCTCCTCGGCTTGCGTCCGCCTCGGCGGCGGCGTCCGCGTCGAATTCGGCAAGACTTCCGGCAACCGCGGCTACGGCTCCGCCGCCGATGCGACGGTCTATGGCGAGGCGCGCAGCCAGACCTCCGTCGGCGAGTTTCGCACCGTCATCAGCGGCCGCGGCCGGATCGACAACAACCTGAACAATGGCTGGCAGCGCTGGTGAATTGAGCGTCGACGCTCGCATCTGAAAACGAAAGCCCCGGATCGTCGATCCGGGGCTTCGTCGTTTCTGGCCTTAACGCGTCACTTGAGGTTCAGCGTCGGCGGAGCGTTGAGATCGAGCCCCGGCAATCCGCCGGAGCCACCGAGCCCGGGTATGCTGATGCTGTCGAGCTGCTTGTTGATCTGCTGCTGGTCGAGCTGAATGCCCGAACTCTTGTAGTGCATCACCATCTGCGGGAAGATCACCACGAGTGCGACCATAATGCACTGGATCACCACGAAGGGCACGGCGCCCCAGTAGATCTGCCCGGTCGTCACCGGCTCCATCATCTTGCCCGTCACCTTGTCGCGATAGGGGTTCTTCGGCGCGACCGAGCGCAGGAAGAAGAGGGCGAAGCCGAACGGCGGGTGCATGAACGAGGTCTGCATGTTCACGCCGAGGATGACGCCGAACCAGATCAGGTCGATGCCGAGCTTGTCCGCCGCCGGCCCGAGCAGCGGCACGATGATGAAGGCGAGCTCGAAGAAGTCGAGGAAGAAGGCGAGCAGGAACACCATCACGTTGACGACGATCAGGAAGCCCGTCGCGCCGCCGGGCAGCCCGACGAGCAGGTGCTCGACCCAGACATGGCCGTTGACGCCGTAGAAGGTCAGCGAGAACACGCGCGCGCCGACCAGGATGAACAGCACGAAGGCCGAGAGCTTCGCAGTCGACTCCGTCGCCTGCCGAAGCAGGCTGAAGGTCATACGCCCCTTGCTCCAAGCGAGCAGGATCGCGCCGGCCGCGCCCATCGCGCCGCCTTCGGTCGGCGTCGCGACGCCGATGAAGATCGTGCCGAGCACCAGGAAGATCAGCGCCAGTGGCGGCACCATCACGAAGACGACCTGCTCGGCCATGCGCGAGAGCAGGTTGAGCTTGAGGTACTTGTTGACCAGCGCGATCACGAAGGAGACCGCGACTGCGATCGACATCGTCAGGATGACGAAATCCGCGCCGCCACCGACCTTGGTGAAGTACTTCATGTAGCCAATGGCCACGGCGAAGGCGAGGATCGTCACCACCAGCAGCGAGCGCCGCCGCGTCACGCCGTCGGCATCGCGCAGCGTCTGCGCTTCCGGCGGCAGGCCGGGTGCCCGTTCCGGCTTCACCATCGTGATCAGGAAGACATAGCCGGCATAGAGCGCCGAGAGCACGAGGCCCGGGATGAAGGCGCCCTCGTACATGTCGCCGACCGAGCGGCCGAGCTGGTCGGCGAGCACGATCAGCACGAGCGAGGGCGGGATGATCTGCGCCAGCGTGCCGGACGCCGCGATCACGCCCGAGGCGAGACGCCGGTCATAGCCGTAGCGTAGCATGATCGGCAGCGAGATCAGGCCCATCGAGATGACGGACGCCGCGACGACGCCGGTGGTGGCGGCGAGCAGCGCGCCGACGAAGATGACGGCGTAGGCGAGGCCGCCGCGGATCGGCCCGAAGAGCTGGCCGATCGTGTCGAGCAGGTCCTCCGCCATGCCCGAGCGTTCCAGCACCAGGCCCATGAAGGTGAAGAACGGGATCGCCAGCAGCACGTCGTTGTTCATCGTGCCGTAGATGCGTTCCGGCAGCGCCTGCAGGAAGTTCTCCTGGAACAGGCCGAGCTCGATGCCGACCAGGGCGAAGAACAGGCCGTTGGCGGCGAGCGCAAAGGCGACGGGATAGCCGAGCAGCAGGAAGAGCACGAGCGCGACGAACATCACGGGCGCCATGTTGACGCGCAGGAAGTCGCCGATGCCGGCAGCGTGGGCGTCGCCGGTGTGCAGGCTGAGGAAGGCGGCTGCGGTGAGCGCGAGCAGCAGCGCGGCGGAGCGGGCGAATGTCATGAAGCGGGTCCGGAAAGCTGCGTCTGGGCTCACGGGGCGAGGCCTTCGGCCCTGGCCTGCTCGAGCAGGCGTTGGGCCTCGGCTTCGGCGGCAGCGGCATGGCCGCGCAGCGTCTCGTCGTCGTCGAGCTTGCCGCGCATGATCGCGATCTGCTTGATCACTTCCGAGATGCCCTGCAGCAGCAGCAGGACGAAGCCGACGATGACCAGTCCCTTGGCCGGCCATTGCGGCAGGCCGCCGGCCGACAGCGACTGCTCGTTGACCTGGTAGGAGCGCATGAAGAACGGGCCGGAGTGGTAGATCATCAGCGCACAGAACGGCAGCAGGAACAGGAGATGGCCGATCAGGTCGATCCATTGCTGCACGCGCTTGGGCAGCAGGTTGTTCACGATGTCGATGCGGATGTGCTCCTTCACCTGCAGCGTCCAGGCGGCGCAGAGCAGGAACACCGCGCCGAACAGCACCCATTGCAGCTCGAGCCAGGAATTCGACGAAACGTTGAACAGCTTGCGGATGATCGCATTCACGGTCGAGACGATGACCGCGAGCAGGATCAGCCATGCGACCCATTGACCGATCTTGCGGTTGAGAGTGTCGATCGCGCGACTCAAAGCGAGGGGTGCGTCCACCTCAGTCCTCCCTGACCTCGTGGATTCCGGCTGCATCATGCAGATTGTGAAGGGCGGTTATACGATTGCTACATGCCGCACAACATTGCGCCGCGCAAGGCGCTGTGGATCAGTCCTTTCGGTTACGCGGTTCCTTGCGCAACGCAAGCAAAGCGACGACGAGCATCAGCCACATCATCGCCATCAGCGCCGGCGGCCAATGCGCCACCAGCGAGCTGATCGCCACGGTCGCGAGCGCGCCCGAGCCGAGCTGGATCGCGCCGGCGAGCCCCGCCGCCGATCCCGCGAGCTCGGGCCGCGCCGAAAGCGCCGCGGCAGTCGCTCCCGGCAGGGTCAATCCGTTGCCGATGGCGCTGATGGCGAGCGGCAGGAACAGCGTCAGCGGCGTCCACCATGGCGTCAGCGCGATCACGAAGGCGACGGTGATCGCCACGAAGGAGATGATCAGGCCGATCCAGGCCATCGTCGCCGTGCCGTGCCTGAGCACCAATCGGGACATCGCGAAATTGCCCACCATGTAGCCGAAGGCGTTGATGATGAAATAGGCGCCGTAAGTGTCGGAGCCGCGCCCCATCGTCTCGACCACGATGAAGGGCGCCGCGGCGATGAAGGCGAAGAAGGCGGCCGAGGTCATCGCCAGCGCGACGACGTTCCTGATGAAGCTGCGGTCGCGCGCCAGCTCCGGAAAGGCCCGGAAGATGCCCGTCAGCGAGGTTCGCACCCCGACATTCGGTGCCGTCTCCGGCAGGCGTATCCCGACCAGGACCAGCACGATCGCGGCCGCCGCGGCCATCGACCAGAAGATCATGCGCCAGCCGAAATTGGTCTCGATATGGCCGCCGAGATAGGGCGTGATCATCGGCGCCACGACCATGACCATGGTCACGGTCGCGATCTGCCTGGCCGCCTGGTCGCGGCCGGCCGTGTCGCGGATGATAGCGCGTGCCAGGGCGAAGGTCGTGCCGGAACCGGCGCCTTCGAGCACGCGCGCGAACAGCAGGGTGCCCGCACTGTCCGCCAGGGCTCCGAGCACGGAGCCAACTGCGAACACGGCTGTGCCGGCGATCACGCAGGGCCGGCGTCCGTAGCGGTCGGAAAGCGGCCCGACGATCAGCTGCGTCAGTGCGACCGCGACCAGGAACAGGGTCAGCGTCAGCTGGATCGTCGCATAGCTGGTGGCGAAGTTGCGGGCGAGCGCCGGGGTCGCCGGGGCCAGCATGTTGAGGGCGATCGGCTGCAGCGTCGAGATCGCGACGAGGACGGTGAGGGTGGGCTTCGCTGTCATAGCGGTTTGTCGCCCTCGGGTTTCAGCTGCGAATCGGGGCGGGCGCGCTGGCGGTGCAGGGTGTAGAGGCCGCTGCCGACGATCAGCGCGATCCCGGCGTATGAGATGGCGTCCGGGGTCTCGCCCCAGACGAGCCAGCCGATCAGCACCGCGATCGGGACGACGGAGTAGCGATAGCCCGCGACGACGCCGACATCGGTGTTGCGGAAGGCGGTGATGACGCTGAGGCCGCCCCCTGTGACCAGGACCGCAGCGGCTGCGATATAGGCGAGCTCGATTCGCCATGGTGATTGCCAGGTTTCCAGGGCGCCCATGCCCGCTGCCAACAGTCCGACGGTCACCGTCGCGGTCAGGGAAACGACGGTCGATGGCACGTCGCTGCCGACGAAGCGGGTCGTCAGATCGCGGATGGCGACGAAGCCGGCGCCGGTAAGGGCGACCAGCGCGGCTGCGTTGAAGCCGTCCGCGCTCGGACGCATCACGATCAGCACGCCGATGAAGCCGACCGTCAGCGCCAGGGCCCGGCGCCAGCCGACGGATTCGATCCGCAGCAGCACCGCCAGCAGAACGATGAGCAAAGGCGAAGCCATCACGATCGCCGTGATGTTGGCGAGTGGCAGCAGCCCCAATGCCCAGATGAACGTCAGCGCGCACAGCGCCTCGACGCAGGCCCGCGCCAGCACCATCGGCCTCAGTCCAAGCGGAAGCTTGCGCCAGTCGTCCATGAACACGACCAGCGCCAAGCTTGCCACGACGGCGAAGATGGTGCGCAGCGCCAGCGCCTGGCCGACCGGGAAGACCTCGCGCGCGAGCTTCATCAGGGCGTCGTTGCAGCAGAAGAGCGTCATCGCCGCCAGCATGGCGATGATTCCGCGGCGGTTCTGGGCGGCGGTGGCCAAGGCGGGTCCTGTCGGGCTTCGCGCACCGTCCGCTCGGCCGATCTCGGCCAAACGGCAAGGCGTCGCGGCGGATCGACGGTTCAGGCGTCGAAGCGGGAAAGGGAGAAGGGCGAGAGATCGAAGGCGGAGCGGCCGGTGGTGGCGAGATCCGCCAGGATCTCGCCGATCGCGCTGGCGAATTTGAAGCCGTGGCCGGAGCAGGCCGAGGCGAACACCGCCTGCGGCACGCCGGGCACGGCGTCGATAACGAAGTCCTCGTCGGGCGAGACCGTGTAGACGCAGCCCTTCACCGTCAGCGGGTCGCCATTGGCGTCTGGAAGGTAGCGCGCCAGGCATTCGCGGATCAGCCTGACCTGGTTGGGGCTCGGCGTCCGGTCCGGCTCGCGCGGATCCATCGGCTCGCGCGCGAAATGCGGGCCGCCGAGCTTGAAGCCGGGATGTTCGTAGAGCGGGAAGCCGTAGAAGGTGCCCTCCTCGGCGCTGAGGATGAAGACGGGAAAGGCGCCTTCGCGGAAAAGCTCCGGGCGGCGCGTGGTGAACCAGCCGATCGCCTGGCGCACCGTCGTCATCGAGCGCGAGAGCTGGGGCACCGCGTCCGTGATCCAGCCGCCGGAGGTGATCACCAGACGCCCGGCCGAATAGGTCGTGCGCTCGGTGCGGACGGTGACGCCGCCATCGGCGGTCGGCTGCCAGTCGAGCATCGGCTCGCCGGTGCGGATATCCGCGCCTTTCGACTGCGCCAGCCCGACATGAGCGTAGATCGCCTTTTCCGAGGCGACGAAGCCGCCGCCCGGCTGCCAGAGGCCGAGATAACCATCCGGCACATGGAAGGCGGGGAAGCGGCGCATGATCTCGTCGCGGCCGAGCATGTCGTGCTCGAGATCATGGTCGAGGCAGGATTGCAGCGAGGATTCGACCGGGCCGAGGCCTTCGGGTGCAAGATCGAGCGAACCGGTGACGTGCAGCAGCTTCAGCCCGGCGGCGTCGCCGGTCTCCTGCCAGAGCTGATGGGCGCGCTTGACGATCGGCACATAATGCGAGCCCTCGAAATAGGCGAGGCGGATGATCCGCGTCAGCCCGTGCGAAGAGCCCATGGCATGGCCGAGATCGAAGCGCTCGAGGCCGAGCACCTTGAGCCCGCGCTTGGCCAGGTGCCAGCAGGCGGCAGAGCCCATCGCACCGACGCCGGCGACGATCACGTCGTAATGCGATGAACTCATCGAACATCCCTGGAGAGCCCGGCTGTGTCGCCGGTTGAAAACTGCCTGCAATCTAGGCGGGCGGGCGATGGCGGTCCATCCTGCCCGGCAGATGAGCGCATCTGCGCCGGGGGCAGGGCGGTCGCAGCTGGAAAGTGTCGGGCAAGCGCGCCACGCGCCGGTTGTCGCAGGGGTTTGTTAACCCTGTTGCCGGATGCTCGGGTTTCCTGTCTCGCCCTCGGGAATGCCTATGCTTGCTCGTTCCGTCTGGCGCCTGTTGGGCCGTGCCGGCCCCGCTGCCGCGCCGGCTGCGTTGCAGGCCGCGGCCGAGACACCGCAGCAGCCTCCCGTTCCCGCCGAAACCTCGATCAGCGAGGCGATCAACGAGCTTGAGAGCGACGTCGTCGCGGCGATGCGTCGTCTGAATGATGGGCTCGACCAGGCTGAGAACTGTTCCGAGCGTTCGGAGATCCGTTCCCGCGAGATCCGCGGCGGCATGGCGGAACTCCGCGAGGCGGCTCTGCAGGCGAGCGACAACTCCGCGGCATTGGCGACGGCGACGCTGCAGGTGTCGGAGGCGGCCGAGCGCGTCGGAGCGGCGATGTCCGGCGCCCGCGACATGCTCGACAACGCCGCCGAACGCGCCGCGGAGGCGACGGCGATGATCAACGGGCTCGCGGCGGCGACCGGCGAGATTCGTTCGATCGTCGATGCCATCGCCGAGATCGCCCGCCAGACCAATCTGCTCGCCCTCAACGCCACCATCGAGGCGGCCCGCGCCGGCGAGGCTGGCAAGGGCTTCGGCGTCGTCGCGCAGGAGGTGAAGTCGCTCTCGCTCGGCGTGCGCGAGGCGGTCGACCATATCCGCAATCAGGTCGATCGGCTGAACCAGACGGCGCAGGGCTCGGCCGCCGTGGTCACCGACGCCTTCCGTCTCGTCGGCGAGGTCAATCCGGTCATGGCGACCGTCGGCGAGGCCTCGCACGAGCAGGCGGCGGCGGCGGCGGAATTGTCGCGCAGCGCCGAGGCGACCGCCCGCTTCATCGAGACGGTGCGCGACCGCGTCGGCGAGGTCGACCGCGTTGCCCTCGCGGCCGCGCAGGAGAACATCGATGCCAGGCGGGCGCTTGCCGAAGGCGCGCGCCAGGCGGAGGGGTTGCTGGAGCGCTTCGTACCGACGCTGCGTCACACCGTCTTCGCCGACCGGCGCCAGCACGACCGTTTCCCGGCCGAGTGTCCGGTCAGGCTCGAATTCGGTGGGCGCATCGTCGCCGGGCAGACGATCGATCTGGGCTTCGGCGGCGCCCTGCTGTCGGTTGCCGATTCCGAACTGAGGCCGCGGATGCGCGGCACGATCGCGATCGAGAACGTGCCGCCCTTGCCCTGCCGGGTGATGGCACGCAGCGATCTTGGCCTCCACGTCGCCTTCGAGCGTGGTGACGAGGCTGCTCACGCGGCGCTGCATCGACGCCTCGCCGAGATCGAGGACGGCTACCGCCCGCTGATCGAGCAGGCGCAGGAATTCGCGCATCGGGTCGCCGCTCTGCTCGAATCGGCGCTGCGCACCGGACGCCTCAGCGAGGAGGATTTGTTCGATACCGACTATCTGCCTGTTCCGGACTCCAATCCGCGCCAGTTCGTCAACCGGGCGCTGCCAGTGCTGCAGGCGATCCTGCCGCCGTTGATGGAGCAGGCCAAGGCGAGCGATCCGCGCCTCGTGTTCACCCTGCCGATCGACCGCAACGGCTATATCCCGGTGCATCATCCCGAATATTCGCAGCCGCAGCGGCCCGGCGACCCGGATTGGGATCCGGCCTACAGCCGCGACCGCCGCATCTTCGACGATCGCGCTGGCATCACCGCGGCGCGCTCAGCACGGCCCTTCATCATCCAGTCCTACCAGCGCGACATGGGCGGTGCCGGCATCCAGCTGATGCGCGAGGTGGACGCACCGGTGCGCGTCGCCGGCCGCCATTGGGGCGGCGTGCGCATGGCCTATCGAATGGCGTGATCAGCCGCGCCCGGCCGCCAGGATCGCGTCGATCCAGCGCTGCGAGGTCAGGGCTTCCTCGCCCGTCACGACAGGATCGCGCCCAGTCTCGATCGCGTCGAGGAAGTCGGCGATCACGGCGCGATGGGCGTCGTGCGGGAAGTCCATGATGTTGGCGCCGCTGCCGGTATTGCCCTCGGCTTCGACCACCTCCGAGCGGCCGTCGAGGAAGGAGAGCTGCAAACGCCCGCCGACCAGCGCTGCATGGCCCTTGCTGCCGATGATCTCGATGCGCTCGGGATGGCCCGGATGGGCGGCAGTGGTGGTCACCAGCGTCGCCGGTGCGCCGCTGCCTGTCTCCAAGAGCGCTCCGACATAGTCCTCGGTCTCCATCCGGTGCAGCGAGGTGGTACGCACCTGCGCGGCGACGACCTTGGACACCCCGACCAGCGAGCGGAACAGGTCGAAGGAGTGGATCGCCTGCGTCAGCAGCACGCCGCCGCCATCGCGGGCCATCGTGCCGCGGCCGGGCTCGTCGTAATAGCTTTGCGGGCGCCACCACGGCACCTGCAGCAGGCCGGCCTCCACCGTGCCGAGCTCGCCGCCGTCCAGCGCCGCCTTGAGCCGCAGGCTCGCCGGCCGGAAACGGTGCTGCAGCACGACGCCGAAGGCCTTGCCGGCTCGGCGCGCCGCGGCGACTAGCTCCTCGCCACGTGCGACGGTGAGTTCCAGCGGTTTCTCGACCAGCACATGCTTGCCGGCCGCCAGGCAGCGCGTCCCCACATCGCGATGGCTCGCCGGCGGCGTCAGCACGATCACCGCCTCGACGGCCTCGTCAGCCAGTGCCGCGTCGATGTCGGTGGTGCCGGGGAAGGGGAACTGGGCGCGATAGGCGTCGAGCCGCTCCTGCGAGCGGCTGGCGACGTAGCGGACATCGACCCTGCCAGCCAGATCGATCAGGCTGCGAGAATGGGGCAGGGCGGCCGGGCCCAGCCCGATGACGGCGATGCCGAGCTTGCGTGTCACTTTGCCTCGGTTCCTCTGACGGGCAGGCGCACGGCACGGTCCTGCGCATGCAAGGCGAGCCGGCAGACCGTGAACATGTGCCGCTGTGTCGCCGCCGTCTCGCTGCGGTCCGCGATGTCGGCGATCAGGTTGCGGAAATAGGTCAATGGTTCGCGCGACGCGTCGATATGGTGCGTGCCGGCCTTGTCGACCAGGAAGACATGGTCGGTCCCGGGCCGGCCGGCAATGTCGACATATTTGCGCAGCTCGATCGTCCCTTCGGTGCCGAGGATGGTGAGCCGCCCGTCGCCCCAGGTCGGCAGGCCGTCAGCGGTGAACCAGTCGACGCGGATAAAGCCGTTCGCCCGGTCGCTGCGCAGCAGAATCTCGCCGAAATCCTCGAAATCGGGCAGGTCGGCCAGGCCGAAATGGCCGGTGCCGGAGGCCGCGATCTCGGCATCGGGCGAGCCGGTGAAATGCAGGAACTGGTCGATCTGGTGCGAGGCGATGTCGGTGAGGATGCCGCCGAAGGACCGCTTGTCGAAGAACCAGTCCGGCCGGATCGACCGGTTCAGCCGGTGCGGGCCGAGGCCGACGGTCTGCACAACCCGCCCGATCGCGCCATCCGCGATCAGCTTGCCGGCGACGATGGTGGCCGGGACGATGAAGCGCTCCGAGAAGCAGACCGAGAAGATCCGCCCCGTTTCCGCGACGACGCGCTCGACCTCGGCGAGTTGCTCGAAGGTCGTGACGCCCGGCTTGTCGACCATCACGTCCTTGCCGGCCTGCATCGCCCTGACGGCGAGGCCGGCCCGCTCCGAGGGGATGCCGGCGCAGACGATGAGGTCGATCGTAGCGTCGTCGAGCAATGCCTCGGCCTGCGCCTCCCGCAGTTGCGGAAAGCGCTCGTGGAAGCCGGCGAGCACGCGCGGATCGCTGGTCGCAGGATCGAAGCCGGCGCAGTCCGCGCCGGCTTCCAGAAGGCCGCCGACCATATGGTAGATATGGCGGTGGTCGAGGCCGATGGCAGCAAAGCGCATCTTACTCGCGTATCCTATTTGGGCGCGTGGCCGACGCCGATCTCCTGGTCCCAGCGCCGGAAGGCGGCGACCAGGCGCGCGGGTGTCAGTGGCGGGCGGGTCGGCAGGCTTGAGATCAGCCCGTCATATTCGGGCCGGCCGAACTCCTTCAGCACGTCCTGGCTCTCCTTCGGCGCCATCGCCAGGGTCACGCCCTTGATCGCCGGGCCGGGGTAGAAATAGCCCTTGTCATAGGTCGCAGCCTGCGACTCCGGCTTCAGCAGATGCGACATCAGCGCCAGGATGACCGGGATCTTCTCCGCAGCCACGCCCTTCGGGATGCACATGAACTGCGTGTCGGGAATCCAGTGCGTATTGGCGATGGTGAAGACCTTCGCCTCTTTCGGCACGATGCCGAGCGCGCGCGGATTGATGTCCCAGCCCAGCGTCGAGACGATGCAGTCGCGCGTCCCGTCGCCGAGTTCCTTCATCGTCGCGGCGGTGCCGGTCGGATAATAGTCGATCGCCGTGCCGAGTTCCTTGAGATAGGCCCAGGTCTTGGCCCAGCCGTTCATCGGGT
Source organism: Allobosea sp. FBZP-16 (assembly GCF_002831785.1). Lineage (NCBI taxonomy): Bacteria > Pseudomonadati > Pseudomonadota > Alphaproteobacteria > Hyphomicrobiales > Alloboseaceae > Allobosea > Allobosea sp. FBZP-16. The sequence goes on along the minus strand of NZ_LNCQ01000056.1, from coordinate 73,330 downwards.
CGGTCGGATCGCTGTCGCCGAGGATGTAGGGCATGCCCTGCAGGAAGGTCCAGCCGGGGCCGGAGTTGAGCGGGCGGGCATAGGTGAAGCGGTTGGGGTTCGCCTTCACATAGGCGAGGAACTCCTCGGCCGTCTTCGGCACCGTCTTGACCTTGTCGGCCATGTATTCGAACAGCGGGCCGGACGGCGAATAAACGACGGCGACGCCTTCGTTCTGGCCGAAATTGCGCTGCATCATCAGCGCCTGCTCGTGATAGATGTCCTCGGCCTTGGGCAAGCTCGCCGTATGCGACTTCCAGACGTCGACCCACAGGCCCTGCTGGATGCCGTCCGACATCGCGCCAGGCCCGGTCAGGACCATGTCGATGTCGACGCGGTTGGCGTCCTGCTGCGCCTTGAGCTTGGCCGGCAGCTCCGGCGAGGGCGCCCGCGAGAAATTCAGGCGCGAGATCAGCTTCGGATTGTCCCTGGCGAACTTCTCGATCGAAGCTTGGGTAAGCTGCAGATTGCCGGCGACGTCGATGATGTTGAGCATCACCGGGTTTGCAGGCGCGCTCTGGGCGAAGGCTCCGCCGGCGGAGAGCGCCGCGAGGCTGGAAGCGCCGGCGATCACGCCGCGCCGTGTCGGATGGGTCATTGCTACCTCCCTGTGCTGGCCTGCTTTGCTGCGGCCTTGCCGGTATACTAGTACACAAGACGCCGCCGGCAAGAGGCGACGAAAGCAGGGGGAGGGTTGCGTCGGGCGCCAGGAGCGGCAGCCGTCCTGGCGGCGGCAGCTTTCGAATGTGCCCCAGACCCCTGCAATGTCGACAGCGTTCGCGATGAACGCTACGTCATCGGCAGGCTGGCAAACGGGTGGGGAATGCGCGACATCGGAGCTGGCCTAGGTGGCGCGCTCATCCTGTTCTTCGCCCGCTTCATCACGGCGGTGCGCGGGCGCTGGGACGGTGTCGCGCCGACCGATGAGCAGCGCATCTACTTCGCCAACCATGCCAGCCATGGCGATTTCGTCCTGATCTGGACGGTGTTGCCACGCCGCATGCGCTTTTCGACCCGGCCGGTCGCCGGCAGCGACTACTGGCTGAAGAGCGGCCTGCGGCGCTTCATCGGCCGCGATGTCTTCAACGCCGTCCTGATCGACCGCGATCCAGCGACGCGAACGGCAGACCCGATCGTCCAGATGAGCGACGCGCTCGATGCCGGCTCCTCTCTCATCGTCTTCCCGGAAGGCACGCGCAACACCACCGATGCGCCGCTGCTGCCGTTCAAGAGCGGGCTGTTCCATCTGGCGCAGGCGCGCCCGAACGTGGCGCTCGTGCCGGTCTGGATCGACAATCTCAACCGCGTCATGCCGAAGGGCGAGTTCGTGCCGGTGCCGCTGGTCTGCACGGTCACCTTCGGCGCGGCGCTAACTCTTGCCGAGGCCGAGACCAAGCAGGATTTCCTGGCGAGGGCTGAGAAAGCGCTGCTCGCTCTGTCACCGAAGGCCAGCGCGCCATGACGATGCCGCATCCCGATCTCGTTGCCGTGCTGGCCGGTCTGCTCGGCGTCCTGATCGTGGCCTCCACGATCGGCTACCTGCTGCAGCGCCGGCTGTCGCCGGACGGCTCGAATGCCGTGGTCGAGAACCTGAACGATCGCATCCGCGCCTGGTGGATCATGATCGTGCTGATGGGCCTGGCGCTGATCGGCGGTAAGGCCGGCGTGACGCTGCTCTTCGGTTTCTGCTCGTTTGCGGCGCTACGCGAATTCATCACACTGACCGACACGCGCCGCGCCGATCATTGGGCGCTGGCGGCCGGCTTCTTCGTCGTGCTGCCTATGCAGTATTATCTGATCTGGATCGACTGGTACGGCCTCTACTCGATCTTCATCCCGGTCTACGCTTTCCTGTTGATGCCGATCATCGCCTCGCTGCGCGGCGACACCGAGCATTTCCTCGTGCGTATCGCCGAGGTGCAATGGGCGCTGATGATCTGCGTCTTCTGCATCTCGCATGTGCCGGCGCTGCTCAGCCTCGACATCCCCGGATATCAGGGGCGCAACGTCCTGTTGATCGCCTTCCTCGTCATCGTCGTGCAGATGAGCGATGTGCTCCAATATGTCTGGGGCAAGCTGCTCGGCCGCACCAAGATCGCGCCCAGGTTGTCGCCGTCCAAGACGGTCGAGGGCTTCGTCGGTGGCGCGCTCAGCGCGACGGTGGTCGGGGCGGCCCTGTCCTGGATGACACCGTTCACGCCGCTGCAGGCAGCGCTTCTGGCGCTGGTCATCGTGCTGATGGGCTTCTTCGGCGGGCTCGTGATGTCGGCGATCAAGCGCGATCGCGGCATCAAGGACTGGGGCCATCTGATCGCCGGCCATGGCGGCTTCCTCGACCGGCTCGATTCGGTGGTTTTCTCCGCACCGATCTTCTTCCACCTCGTCCGCTATGGCTGGTCGGCGACGTGAGTTCGCCGCTCGCCCGTCTGATGCGAAGCAGCATCGTCCATGTCGGCTTCGCCTTCATCGCCATGGGCAGCTGGGCCGCCTTCGCCAACCGCGCCCATCCGATGCCGGCGCCGCTCCTGGCTGGGCTGATCCAGGGGACGCTCTCGGCGATCATCACCCTGCTGCTGAAACGGGGCATCGAATATCTCGCCAGCCGCTTCACTGGCCTGGCCGCGCTGCTGGCGCCGCCCGTCATCGCGGGGCTCGTCTCCGCGAGCCTGCTGACGCTCATCCATACGATCGGCGGCACGCCCGAGATCGCCAGGACGATCGCAGTCCCGCTGACCGTCGCAACCAGCTATGCGGCGCTCTACAATCTGTCGCTGTGGCGGAGCAGGAAGGCGACGGACAATGGCGCAGAGCGACGACCGGCGGCCGCTCTCGAGCCGCGATACCGGCTGGGCCCGGGCGATAGCGCGCCGGCTGAGCGATAGCGGCATCACGCCGAACCAGATCTCGATGGCGAGCATGGCGATGGCGGCCTGCGCCGGCGCCGCCTTCTGGCTCGCGGGCACGGCGCCGGCCGGATCGCGCATCGCGCTGCTGCTTGCCGCGGCCCTGTTCTGCCAGCTCAGGCTGCTCTGCAATCTCTTCGACGGCATGGTTGCGATCGAAGGCGGCAAGCAGGCGGCCGATGGGCCGTTTTGGAACGAATTCCCCGACCGGATCGCCGATATCCTGATCCTCGCCGGCGTCGGCTACGGGATCGGTGCGCCGGCGCTGGGCTGGGCGGCGGCCGCCTTTGCGGTGCTGACCGCCTATACCCGCGAGCTCGGCCGCAATTGCGGGCTGCCGGCCGATTTCTCCGGCCCGATGGCCAAGCAGCACCGCATGGCGATGATCACGGCGGCGGCGCTGATCTCTCTGCTGGAGCCGTTCTGGCGAGGCCAGAACGAGGTGCTGACCGTCGCGCTCTGGCTGATCGCGGTAGGCGCTGCCGTGACCGCTCTCAGGCGGGCGGCGAACATCGTGCGGGCATTGCGGGCTCGCTGAGCCGGGCCTGCCTCGCTCTCAGCCCCCGGTCACGCTCATATGCCGGCCGACGGCGGCTCGCGGCTGGCGTCGGTCGATGACGAAGTCGTGGCCCTTGGGCTTGCGCGAAATCGCCTCTTCCATCGCCCGGTAGAGCAGGGCGTCGTCGGCCGAGGCGCGGATCGGGGCGCGCAGGTCTGCCGCATCCTCCTGGCCGAGGCACATGTAGAGCGTGCCGGTGCAGGTCAGCCGGACGCGGTTGCAGCTCTCGCAGAAATTATGGGTCATCGGTGTGATGAAGCCGACGAGACCGCCGGTCTCGCGTACCCGGACATAGCGTGCCGGGCCACCGGTCCGGTAGGGATCGTCGTCGAGCGTGTAGCGGTCCATCAACCTGGCCCGCACCATCGAGAGCGGCAGGAACTGATCGAGCCTCGCCGGCTCGATCTCACCGAGCGGCATCACCTCGATGAGCGTCAGGTCCATGCCGAGGCCATGGGCCCACTGCATCAGCCCCTCGATCTCGTCCTCGTTGACGCCCTTCAGCGCCACCGCATTGATCTTGACGCGCAGGCCGGCGGCACGCGCCGCCTCGATGCCGGCGAGCACCTTCGACAGGTCGCCCCAGCGCGTGATCCTGCGGAACTTCTCGGGATCGAGCGTGTCCATCGAGACGTTGATGCGGCGCACGCCGCAATCGGCCAGCTCCTGCGCATAGCGGGCGAGCTGCGAGCCATTGGTGGTCACAGTGAGCTCGTCGAGCGCGCCCGAGGCGAGATGGCGCGAGAGCGAGCGGAACAGGTTCATGATGTCGCGCCGCACCAGCGGCTCACCGCCGGTGATGCGCAATTTGCGCGTGCCGCGCGAGACGAAGGCGCTGGCGACGCGGTCGATCTCCTCCAGCGTCAGCAGATCGCGCTTCGGCAGGAAAGCCATGTCCTCGGACATGCAGTAGACGCAGCGGAAATCGCAGCGATCCGTCACCGAGATGCGCAGATAGGAGATGTCGCGGCCGAACGGGTCGGTCAGCGGCGCACGCATCAAGGGCTTGATGGGGTCCTGCAGCACGGCGGCTGAAATCCTTGGACGGTCGCGGTCTTGCGGCGCAGTGCGCCTGCCGTTGCTCTGATATAGGAAGCGAACATCGGCGGCGGCAAGCCCGCGGTCAAGCCGGCTGATGGTCGCAAGCTGTTCTGGAGAAACACGAAGATGTCAGACTGGCCGAGCGAGATCCGTCTCTCGAAGGACCGCCGCACGCTCCACATCACCTTCGAGAGTGGCGAAAGCCATGCGCTCACGGCCGAACTGCTGCGGGTGGAGAGCCCCTCGGCCGAGGTGCAGGGCCATGGCCCGACCCAGAAGCAGACCGTGGCGGGTAAGCGCGAGGTCGAGATCCTGAAGGTGGAGCCGGTCGGCCACTACGCTGTCCGCCTGACCTTCGACGACATGCACGACACCGGCATCTATGGCTGGGACTATCTGCGCGAGCTCGGTCGCGACGGCGAGGCGAAATTCCAGGCCTATCTCGACGATCTCGCGGCGAAGGGCTTGTCGCGGGAGCGGGGCAAAAGAGTTTAGGGCGCGCCGCCTCAACCGAGCGAACCGAACCCGTGTCCCGGACGTAGATGCTCCTGAATGCGCCTCACGCGCACCAGGGAGGATGTTATGAACGCCAGGGTCATCGTCGCCGGCTTGGTTATGGCGGTTTGTCTGTCCGGTTGCATGGCGATGGGCGGGCCGGCGAACAAGGCGCCGGAACCGTTGAAAAAGATCGACGTCGGCCGCTTCTACAGCGGTCTCTGGCACGAGATCGCCCGTCGTCCGATGGCGATCACCGATGGCTGCGTGGCCGGTGCGACGGAATACAAGCGCGACGCCGGTGGCGGCATCGACGTCCTCGACTCCTGTCGGATGGGTACGCCCGAGGGCGAGCCCAAGACGATCGGAGGGCCGGGCCGTATCCTCGATCCCGGCACGAACGCCAAGCTCAGGGTCGACTATCGCCTCTACGGATTCATTCCGGTCACGCGCGACTATTGGGTGCTCGATCGCGCGAACGACTACAGCTGGTTCATCTCGGCCGATCCCGAGTTCCGCGATCTCTATATCTTCTCCCGCGACCCGCAGATCAGCGAGGCGCAGCGGGGACGGCTTGTCGGGCGCGCCCGAGCGCTGGGCTATGACGTGACCAAGCTCGAATTTCCCGAGATGCCGCGGCGGTGAGCCTGCCTGCCTCATGGAGAAGGGCGGGCAAGATCGCCAAAGACTTGTAGCAGTCCTTGGTTCTCCTGCTCGCCGCGGTGGTGGCAGTCCGGATCTTTGTGACGGTCCCGGCCTGATCGGATGCAAAAAGAAAAAGGCCGGCACGAAGCCGGCCTCTCGCAATCCTGGACGCGTGGTGCCGCTCAGCGGGCGACGACGACGCGGGTGCCGACCTTGGCGCGCTCGTAGAGGTCGATCACGTCCTCGTTCAGCATGCGGATGCAGCCCGAGGAGACCGCCTGGCCGATCGTCTCCGGCTCGTTCGAGCCGTGGATGCGGTAGAGGGTCGAGCCGAGATACATGGCGCGGGCGCCGAGCGGGTTCTCCGGGCCGCCGGGCATGAAGCGCGGCAGGTCGGGACGGCGCTTCAGCATCTGCGCCGGCGGGGTCCAGCCGGGCCACTCGGCCTTGCGGGTGATGGTCTGCGAGCCGGCCCAGTCGAAGCCCGGGCGGCCGACGCCGACACCGTAGCGGACGGCCTTGCCGTCGGGCAGGACGAAATAGAGGCGGCGCTCGCTCGTGTTGATCACGATCGTGCCGGGGCGGTAGGTGCCGCCGAAGGAGACGACCTCGCGCGGGATCGCGGTCGCCTGCGCCTTGGCAGGGTCGACATAGGTGACGAGCGGCTGGCGGGTAAGCGGGTCGATTTCGGCGACGGCGGCGGTCGCCGTGGCCGCGACGGCCGTGCCGGCGATCAGGGCCAAACGGAAGGAGCGGAGCATTGCGGCCTCGGAAGGGGATTGCAGGATGGTGGGCAGGGTGGTGAGCATGCGGAAAGGTGACGGAAAAACGTCAACAATTCCCCAAATCTCTGGCAGAGCGGCGGCTGCCGTTCAATCGATCGACGTTCACATCGACGCGACCTCTTAAGCTTTGAAGGCGCCCGTTGCGGGGCTGCAACAGGCGTAGGCGTCTACTTTGGCAGTTGCGGTGATTTGGACGATTTTCGGACAAAAGCGCGGCGCCGAGAAAAAGTTCCATCGGGCGAAATACGGCCGGAATTGGATCGGGCACGGTGTGCGGGCGTGCGGAACCTCATCGCCAGGGTCGCGTTATGAGGGCGACGATATCGAGGCCTGCCGACCAATGATTCCCGAAGATCACGAGGAACAACGCATCATCCGGATCGCGCGCGCACTCTGTCGCTCGGCGCGCATAGACCCCGATGCAGCGATCGACGAGTGCACTCGCCCGCGACTTCCTGCGTGCAACGACGTCGGCACCGTGCCGTTGCCCGCTTGGGTGGCTTTCCGCGAGTCGGCCCGCGCCTTTGCCGCCCGTCATCCGCGCGAGATCGTGAGCAGCCTGTGATGGCTTGTCCGATTGCCGTTAACCGGTCGTTCGCCTAGTCTTCAGGTCGAGGGGCAACTTCCGATTGCAAAGCCGGGCCGGCTCTGGTCCGCTCTGCAAAATGACGGGAGGTTCGCCATGCCGGCCTGCCAATTCAATGCCGGGCCTGAAGAGCTCGCTGCACTGGGAACAGCCTTTCACGAGGCCTGGCGGCATGTCGGCCCGATCTATGGACCCTTCGAGAATCCGCATCGCGAATGGCTGGCGCGCCTGATTCTCGGGCTGCGCCGCTCCGGCCATTCCGGCGACATCGCCCTGCTCGCGATCGAGCAGTTCATGGCGACCGCCCCGCTGGCTGAATGGGCGAACGATGCGCAGCCGCGCCCGGACCGAGCCACGAGAAACTGAGCGCTCGCTGCCCGGCCACTCCGTTCCGGCTGAGGCCCCTCCGAGCGAACGCGGCCTTGCCTCCACGGTCAGGCGGGCAACGTTGCCGTAATCTTCGCACGCAATCTGCGCCGTGCTGACCCGGTCCGATGCGCGGACATGGGGTCGCAAGCCTGATGCGTCGGCGGCGGCTCAAGGTCGCCGCAAGGAGTCTTTGATGAATCGTTTCGTCCCGTTGGCCGGCCTCGGCCTGTCGGCTCTGCTCGCGATCCCGGCCGTGGCGGCCGATCGTCCCGTGCGGGGGCATGAATGGCCGGCCTACTCGGCGCCACGGCCCTATAACTGGAACGGCATCTATGTCGGCGCCCATACCGGCGGCGCCTTCGATCGCTTCCAGGGGGCCGGCAAGAAGAGCCGCAACGAGATCCTGCTCGGCGGCCAGCTCGGCTACAATCTTCAGATGGGCGGCTTCGTCACCGGTGTCGAGGCTGACATCTCGATGAACGGTCTCGGCAAGGGCGCCAAGCGCACCGGCGGCACCAGCGCCGACATGCGCTATGTCAGCACCCTCAAGGCCCGCGCCGGTATCGCCTTCGACCGCGTGCTGGTCTACGGCCTCGGCGGTGTCGCCTACGGCAGCCTGAAGGCCAGCGACGGGCTGGTCTCGAAGGAGAAGAGCAAGATCGGCTATGTCGTCGGCGCCGGCGCCGAATACGGCATCACCGACAATCTCTCCGCCAAGCTCGAATACAACTACGTCTCGCTCGGCAAGCAGAACTTCCAGTTCGCCAGCGGCCGCGCACGCGTCGGCGTCAACGAGCATCTCGTCAAGGCGGGCCTCAACTACCGCTTCTGACGTCGAAATCCCGGCCGGGAAACCGGTCCGGTCCACCCTGCGGCCCTGGAGCCCGTTCCGATCCGTTCGAGTTGCTCCAACCTGAACGGATCCGGATCCAACGGCTGCGCACTGGCATGGATGGAGCGTGATGCGTCTGGATATTTCGCCCCTATTCCGGCATCACGTTCCATCCGTGCACCCTGATCAGCTTTTTTCATGCGCGCCCTGATCGTCGAGGACGAGCCACAACTGATGGCCTTCCTGTCCTCGCTCCTCACCAATGCCGGACTGATCGCCGATCGCACGACGACGATCGATGCGGCACTTGCCGCCTTGCGCTCGACCCCGTTCGATATCGTGATCGTCGACCGGCGCCTGCCTGACGGCGACGGCCTCTCGATCGTCAAGGCACTGAATTCCGCCGAGCCGCGACCCGCCTTCCTCGTCCTGACCGCCCGGGACGCAAAAGCCGACGTGATCGAAGGCTTGAACACCGGTGCGGACGACTATCTCGTCAAGCCCTTCGAGCCGGAGGAGCTGCTGGCGCGCCTGCGCGTCATCCTGCGCCGGCGCAATCCCAAGCGCTCGCTGGTGATCACCGCCGGCAATCTCTCGCTCGACCTCGAAGGACGCAGCGCCAGCGTCGGTTCGGAGATGCTCGATCTGCGCCGGCGTGAGGCGCTGATCCTGGAGGCGCTGGTCCAGCGCGTCGGCCGTGTCGTCACCCGCGACGTCCTGATCGAGGCGGTCTACGGCTTCGACGACCTGATCGAATCCAACACCCTGGAGGCGCAGATTTCGCGGCTGCGGCGCAAGCTCAAGGAGGCCGGCGCCAGGGTCGAGATCACCTCGCTGCGTGGCATCGGCTACATGCTGCGCGTCTCGGAGCTGGCGCTGTAGCGCAGCCCCCCTCAATGATCCTCCCGCGGCGGGAAGACGAGACGCACCAGAGTGCCGCTGCCCGGCCGCCCGAGGATGGTCAGCGTGCCGCCATGGGCGGCCATGATGTCGCGCACGATGGTCAGGCCGAGGCCGGCGCCGGTCGAGTTCGGCGACATCCGGTTGAATGGCTCGGTCACCTGCGGGCGGTCGGACGGCTCGATGCCGATCCCGTCATCCGCGACCTCGAGCACCGCGCCGTCGATCACCCTGACCACGATCGTCGATTTCGCCCGTGCATGCCGCAATGCGTTGTCGACGAGATTGGCGATCGCCGCCCGCACGGTCGCTTCGTTGGCCTCGATCAGCGAGCGCCGTTCCCCTTCCTCTTCCAGTGCGACATCGGCGCCGTTGCTCAGGATCAGCGGTGCGAGATCGGCCAGCACAGCGCGGGCGATGCCGTTGAGCTGCATCGCCTCGAACGGCAATTCGGTGCTGTGCAGCCGGGCGAGCTGCAGCATCGACGAGACGATGGTGGTCAGCCGGCTGACATCGGTGGTGAGCGCAAGCCGCATCTGGTCGTTCGGCAGCGCGTCGATCCGGCCGCGCATCACGGTCAGCGGCGTGCGCAGTTCATGTGCGACGTTGTTCATGAAGCGCCGCTGCACCTCCATGTTGCCGGCGATCTTGTCGAGCGCGGCATTGAGCGCCGTGGTCAGCGGCATCAGCTCGACCGGGGTCTGCTCGGTCGGCAGCAGGCCGCGCGGCGCCTTCGGGTCGATCCGTGCCGCGGCCTCGGCGGCGCTGCGCAGCCGCGCGCCGATATAGGACACCGACATCGCGATCGCGCCGGCGATCAGGAGGCCGAAGACCACCGAGATCGCCAGCGCCGAGCCTGCGATCGCCCGCAGATAGTAGCCGAGGATCAGATCCCAGCCCGGCTGACCGCCGCGGGTGGCGACGATGATCCTGCTACCGTCCTTCTCGATCACGTCGAAGGCGAGTGCGTTCTCGCCGCCGATCCGCATCTGCGCGGCGATGGTCGGCCCGTCGAGCCGGATGTCGATCGGCAGGGTCGGCCGCAACTCTGGCGCATACTCGACGAGGGAACGTCCATCGGAGACGAGATACCAGAGCGAGGGGCTGGCGCGCTCGATCCGGGACAATCCCGCGGTCTTTTCGACCTGCACGGCGCTGCCGGAGGCGGCACGCGCGCTTTGCTGGATCATTTGGGAGGTGACGTCGTTGCGCAGGACGCCGGGATCCTCGGTGATCAGGGCAAACGCGATGACGGCGCCGATGAAGGCGGTGAACAGGACGATGCCGAGCAGCGACAGGCGGATGGTGAGGGCGCGCGACAGGGAGGTCATGGCAGAGCCTCGCCGCCATGCCGCCCGGCCCGGACCAGCCGATAGGTCGCTCGTCCCTGGCGCGGGATCGCTGCAGCGTTGCGAGTCGTCACGGAACCTCGATGCGGGTATGGCTTGCGGGATCGGGGGCCCGCCCCTTCCTGTCTCTGCATGGACCGTATCGCCATTGCCGTTCAACTCTCTTCCGGAGCTGCCGGCCTGATGCATGCGCTGGGCGTCATGGCGCGTTGGTCTGGCCCGCGTCTCGTGCTTGCCGTGCTGCTGGCCTTCATGCCCGGCCTCGCGCTCGGGCAGGGGGCGGTGACGAAGGGCGAGGTCCGGGCCGGCCAGCTGCCGACGACCTCGCGGCAGGACATCACCAGGCTGGTCGAAAGCGTGTTCGACGCGGCGTCCAAGACGGTCAGCATCCCGATCGAGCGCTCGCTCGCGCTCTTCGGCGAGCCGAACGCCTACATCATCGGCGGCGAGCTCAGCGGCTCCTTCGTGCTCGGCGGGCGCCATGGCAGCGGCGAGTTGCGCTTTTCCGACGGGATCCCGACGCCGGTGACCTGGTCGGCCCTGTCGGTCGGCATCGGGCTCGGCGCCGATTACGGACGGGTGATCATGCTGGTCTACGGTCTGGACCGGCGCGAGGACGTCTTCGGCACCTATGCCAGCCTCGGCGGCAGCGCGCATTTCCTTGCCGGCGCCAACGCCACCATCCTCGCCTCGTCCCGGGCGCGGATCGTGCTGATCTCGTCCGGCCTCGGCTTGCGCTTCTCCGGGGATCTCAGCCGCATCGTCATCGAGCCGGCGGGCCCGCAGGAGCAGTTGCGCCCGCCTGGCCTGATCTGCGCCACGCCGGCCGAATGCGCTGCGCCCGGTCGTTGAAGTCCCGATAGGCAGGATCGTAGCCCTAGCGGCGCCGGTCGAGCAGGCGATGCGCCGTGGCATGGAGCTCGTCGAGCTGGGTCGAGATGTCCAGCGCGATCAGGCCCATCTCGCGCTCATCGGCGGCGCGGCGGACATAGAGCGGCTCCGACCAGAGCACGCAGCCGCGGCCGAAGGGCAGCGCGATGCTGGCCCTGTCCCAGTTGTCGAGATCGACCCGGGCGCTGGTCACCGCCGCGAAGAGGTAGATCGGCCGCCCGGTGGCCCGCGCCAGCTGGATCGCTCCCTTGCCGGCGACACGCGCGAGCTTCGGTACGTCCGCCGTGAGCACGAGGCTGGTGCCTTCGCGGAGCGCCTCGCGCATCTCGAAGAAGGCGGGAATGGCGCGCTTGGTCTTGATCTTGCGGGGACTCTGGGCGCCTGAGCCGCGAATGGCGCGGAAGCCCGCGCGCTCCACCACCGTGGCGACCACTGCCCCGTCGAAATGCAGCGAGGTCAGGATCGCGATCTCCGCCGCGCCGTCGAGCGCTGCCAGGCTCAGCATCTGCTGGCCGTGCCAGGTCAGGGCGATGAAGGGCTCGCGGCTGCGCTCCCACGGCCTGATGCCGGGGAGCGCCGGCTTGAAGCGCGTCGTCCGCTGCACGAAGGCGAGATAGGCGTGCAGGGCGCGGCCGGCGACCGCCGCAGATTGCCCAGTGCCGAATCGCATGATCCGATCTCCACGGTGACTCCCGTGGAGGGGATCGGCGCGTCGGCTTGCTCCAACATTGCGCGGCCCCGCGGCGGCGGCACGCGTTTCGTTCGATCGAGCGAAAAGAGCTCGCGCAAGTACCGAGACCTGTCAGCGCACCATGAACTTGACGATGCGGGCGACGAGCTCGTCGTCCTGCCCGGCGAAACCATGATGTGCGCTGAAGCGACAGGGATTGGCCTCGTCGGTCTGCCCGCCGCTCATCCATTCGACCTGGACGCGCCCGCCCGCCCAGGCCTGGAACGGGGCGACGCCGGCTGGCAGCGTCAAGCGGCAGCGATCCTCTCGGTGATGCAGGACGAGCGTGCGCGGCAGCCGGTTCGGCGTTCCCAGTATCGTCTGGACGCTGTCGTCCGAGCCCGACGCCTTGCTCAGGAGGCCCGAGGTCAGGACGAGCCTGTCCGGCATGGCGCCCGCCACAAGGCCCTGGGCTGCACGGTGCGTGCCCATGCTGGTGGCGACCACGATGACCGGACGCTTGATCGCCGCCATATGGTCGACCGCAGCAGGAAGGTTCGTCCCGAGCTCGGCAAGCAGCACATTGTAGCCCTGCGCGACGAAGGCATCCCGGTTGCGGATCAGGACGTTGTCGCCGGCCTTGCCGAGGCGCGCGCCGCTGCCGACCTCGAGACGGCCATCGCCGCCGGTCAGCAGGATCACGCTGCCTTTGGGATGCGGAGCGCGGATGAGGATGCTGCGGACACCGGCGATCGTGATGGTCTCGCCGCCCTTCACCGTGATCGGCGCCTCCGCCCGGCCGGGGGACGGGATTGCGAACGACCATAGGATCGCAAGCACGCCGAGGGCGCGCAGGACACGCTGCTGATATCCGATCATGTTGTTAGGTCACCCATTCACCTGAAAGCGGCGCAGAACTGCGCGCGCCACCGTCACCGTGTCGCGCCTGCGCCTGCCGCAGGATTCGGTGGCTACATTGCACGAGATGTGCAGCCGGTTTCATGGCCATTCGTCAGGGGAGCCAGGGGGCGGCTCGCGCGGCGGTAACCGGAAAGGCACGGCCGGCGCCCGCCTTTTGAGGTCGGGCTTCCTCGTATCAGCGAGGCTTGGGTCTCTTTAGCAGGCCAGCTTCGATCGCGAGCTCGATGTCGATTTCCAGGATCTCCTCGCTCGTCAGTTTGAGATCGCGTCTCAGCCTGCGTTGGATGTCGAGATCAATTGGGATTTCGGTCGATAGCGGCATCTCAGGAGCCGGCCGCTTCCGGCTTTTAGGCATAGGCATTTGTCATCTACGCGCGAGAGTATGGCGCGGATGCAGCAAACTGGGGCCACCATCCTCCGGCTCGCCGATATCTCCGGCGAGCAGGCGAGCTCGATCACTCGCGCAACCTTTGCTCAGGGCGATGGCGCCTATGGGCTATTCGAACGTGGGGAAATGGTGGGCGGCACAGGGATCGAACCTGTGACCCCTCCCGTGTGAAGGGAGTGCTCTACCGCTGAGCTAGCCGCCCGGACCGCGCTGTTCCTAGTGGGGTGTGCCGCCGCCGTCAAGAATGAGTAGCGAGGGCCGGCTTGCGGTCGGTAAGCTGCCGCACTGCCTGCGGCAGTTCACTGAAGTGCTGGATCACCAGGTCGGGCGCGAGTGCCTCGACCGGCACGTCGGTGTAGCCGAATGGCACGCAGATCACAGGGATGCCGGCGGCACGTGCCGTGTCCACATCGGTGCGCGAATCGCCGACCATCACCGCGCGGGCCGGATCGGCGCCGGCCTCGGCGATCGTCTGCGTGAGATGGCGCGGGTCGGGCTTGAAGAAGGGGAAGCTGTCGCGCCCGGCAATAGCGGAGAAACGCTCGCTCAGCCCGAAATGATCAAGGAAAAGGCGGGTGTGCAGGATCGGCTTGTTGGTGCAGACCGCGAAGACGAAGCCGTCGGCCGCGAGCTCGTCCAGCGCCGCGACGACCCCCTCATGGATGAAGCTGTTGCCGGCGACGCCGTCTGCGTAGATGCCGAGGAAGCCTTCGAACAGCTGCTCCAGCGTCTCGGGGTCGAGCGGCCGGCCGCTGACCTTGAAGCCACGCTCGATCAGCGCCCTTGCGCCGGCGCCGACCAGTTCCCGCGCCCGCTCGACAGGCAGGGCGGCCAGCCCTTCCTGCTCGAGGATGACGTTCAGCGTGCGCATGATGTCGGGGGCGGTCTCGGCGAGGGTGCCGTCGAGATCGAAGACGACGATCGGGGGGAGCGACATGATCCATCCTGTGACGTTGCCCTGCGCATAAAGGCCGAAGGATGCGGGTTGGCAAGGGCGCTGGCGCAACAGCGACGTCATCTCGTCGTGGCCTCGCTGCAATCGCGGTGATACGGGTTCGGCAGCATGGTAGGGTGCGGACGAATCGTCGAAGGGGGCGTAGCGGTGCCGAAACTGTCGAGCTGTTCCAGAAGCTCCATTGGCCGTTCCTGGGCCCGGGCGCTGGGCGCCGGCCTGTTCGTCTTGCCGGCTTTCGGCGCGGCGCTTGCCGCGCCCTATGAGTTCGCGCCGGCGCCGCAGACCGATCTCAACCGCGTCTATCGAATCGACAAGGCGACCGGGGAGGTCGGGGCTTGCCAGTTCCAGCTCAAGGAGGGCGGTGTCGGTGTCACCGTCTGCTTCCCGGCCGGGGAGGGGGCCGGTGCGCAGGCGCCGAGCGACTATGTCCTCGTTCCCTCGCGCCATGAGCGCGAAGGCGGCATCTTCCGCGCCAATGTCCGCACCGGCGAGCTGAGCGTCTGCTACGTCTTCGACGACAAGGTCGTCTGCACGCCGATGGTGAAGTAGCGTCGCCGCCGGGCTGGTGGCGAAACGGTAACTGCAATTTATTCACGACGGCGATGCGGCGTTTGCTATCGGCAAGCGCTTGCCCCGCGTGCTAGAGCCCCGGCGACCCACCCACCACGCCGGAGGCTCGCATGCTGACGCTCAAGGATCCCTCGCTGCTGCGCACGCAGTGCCATGTCGACGGCGCCTGGATCGGCGAGGGCGTCGATGTGGTCGACAACCCGGCGACCGGCGAGATTCTGGCCAAGGTGCCGCGCTTCGGCGCCGACGAGACCACCGCTGCGGTCGAGGCCGCCTCGCGCGCCTTCAAGCCCTGGGCAAAGAAGCCGGCCAAGGAGCGCTCGCTCATCCTGCGCAAATGGTTCGAGCTGATCATGGCGAACCAGGAGGATCTGGCGCAGATCATGACGGCCGAGCAGGGCAAACCGCTGGCCGAGGCTAGAGGCGAGGTCGCCTATGCCGCCTCCTTCGTCGAGTTCTACGCCGAGGAATCCAAGCGCATCTATGGCGAGACCATTCCCTCGCCATTCCCGAATTCGCGCATCATCGTGGCGAAGCAGCCGGTCGGCGTCTGCGCTGCGATCACGCCCTGGAACTTCCCGGCGGCGATGATCACGCGCAAATGCGCTCCGGGACTGGCCGCGGGCTGCACCTTCGTGGTCAAGCCGGCGCCGGACACCCCGCTGACCGCGCTGGCGCTGGTCGCGCTCGCCGAGCAGGCGGGCTTCCCCAAGGGCGTGCTCAACATCGTCACCGGCGATGCCCAGGCGATCGGCGGCGTGATGACCTCCCATCCGGCGGTGCGCTTCATCGGTTTCACCGGCTCGACCCCGGTCGGCAAGCTCCTGATGCAGCAGGCGGCTTCGACCGTGAAGAAGGTCGGGCTCGAGCTCGGCGGCAACGCGCCCTTCATCGTCTTCGACGATGCCGATCTCGACAAGGCGGTCGAGGGCGCGATCATCGCCAAGTTCCGCAACATGGGCCAGACCTGCGTCTGCACCAACCGGCTCTTCGTCCAGGACGGCATCCATGACGACTTCGTCGCCAAATTCGCCGGCGAGGTCGCCAAGATGAAGGTCGGCAACGGCGTCGAGGTCGGCGTCGTGCAGGGCCCGTTGATCAACGAGCGCGCGGTCGAGAAGGTCGAACGCCATGTCGCCGACGCGGTCGCGGGCGGCGCCAAGGTGATGGTCGGCGGCCGCCGCCATGCGCTCGGCCGCACCTTCTACGAGCCGACGGTGCTCGCCGGCGTCACCACCAAGATGCTGGTCACCAATGAAGAGACCTTCGGGCCGATCGCGCCGGTCTATCGCTTCACCAGCGAGGACGAGGTTGTCGCCATGGCGAACGACACGCCCTTCGGCCTCGCGGCGTATTTCTACACCAGGGATCTCGGCCGGGCCTTCCGCGTCGCCGAGGAGCTCGAATACGGCATGGTCGGCATCAACTCGGCCATCCTCGGAACCGAGGTGGCGCCTTTCGGCGGCGTCAAGGAATCGGGTCTCGGCCGCGAGGGCTCCCTCCACGGCATCGAGGAGTTCGTCGAGATCAAGTACATGCTGATGGGTGGGCTCGGCGCGTGAGCGAGGACCTGAAGAAGGCTGCCGCCCTGGCTGCACTTGAGCTGGTGCGCCCGGGCATGCGGCTCGGCCTCGGCACCGGCTCTACTGCCAGGCACTTCGTCGACGGCCTCGGCGCCAAGGTTGCGGCGGGGCTCGAGGTGATCTGCGTCGCAACCTCGGAGGCGACGCAGGCACAAGCGGAGAGCCTCTCGATCCCGATGTCGACGCTGGACGAGACGCCCGAGCTCGACCTCACCATCGACGGCGCCGATGAGATCGACAGCGCCTTGCGGCTGATCAAGGGCGGCGGCGCCGCGCTGCTGCGCGAGAAGATCGTCGCCGCCGCGTCGAAGCGCATGATCGTGATCGCCGACACCGGCAAGCAGGTCGAGACGCTCGGCCGCTTCCCGCTGCCGATCGAGGTCGTGCCCTTCGGGCTGGAGGCGACGCGACGGGCCGTCGCAGCCGCGATCGCCTCGTCGGGGGCGAGTGGCGAGCTCAAGCTGCGCAAGCGCACGGATGGTGCGACGCTGCTGACCGATGGCGGCCATTACATCCTCGACGCGCACCTTGGCCGGATCGAGCTGCCGGACGTGCTGGCGCTGGCGCTGAACCAGGTCCCCGGCGTCGTCGAGCATGGCCTCTTTCTCGGCCTGGCCAACGCAGCGTTCCTCGCGGGCAGTGATGGCGTGCGCGTCCTCGGCGATCCGGCTGCGGAACGTCGCTGAGCGCTTGTCGAGCGGCATGCTTTTGCCGCAAAAGTGGTTTCCACTTTGGCTGCACATGCTCTAAGAGCGGCCGGCGGCTGCTCCCGGTGAGGGGCGTTGCCGCACCGGAACACATGGCCATCGCCGCATGGCCGGCGAGCGACGAAGGGGTAACCGCATGATCCGTCACAGCCTGGCAGGCGCGTTCCTGTCGCTGGCGTTGTTCGCCGTGCCCGCGCTGGCGCAGCAGCCGCTGACGCCGGAACATCTCAAGGCTGCGCGCGAGGTCGTCATCTCCTCCGGCCTGTCGCAGTCGATCGAGTCGCTCTACAGCGAGTTCGTCGCGAATGTCCGCGAGAGCCTGGCGACCCGCCCCGAGCTGAAGAAGGACATGGAAGAGGTCCTGACTGCGCTCAAGGCCGAGGCCGATCTTCGCCGCGACGAAATGATCGATTCCTCCAGCAGGATCTTCGCCAGCAAGATGCCGGAAGCCGATCTCAAGGAGGTCATGGCCTTCTTCAGCTCGCCCGTCGGTCAGCGCTACAATGCGAACCGCGCACAGGCGCTGGAGGAGGTCTACACGCTGCTTCAGCCCTGGACTGTGGCGACCAGCAACCGACTTTTCGATCTGTTCAACGCCGAGATGCGCAAGCGCGGCCACAGGCTCTGAGCCGACAACCGTTGCACGTTGATTGAAAAGGGCCGCCGGTGCTACCGGCGGCCTTCTTCGTCCGATGTTCAATTGACCGGCCCGTGCCCGCCGAAGTCTTCCATCGTCGGATCGCTCGGCTGCACACCGGCGGCGCGGTTGACCATCACCGTTACCAGCCAGAGCACGACACCGACGCCGATCAGGATGCCGGCGATCTTGTATTGGACCGGGTCGCGGCCGGTCCAGGGGCCGGCAAAGAAGGCGCAGAAGAGCGCGCCGAGGACCGGCAGCAGCGTCGGAGTGCGAAAGTGGTCGTGCTCGACCGTGTCCTTGCGCAGCACCAGCACGGCGATGTTGACGACAGTGAAGACGCAGAGCAGCAGCAGCGCCGTCGTGCCGCCGAGCGCCGGCACTTCGCCGACAAAGGTGATCAGCGCGAAGGCGAGCAGTGTGGTGAAGCCGATCGCGATATAGGGCGTGCGCCTTGTCGCATGCACCTTGCCGAGGGCCGGCGGCAACACGCGCTCACGGCTCATGCCATAGACCAGCCGGCTCGCCATCAGCATGTTGATCAGGGCGCTGTTGGCGACCGCGAACATGGTGATGAAGCCGAAGATCCAGATCGGGAAGTTCGGCGCGCCGGCTGCGACGACCTTGAGCAATGGCGTCTCGCCCTCGCCAAGCTGCTCGGGTGCGACCAGTGTGATCGCCGAGATCGAGACCAGCACGTAGATCACGCCGGTGATGACGAGGCCGGCAAGCAGGATCTTCGGGAAGATCCGTGTCGGGTCCTTTGTCTCCTCGGCCATGTTCACCGAGTCCTCGAAGCCGACCATGGCGAAGAAGGCGAGGGTGGTCGCCGCGATCACCGGCCAGAACATGCCGCCGTCCCCTGCCGGCTTGAACTGCGTGATCCGCGAGACGTCGCCCTGGCCCGCAGCGATCGCCCACAGGCCGACGAAGATCACGATCAGCAGGCCGGTCAGCTCGACACAGGTCAGCACGACATTGGCCTTCACGCTCTCGCCCACGCCGCGGAAGTTCACCGCCGCCACGACCGCCATGAAGGCCAGGCCGATGAGGGTGATGCCGATCCCGCCAGTGAGGTTCAGCCCGAAAGCCTGGGACATATTGGCGGCGAAGGCGCGCGAGGCCGTCGAAGCCGAGGTTATCCCTGAGCACATCACAGCGAAGGCGACGATGAAGGTGATGAAATGAACGCCGAAGGCCTTGTGCGCATAAAGCGCGGCGCCGGCGGCGCGTGGATATTTGGTGACCAGTTCGAGATAGCTGAAGGCCGTTATCATCGCGACGACGAACGCGACGAGGAAGGGCAGCCAGACCACGCCGCCGACCTGCTTCGCCACCTGGCCGGTGAGCGCATAGATGCCGGTGCCGAGAATGTCGCCGACGATGAAGAGCAGCAGCAGCCAAGGCCCCATTACGCGATGGAGACTGGGCTCGGCGGCGTCGGCTTGCGGTAATGCGGAAGAGGATAGCGTAGCGTCGCTCATAGGTCGTTCTCGCTCGACAGGCCGCAGGCCCGGTAACGAGAAGAACACAGTCGCGCCATATTTGTTCACGCGCAGCCGAGGCGTACGGCCCCGGCTGCGGCTGGCAGGTCAGTCCTCTGCCGCCTTGAACTTGTTCAGCCCGTTCATCACGAAGGGCGCGACGAGGGCGATGAAGGCGATGCCGAGCAGGGTGGCCGAGATCGGGTTCTCCAGCAGGATCATCGGATCGCCCAGGCTGATCTGCAGGGCGCGGCGCAATTGCTGTTCCGCCATCGGCCCGAGGATCAGCCCGACCACCATCGGCGCGACCGGATAGTCGTAGCGCCGCATCAGGTAGCCGAGATAACCGAAGGCGAAGAGCATCATGAGCTCGACCGGCGAGCCGTTGACCGCGAGCGTGCCCATGGTCGCGAAGACCAGGATGCCGGCATAGAGCCAGGGCTGCGGCACGGCGAGCAGCTTCACCCACAGCCCGATCAGCGGCAGGTTCAGGATCACCAGCAGGACGTTGGCGACGAAGAGCGAGGCGATCAGGCCCCAGACCAGGTCGGGCTTCTCGGCGAAGAGCAGCGGGCCGGGGTTGAGCCCGTATTGCTGGAAGCCGGCGAGCATGATCGCGGCGGTCGCCGAGGTCGGCAGGCCGAGGGTCAGGAGCGGCACCAGCGTGCCGGCGGCCGAGGCGTTGTTGGCGGCCTCGGGACCGGCGACGCCCTCGATCGCGCCCTTGCCGAACTCCTCCGGGTATTTGCACAGCCTCTTCTCGGTCGAATAGCTGAGGAAGGTCGGCACCTCGGCGCCGCCGGCCGGCAGCGCGCCGATCGGGAAGCCGAAGGCGGTGCCGCGCAGCCAGGGCGCCCAGGAGCGCTTCCAGTCCTCCTTGCTCATCCAGAGCGACCCCTTGATCGGGATGATCTCCTCAGGCTCGCGGAGGCGCTTGGAGGCGACGTAGAAGGCTTCGCCGACCGCGAACAGGCCGACGGCGAGCGTCGTCACCTCGATGCCGTTGAGCAGCTCCGGCACGCCGAAGGTCAGGCGCGCCTGGCCGGTCAGCTTGTCGATGCCGACCAGGCCGAGCGTGATGCCGAGGAACAGGCTGGTCAGGCCGCGCAAGGGCGAGTCGCCGAAGGTCGCCGATACCGTGACGAAGGCGACGATCATCAGCGCGAAATAGTCCCACGGCCCGAATTTGACCGCGACCTCGACCAGCCAGGGCGCCAGGAACGCGAGGCCGATCGTGGCGATCAGGCCGGCGACGAAGGAGCCGATCGCCGACGTTGCGAGCGCCGGACCGCCGCGGCCGGCCTTCGCCATCTTCGAGCCTTCGAGCGCGGTCGCGAGCGAGGCGCTCTCGCCCGGGGCGTTGAGCAGGATCGCCGTGGTCGAGCCGCCATACATGCCGCCATAATAGATGCCGGCGAACATGATCAGCGAGCCGGCGGGGTCGAGCTTGAAGGTGACCGGCAGCAGCAGCGCGACAGTCAGCGCCGGGCCAATGCCGGGGAGCACGCCGACGGCGGTGCCGAGGAAGACGCCGACCAGGCAGAACAGCAGCTTCGAGGGCGCGAGAGCGACGGAAAAGCCGTTCAGCAGGGAGAGGAGAGTGTCCATGATTGACCCGCCTTCGGCGTCAGAGGAAGAGCTGCTCGAACGGCCCTGACGGCAGGATCAGCGTCAGGAGCTTGGCGAAGACCAGGAAGATGATCAGTCCGAGCACGAAGCCGATGGCCGCATCGACGAGGAAGGCGCGGCGGCCGAAGCCGCGGGCGGTGCAGGCGAAGATCAGCGTGGTCGCCAGCACGAAGCCGCCGCCGAGGCCGATCGAGGCGATCAGGCCGACAAGGCCCGCCGCGATCCAGAGCAGGGCGCTCTTGTCGGCGGCCTCAGGCTTGGGCAGGCCCTCCCGGAAGGCGACGAACAGATGCGCCAGACCGAGAAGCACGAGCCCTCCGCAGATCACATAAGGCATCGCCGTCGGCCCAAGGCCGTAATTCGAGGTGATCGTCTGGGTCGAGGCGTCATGGCCGACGATCGCCGCGACGGCGAGCAGCAGCACGCCGACCAGGAGGGCCGGTTTGTCCGGTCGGTGCGCGAGAGGCTCCTGGCTCATCGGATGATCCGTCGTTGCCCGGCATGTCCGGAGCCGGGGAGGGCGAGTGGTAACGAGAGGAAAAAAGGGGGCCGGTCTCCCGGCCCCGCACTCAGCTGTGCCGTGGCAGGCTCACTTGACCAGGCCGACCTCGGTCATGACCTTGGAGACGCGGGCGATCTCTTCCTTCAGGAAGCTGTCGAACGCCGGGCCGGCGAGATAGGCGTCGTCCCAGCCGCGGGCCTTGAGAATGTCCTGCCACTCCTTCGACTTGACCATCTTCTCGGTCGCGTCGATCAGCGCCTTGGTCTGGTCGGCCGACAGGCCCGGAGGGGCGACGACCGAGCGCCAGTTCAGCAGCTCGAGATCGATGCCCTGCTCCTTCAGCGTCGGCGCGTCCGGCGCATTGTCGAGGCGCTTGGCCGAGGAGACGGCGAGCACGCGCAGCTTGCCGGCCTTGATCTGGCCTTCGAACTCGCCATAGCCGGAGACGCCGGCGGTGACGCGCCCGCCGAGCATTGCGGCCAGCGCCTCGCCGCCGCCCGAGAACGGGATGTAGTTGATCTTCTTGGCGTCGGCACCGACAGCCTGGGCGAACAGAGCCGCCAGGATGTGGTCGGTGCCGCCGGCCGAGCCGCCGGCCCAGGTCACCTTGGCCGGGTCGGCCTTGAGGCGCTCGGCGAGGTCCTTCGCCGACTTCAGCGGGGAATCGGTCGGAACGACGATGACCTCTGCTTCGGCGGTCAGGCGCGCGATCGGTGTCACCTGGGTCAGGTTCACCGGCGACTTGTTGAGCAGGATGGCGCCGACCATGACGAAGCCGTTGACCATCAGCTGGTGGCCGTCGCCCTTGGCGCCGATGAGCTGGGCGAGGCCGATCGTGCCGCCGGCGCCGGTGACGTTGTTGACCTGGACGCTCTTGGAGATGCCTGCAGCCATCAGCGCCTGCTGCATCGAGCGCGCCGTGCCGTCCCAGCCGCCGCCGGGCGCGGCCGGAGCCATGATCTTCAGTTCCATCTGCGCGAAGGCGGCCGTGGTGAGGCCGGCGAGGGCGACGGCGGCCACGGCCCCGCGCTTGAAGAAGGACGTGAGCATTGTTACCTCCCGAGTGGCGTGTTTGGCACGCCGATTGTCGACGCTCGCCCTGTGGCACCGCATCGGACCACGGATCAATTGCGCCTGATTGCATAATCACAAGTCAAGATGTTTCGCTTCCGGGGCGTGTGCACGCAGGAAAATTCGACGAGAGGCAGCTGGTGAGATCGCCTAAGGTCGTAGGTCCTGGTGGGGCTGGACCAGCTCGGGACGGGTTCGGACGATCTCGTTCGGAGCATGTCCGGCTGCCCTTCTGCCTCTAGGCGACACTTCCCGCATCGCGTAAGCCGCAGCGCATGAGTCAGATCTTTCCGCCAGCCAGCTCGACTGCCTCGAATGCTCTGCGCGATGCTCCGTCGGCACGGGCGAGCGAGCCCGCGGCGGTTCGGGCCCTTCGTATCGCCGGTGTGGTCTGCCTGGTCTTGCTGCCGCTCGCCATGTGGCTGGCGAACCGCTCGGCTCCGCTGATGCTGGGCCTTGCCGCCGCGGCCTTCCTGGGGGCGGGACTGCTGGCCGAGCCGGCCGCGGCGAGCATCGCCCGCCTGCGCGCCCTGTTGGCCACGCCTGTGGCACTGGCGATCGCCGCATTCCTTGCCTGGGCGCTGGTTTCGATCGGCTGGAGCAACAAGGCCTCCGTTTCCCTGCAGGCCTGGGCGGAATTGATCCTGCCGATCGTATTCGCGCTGGCGATTGCGACCTCCGGGCAATGGCGGCCGACGCCGCAGTTCCTGCGCGCGCTCGCCCTGATGATCCTCGCTGCGGCCATCCTTTCGATGATCGAGCTCGCCTCGGGCCTCTCGCAGCGTGCCGCGCTGGGCACCGGCAAGATGATGGCCTTCGTCTTCAATCGTCCGGCGATCACCTGCTTCCTCCTCGCAGTGCCGACGGTCTACGCGCTCTGGTCGCGACCGGGCGCTCATTGGGCTGACCGGCTGCTGGCCGTGCTGCTCATGCTTGTGGTCGCCATCTTCGCCGTTCGTTCAGAAAGCGCCTCGGTGCGGCTCGGCCTCGCGGTGCTGGTGCTGTGCTGGGCTTGCGCCGCGCTCGCCCCGCGCCTTGCGTTGACGGCGGTGGCGCTCGCCTTCGTTACCACCATGGCGCTCGCTCCCGTGCTGGGCGTGACGGCGCAGCGCTGGCTGCCTTCCATGATCCTCGATCGCTTCAATAGCATGACCGGACAGGCGCGCATCGACATCTGGCAGAGCTTCGGCGAGGTCGTCTGGGTCCGCCCGGTTGCCGGCACCGGCTTCGGTACGTCCGCCGTTATGCGTGAGCACCCCGTCGCGGCTGAAGTTCCCGCTGCGGAGCGGGAGCTGCTGGGTGTCGGCCATCCGCACGATATGCCGCTGCAGGCCTGGGCCGAAACCGGCGTGATCGGGGCGGGGGTGCTGACGCTCGCCGGGCTGCTGCTGCTCGCGCGACTGCGGCGCCTGCCGCCGGCCGAGCTGGCGCCACGCTTGGCCCTGTTCACGGCGGCTTTCTCGATCGCCGTTGTCGGGCATGGCGCCTGGCAGGGCTGGTGGATCGCCGCGCTCGGCGCTGCCATTCTCTGGTTTGGGACAGTTGCCGCCTCGCGGCGGGGGGATGATCATGGCTGAGTTCGACGTCGACCTCTTCGTCATCGGAGCCGGTTCGGGTGGCACGCGCGCCGCCCGCATCGCCGCAGGCCATGGCGCCCGCGTGATGATCGCCGAAGAGGATCGCATCGGCGGCACCTGCGTCATCCGCGGCTGCGTGCCCAAGAAGCTCTTCGTCTACGCCAGTCGCTTCGCCGACGAGTTCGAGGATGCAGCCGGCTTCGGCTGGAGCGTCGGCAAGCCTGAGTTCGACTGGCCGACCCTGCGCGATGCCGTCGCCGGAGAGGTGACGCGGCTCTCCGGCCTCTATCGCAAGGGCCTGGACGGCGCCGGCGTCGAAATCCGCGAGGAGCGTGCCGTCGTCACCGCGCCGCACGAGGTCAGGCTGCTAAAGAGCGGTCAGACGATCCGGGCCCGCCACATCCTGGTCGCGACTGGCGGCCATCCCGCCTTCGATCCGCCGATCCCGGGCGGCGAGCTCGGCATCTCCTCGAACGAGATCTTCCATCTGCCGAGCCTGCCCGGGCGCATGCTGGTCATCGGCGGCGGCTATATCGCGCTCGAATTCGCCAGCATCTTCGCCCGGCTCGGCGTCGCCGTCACGCTGCTGCATCGCGGCGACAATGTCCTGCGCGGCTTCGACGAGGATCTGCGCACTCGCCTGCGCGATGCGCTCGGCCATGCCGGCATCGCCTTGCGCCTCGGCTGCACGGTAAACCGCATCGAATTGCTGCCGGATGGCACGCGCCGGGCCCATTGCGCCCATGGCGCACCGATCGATGCCGATGTCGTGCTGGTCGCGACCGGCCGCCGCCCGAACACGGCTGGGCTTGGCCTCGAAGCCGCCGGCGTCAAGCTCGGCCCGATCGGCCAGGTCCTGGTCGATGCCGGCTCGCTCTCCAATGTCCCGTCGATCGCGGCTGTGGGCGACGTCACCGATCGCGTCAACCTGACCCCGGTGGCGATCCGCGAGGGCCATGCCTTCGCCGACTCGACCTTTGGCGGCAAGCCGTGGACGGTCGATCACGCCCTCGTCGCCTCCGCCGTGTTCACGACGCCGGAGCTCGGCAGCGTCGGCCTCACCGAGCAGCAGGCGCTGGCGACAGGCCGCGAGCTGCGCATCTTCGAGACCGGCTTCCGGCCGATGAAGGCGACCATCTCCGGCCGCGACGAGCGCATCTACATGAAGCTGGTCGTCGACGCGGAGACCGACAAGGTGCTCGGCGTCCACATCCTCGGCCACGATGCCGGCGAGATCATCCAGTCGGTGGCGATCGCCGTCACCATGGGCGCGACCAAGGCCGATTTCGACCGCACCGTCGCGTTGCACCCGAGCGCGGCCGAAGAACTCGTCACCATGCGCACGCCGCGCAAGAGCGCTCTCTGACGGGCATCAGCCGCCGCGATCGGAGCGGCGGCTGTCATAAATCAGGCTTGCGTCACTGAGCCCGATGTCGCGCGCCATATGGGTGCTGAGGCCCTCCTGTTCGAGGCGGTCGTCGAGTGCGACCACGCGATTGCGCTGGAACTGGCGAATGCGCGCGAGAACCGCATGTAGCGCTGGCATAAGGCTGACATATCCATTACTTCTGCTGACTTCGGCCGACATGACGCGGCTCCCGAGGTGGATGTCGATTGTGCCAAGGGATGCTCTCGATCGGCCTCGCGGACAAACTGGATTCGACGCGACATACATAAGGTCAGCTGATGAATGATCTGGCGACGGGCCTGCCGCCGCTCAGCGCGATCCGCGCTTTCGAGGCGGCGGCGCGCCATGGCAGCTTCACCCGCGCCGCGGCCGAGCTCGGCATGACGCAGGCTGCGGTGAGCTATCAGATCAAGCTGCTGGAGGAGCGGCTCGGCCTGCCGCTGTTCCAGCGCCAGGCGCGACGCGTCGTCTTGACCGAGGCGGGCGAGCGCCTTGCGTCGTCGGTGATGGATTCCTTTGACGGCCTGCGCGCGGCCTTTGCCGCGGTCACGCAGACGGCGGAAGGCGTGCTCTCGATCCAGGCGCTGCCGACCATCGCGTCGAATTGGCTGGTGCCGCGCCTAGGCCTGTTCCAATGCGCCAATCCGGGGCTGGCGGTGCGGATGACCACGAAGGTCGGACCCAGTGACCCGCAGGCCGACGACTGCGACGTGGCCATCCGGCGCGGCAGCGGCCAATGGCCGGGGCTAGAGGCGCACTGGGTGATGAAGAGCGAGTTCACGCCGCTGTGCGGGCCGAATCTGTTCCGCGATCTTGGCCGGCCTCCGCAACCCTCGGACCTCTTGCACGTGAAGCGCATCGGCAAGGCCGAGGCCTGGGATCGCTGGTTCGCTGCCGCCGGGGTCAATTCCGAGGCGACGCCGGTGGAGGCGGGCTTCGACCTCGCCGTACAGCAGCTTGAAGTCACGGCCGCGCTCGCCGGCAATGGCGCGGCCATGTGCTCGCCGATCTTCTTCCGGCGCGAGCTTTGCGAAGGGCTGCTGGTCCAGCCCTTCGACCTGATGCTTCCCGGCGGCTACGATTACTGGCTGACCTACCCGGCAAGGCGCCGGACAGCGCGCAAGATCAGCCTGTTCCGCGACTGGCTGCTGGAGCAGGCGCGCGAGCCCGCGCCTATTTCGTCAGCCCCTTCTTCGCCAGCCAGTCCTGGATCAGCTGCGCGACAGCCAGATTATTCTTGTCCATCATGAGCATGTGCGAGTTGCCCGTAATGCCGACGGCGGGCAGGTTGACGACATCGACCGAGCCACCGGCCGCGGTGATCTTGTCGCCGAAATCGGTCGCGGTCTTGCGGATGGTCGGCCAGCGCGCGTCCTGCTCGATATAGTCGCCGAAGACCATCAGCACCGGGATGTCCTTCAGCGCCGCCGCCTTGGCCGGATCGCCGATGCCGGCAGGCTCGACCGCGATCAGCGCCTTGACCTTGTCGGGCCGTGCCTGCGCCACCTTGAAGCCGAACTGGCCGGACTGGCTGTGGAACGAGATGACGCAGGGGCAGACCTTGTCGACCTCGGCGATATAGGCGTCGATGATCATCTGGTCGGTCGAGGTCCAGCGCGGCACAATCTGCTTGACGAAATTGTCGTAGCCCTCGGCCGGGAACTGGCTGCCGGCCAAGTATTTGCGCTTGGCCGGGTCGGCGTCGTAGCCGCCGCCTGCGCCGATGCGGAAGCGCTCGAACGGGTTCGCCGTGGTCAGGAACAGAGGCTCGCCGGGGATGACGTCGGGGTACATCGCCCAGCTCGAGCGTCCGCGCTCGACCGCGTCGGAATTGTAGACCGACCAGCCCTTGCGCAGGAAGAATTCGAGCCAGCCCTGACGGCCGTCCGGCGTCGTCTCGTAATTGACGCCGGTCATGCCGCCGCCATGCCAAAGCAGGAGCGGGACGGAGCCCTTCTCGTTCTGCGGCAGGAAGTACTGCACATACATCTGCCCGGTCTGGTAGGTGCCATTCGGGTCGACGCGGGCGGGCGTGCCGCCGGGCGTGAACACCACGTCCTTGACCGGCCGGCCCGAGATCTCGACCAGCTTGCCGCCGACATGGAAGGAGCCCATGCCGCGCAGCGTGATCGGCTCCTGCGCCTGCTGGGCCTGCGCTGCACCGAGGCCGCAGGCCAGGCCGAAAGCGGCCGCCAGAATGTGACGTCTCATGGTTCCTCCCATCGCCGCGACCGGCGTTGTTGATTGCACGGCCATCTTCGGACACGCCGCGCGAGGCAGACAATGGCCTTTGCCGCCGGGTGTGAAATGCAAATGCCGGGGAGATTGATGCAGGCGGCGCATCAAAGGCTGCCGCTTCGCATGATTCAAAATCTGAGCCGGCTGAATCGCTGGTGCAGGGTTTTGAATCGGCGTCTTAACGCCTGGAATCCGTTTGACAGCCGACCATGCCAAGCGCTTGACGGGATTCGTGCTTTCGGGCCGCGGCCTCTCGTCCTTGCCGTAACGGTGGCCAGAGGCAGCTTGCGGGTGTATAGGCCGCCGTTCGCGCCAAGATGAGGTTAACGCAGGCGCGATGCGTGAAATCAGGAGCAAGACCCATGTCCGAGCGGTGGACGCCCGAGAGCTGGAGGGCAAAGCCCGTCCAGCAGATGCCGGAATATCCGGATCAGGCAGCCTTGAAGGCAGTCGAGCAGCAGCTCGCCGGCTTTCCGCCGCTGGTTTTTGCGGGCGAGGCGCGCAAGCTCAAGCGGGCGTTGAGCAAGGTCGCGGCCGGCGAAGCCTTCCTGCTTCAGGGCGGCGATTGCGCTGAGAGTTTCGCCGAGCATTCGGCCGACAACATCCGTGATTTCTTCCGGCTTTTCCTGCAGATGGCGGTGGTGCTGACCTTCGCCGGTGGCTCGCCGGTGGTGAAAGTCGGCCGCATCGCCGGCCAGTTCGCCAAGCCGCGCTCGGCCCCGAACGAGAAGATCGGCGATGTCGAACTGCCGAGCTACAAGGGCGACATCATCAACGACAACGAGTTCACGGCGGAGTCACGGATTCCCGACCCGCGCCGGCAGATCGAGGCTTACCGGCAGTCGGCGGCGACGCTCAACCTGATCCGCGCCTTCGCCACCGGCGGCTACGCCAATCTCGACAACGCCCATCGCTGGATGCTCGGCTTCGTCAAGGACAGCCCGCAGTCGCATCGCTACCAGGAGCTGGGCGACCGCATCACCGAGTCGCTCGACTTCATGCGCGCCATCGGCGTCGATCCCGAGACGCATCCCGAGATGCGCACGACGGATTTCTACACCAGCCACGAGGCGCTGCTGCTCGGCTACGAGCAGGCGCTGACCCGCGTCGACTCGACCACCGGCGACTGGTACGCCACCTCCGGCCACATGGTCTGGATCGGTGACCGCACCCGCCAGCTCGACCACGCCCATGTCGAATACTTCCGCGGCATCAAGAACCCGATCGGCCTGAAATGCGGCCCGTCGCTCAAGCCGGACGAGCTGCTCAAGCTGATCGACGCGCTCGATCCGCAGAACCAGGCCGGCCGCCTCGTCCTGATCGGCCGCTTCGGCGCCGACAAGGTCTTCGACCACCTGCCGGCTCTGGTGCGCGCCACCAAGCGGGAAGGGCGCAACGTCGTCTGGTCCTGCGATCCGATGCACGGCAACACGGTCAAGGCGGCGAGCGGCTACAAGACCCGGCCGTTCGACCTGATCCTGACCGAGGTGAAGAACTTTTTCGCCGTCCATCAGGCTGAAGGCACGCATGCCGGCGGCCTGCATCTCGAGATGACCGGCAAGAACGTCACCGAATGCACCGGCGGCGCCCGCGGCATGACCGACGCCGATCTCAACGACCGCTACCACACGGTCTGCGATCCGCGCCTCAATGCCGAGCAGGCGCTGGAGCTCGCCTTCCTCGTCGCCGAGCTGGTCAAGCGCGAGCGCGCCGGCCGGGCCCGGCCCGAGGTCGAAGCGGCCGAGTGATCCCGGCAGCACCGCCAAAGAAACAGGGCCGCAGCAGCGCTGCGGCCCTTGTCATGTGGAGGATCGCGGCCGTCAGAACTTCAGCGCGGCGGCGATGCGGCCGGTGTTGACCGTCGTCGTCGTGCCCTCGACCTCGGCGAAGCGGACGATCTGGTACTCGGCCCGCAGGAACAGATTGTCGGTCAGGGCCCAGTCGACGCCGACGCCGCCGGACAGGCCGAAGGCGTAGGTGTTCTTGCGGATGCTCCCGACGCGCAGCGGATAACCGTCGGCGCGATTGCGGGTTTCATTGGCTTGGTTGGCATTGTTGACGATCAGGATATCTGCGTCGATCGTCGAGGTCGTGTTGAAACGGCCGAGCGCCGCGCCGATCGTCGCGAAAGGCATGATCCGGCCATAGGCCCAGCCCATGCGCAGGCGCAGCGTGGCATAGTCGTTGAGCTTGGCCGCCTGGTCGGTCGCCATCGCCCAATCATAGACGCGGCCGCTCGACATGGTGCTGCGCCGGGAGATGTAGTCGGTCACCCGGTATTCGTGTCCCGAGCGGGTGTAGTCCGCCTCGAGGCCGAGGACGACATCGTCGAAGAGATAATTGTAGCCGGCGATGCCGAAGAACTGCGTGCCGCTGTCGCGCTTGTCCGGCAGGTCGTTGATGAACGAGCCCATGTCGCGTTCGGCGACGAGATCGGTGTTGCGGAAGGCGGAATTCGCCAGGGCGCGCAGGCCTTCGCCCGGCTTGAACTTGGTCTCGCTCACGCCCGCGCCGCCGCCGAAATAGAAGCCGGACCAGTCGAAGCGGCCTCCGCCGAACATCGGCGGTGCTTCCACTGGCTGCTCGATCTGCGAGCCCCTGAGATAGTCGGCGCCCAGCGCCGCCTGCGGCAGCGCCAGCGTGCAGGCCATCGCGACGACGGGGGCGAGGGCGGCGATTGATGCAGCACGCATCGCGTGTCTCTCCGAGCAGCGGCCGAAGCAGCAGTTGCAACGGCCCGGAGACGATTCATGCGCGGTTAACCCTAATGTCGGGTTAATGCGACTGCCGATCCCGCCGGCTTCTGAAGAGATCGCCCGCGTCGAAGGCCGGGCAGGGCAGCCGTAGGAGCACGGATGATCCGGCATATCGTTTTCTTCACGGTCAAGCACGCCGAGGATCTCGACAGGACCAGGCGCCTGCTGAACCGGCTGGGCGAAATCCCGCATGCGCTCGCCTTCGAGGTCGCTGCCAACGCCATGATCGATCCGATCGGCGATGCCGCCGACATCGTCGTCTACGGCGAGTTCGCCGACGAGGCCGCGCTCGCGGCCTGGAGGGCGCATCCGACATAGGACGAGACGACGCGAGCCGTGCACCCCTTGCGCGAACGGCGCTGGTCCGCCGATTTCCGCTCGGCGCTGAGCTGACCCGACCTTGCGAAAACGCAGGGGCGGGCAGGACGCCGGCCCGTTGCTGGCGCGCGGACCGCAAGCTACATCCAGAGCATGACCGCGACCTCTCTCCGCCTGGCGCTCGCCCAGCTCAACCCGATCGTCGGCGACGTCGCCGGCAACGCCGCCAAGGTGCGCGCCGCCCGCCGCGAGGCGGCCGCCGGCGGCGCCGAGCTCGTGATGTTCCCGGAGCTCTTCCTCTCGGCCTATCCACCGGAGGACCTGGTGCTGAAGCCGGCCTTCCAGGACGCCTGCCGCAAGGCCTGCGAAGACCTCGCCCGCGAGACTGCCGATGGCGGCCCGGCCGTGCTCGTCGGACTGCCCTGGCTCGAGGACGGCAAGCTCTACAACGCCTATGCGCTGCTCGACGGCGGCCTGATCCAGTCGGTGCGCTTCAAGGTCGACCTGCCCAATTACGGCGTCTTCGACGAGAAGCGCGTGTTCGAGCCGGGGCCGCTGCCCGGCCCGGTCGTCTTCCGCAACCATGTCCGCCTGGGCATTCCGATCTGCGAGGACATCTGGGACGAGGAGGTCGTCGAGTGTATCGCCGAGACCGGCGGCGAGATCCTGCTGGTCCCGAACGGCTCGCCCTTCCGCCGCGGCGTCATCGAGGAGCGGCTCAACGTCGCCGTCGCCCGCGTCGTCGAGAGCGGCCTGCCCATGGTCTATCTCAACCAGCTCGGCGGCCAGGACGAGCTCGTCTTCGAGGGCGCCTCCTTCGTCCTCAATGCCGACCGCAGCTTCGCGCATCAGTTGCCGGCCTTCCGCGAGGCTGTTCGCATCACGGATTGGGAGCGCGGGCCTGATGGCTGGCGCTGCCTGCCGGGCGAGGTCGCCCCGGTGGAGAGCGGCGACGAGGCCGACTACGCCGCCTGCGTGCTGGGCTTGCGCGACTATGTCGAGAAGAACCGCTTTCCTGGCGTCGTGCTCGGCCTCTCCGGCGGCATCGACTCCGCCATCTGCGCCGCCATGGCGGTCGATGCGCTGGGCGCGGAGCGCGTGCGCTGCGTGATGATGCCCTATCGCTTCACCTCGCAGGAGAGCCTCGACGACGCAAAAGCCTGTGCCGACGCGCTCGGCGTGCGCTACGAGATCGTGCCGATCGCCGAGCCCGTCGAGGGCTTCGAGGCGGCGCTGGCCGAGCTCTTCGCCGGCACCAATCGCGGCATCACCGAGGAGAACCTGCAGAGCCGGGTGCGCGGCACGCTGCTGATGTCGATCTCGAACAAGTTCGGGCCAATGGTGGTGACGACCGGCAACAAGTCGGAGATGTCCTGCGGCTACGCCACGCTCTATGGCGACATGAACGGCGGCTACAACCCGATCAAGGACCTCTACAAGACCGAGGTCTTCAGGCTGAGCGCCTTGCGCAATCGCTGGAAGCCGGCGGGCGCGCTCGGGCCGGACGGCGAGGTGATCCCCGAGAACATCATCGTCAAGCCGCCCTCGGCGGAGCTGCGCGAGAACCAGAAGGATCAGGACTCGCTGCCGCCCTATGACGTGCTCGACGACATCCTCGCCTGCCTGATCGAGCACGAGATGCGCCTGTCCGACATCGTCGCCCGCGGTCACGACCTGGAGACGGTGCAGAAGGTCGAGCGCCTGCTCTATCTCGCCGAGTACAAGCGCCGGCAGGCTGCGCCGGGCGTCAAGGTCACCCGCAAGAACTTCGGCCGCGATCGGCGCTATCCGATCGTCAACCGCTTCCGCGATCCTGGCGAGCCGGCGCATGAGCCGGATCGGCAGCTGGTCAAGGGCGTCGGCAAGGCCGGGGCCGAGAGCTTCGATTTCTAGAGCCAGAACCCGCCGATCTGGTTCGCTGTCGGATTGGCGATGCAGGCCGTCATCCGGTCGAGCCAGATGCGCTGGTACTTGGCATTGGCGCCATGCTGGGTGTCGACGTCGTAACGGCGCTGGATCAGCTTGACGCGGCGCTTGATGTGCAGGTCGACGAGGCTGTTGAGCTGCGTGATCAGCCCGCCGATCGTCGGAGCGCGCGCGATGGTGAGCTGGTGCGCCAGCGCGCGGCAGACGACGAAGCCGACATCGTAGTGGAACTGCTCGTGAGCGAGCAGGCCCGGGTCCAGCGTCACGCCGATCCGGACCTGCGCATTCGGCCAGACTTCGATGTCATTGGGCACGCCGAAGGCAAAATCGGTCCCGACCATGCGGGCGCCCTTGTCGAAAATCTCGTATTCGAAGGCGGTGTAGGCGTCCTGCACCGTGCCGTCGGCCGGGTCCATCACCACCGGCACCTGCAGGAAGTCGCCGGCCTTGAGCTTGATCGGCAGGCGCGAGGCACTGACCACCACGTCCGCCGGCGCCGGATTATTGGCCATGTGCAGGACAGTCTTGCCGCCCGGGTCGACCCGCGAATCCGGGCTCGTCATCTTGAGGAAGACTTGCTGGTAGCGCTTGATCGCGCCCCGGGTCAGCGGCCCGCATTTGCCGTCGACCTCAAGCAGATCGATGCCCAGCGCCTTGAAATGCGGGTTGATGCTCGCCTGGATCAGGCGCGTATCCGCAACGGTGTTCTTGCCTCCCAGACCGACTGAAGCCGTGATGCTCATCCTCGCCTCCCAGCGCAGAGATCGACATCCCCGTCGCCATCTAACCTTGCGTCAATCCGAGCGCTTGTCGATCTCCTTCAACCCAGCTTCTGCGATGCCCTTGCCCTCGCGCCGTTCCCGCGCGACAAGCGGCCGGTCATGACCACTCCTTTCGTCCGCACCGCCCCGTCGCCGACCGGCTATCTCCACATCGGCAATGCCCGCTCGCTGATGTTCAACTGGCTGTTCGCCAAGCGGCATGTCGGGCGCTTCCTGCTGCGCTATGACGATACCGACCAGGCGCGCTCGAAGCCGGAGTTCGCTGACGCCATCGCCGAGGACCTTGCCTGGCTCGGCGTCGTTCCCGACGCCAGCGTCAAGCAGTCTGAACGGATCGCGCTCTACGATGGCGCGGCAGACAAGCTGCGCGCCGCTGGCCGCCTCTACCCCTGCTATGAGAGCGCCGACGAGCTGGACCGCAAGCGCAAGCGCCAGCTCGCCCGCGGTCTGCCCCCCGTCTACGACCGCGCCGGCCTGAAGCTGACGGCCGAGGAGCGCGCCAGGCTCGAAGCGGAAGGCCGCAAGCCGCATTGGCGCTTCCTGCTCGACTGGGAGGAGGTCGGCTGGGACGACCTCGTCCGCGGCCCCTCGCATGTCGATTGCGCCTCGCTCTCCGATACCGTGCTCGTGCGCGAGGACGGCACCTATCCCTATACGCTGCCCTCGGTCGTCGACGATCTCGACATGGGCATCACCCATGTCATCCGCGGCGAGGACCACGTCACCAACACCGCCGTGCAGATCCAGATCATGCAGGCATTGGGCGGGGCGCTGCCGGCCTTCGGCCATCACAACCTGCTGACCACCGCGAGCGGCGAGGGGCTGTCGAAGCGCCTCGGCCATCTCTCGCTGCGGGGCCTGCGCGAATCCGGCATCGAATCGCTGGCGGTGGCGGCGCTCGCGGTGCTCACAGGCTCGTCGGAGGCGGTTCGGCCGGTGTCGAGCCTCGACGAACTCGCCGGGCTGGTGGATCTCGCCCATGTCTCGCGTGCGCCGGCCAAGTTCGACGAGCACGAGCTGGAGACGCTGTCCGCCCGCACCCTGCACCAGCTCGACTTCGCCACCGTCGAGGAGCGGCTGAAAGATCTCGGCATTCCCGCCAGCGAGCCGTTCTGGCTCGCCGTGCGCGGCAATCTCGCCCGGCTGTCGGACGCCAGGGACTGGTGGACGATCGTCGAGGGGCCGATCGAGACGCAGATTGCCGATCCGTCATTCGCTGCGGCTGCGGCTTCGCTGCTGCCGGCGGAACCGTTCGATCAGGCGACCTGGAAGAGCTGGACGCAGGCCGTAGCAGCTGAGACCGGCGCCAAGGGCAAGGCGCTGTTCATGCCGCTACGCCAGGCGCTGACCGGCCGCGATCATGGCCCCGAGCTGGCGGTGCTGCTGCCGCTGATCGGGCGCGAAAAGGCGCTGAAGCGGCTCGCAGGCGAAGCGGCGTAGGCTGTACCGCCATCGCGAAGGCTCGTGAGCCGAGCCCCTCACGCGTGCCGGTCCATCGCCGTCTCGTGTTTGGTGTCGCGCATGGTCGAATAGACCAGCAGCGAGATGAAGATCACCGCCGAGAGGTAGTAGTAGAACCACTGCTCGTGGCCCTGCTGCTTGAAGAACAGGGCGATTGCCGGCGCGGTGCCGCCGAAGATCGAGACGGTCAGGGCATAGGGCACGGCGACGCCGGTGGCGCGGATCGAGGTCGGGAACAGTTCCGCCTTCACCACCGCGTTGATCGAGGTGTAGCCGGCGACGAAGAGCCAGGCGCCGGAGATCAGCAGGAAGGCGACCCATGGCGACTTGGTCTGCGCCAGCGTGGTCAGGATCGGCACGGTGAGCAGGGTCCCGGCGAGGCCGAAGAAGATCAGCAGCGGTTTGCGGCCGATCCGGTCGGAGATCAGGCCGTAGATCGGCTGCAGGATCGAGGCGAAGATCAGCGAGCCCGCGATCACATAGGTGGTGGTGATGTCGGAAAGGCCGACGGTCTGCTTCACGAAGGTCTGCATATAGGTGGTGAAGGTGTAGAAGGCGGCGGTGCCGCCCGCCGTTAGCCCGACCACGATCGCGACCTCGCGCGGATATTTCAGCAGGCCGCGCAGCGAGCTTTCCTTTTTCTTGATCTTGTTGGCCTCGGCGAAGGCCTCCGTCTCGTGCATGTGCCGGCGCATGAACATGGCGGTGACGGCCAGCATCGCGCCGATCACGAAGGGGATGCGCCAGCCCCAGTCGACCAGCTGCTCATGCGTCAGGAAGACGTTCTGCAGGAGCAGCAGCACCAGAATGGCAGTGAGCTGCCCGCCGATCAGCGTCACGTACTGGAAGCTCGAATAGAAGCCGCGATGGTCTGGATGGGCGATCTCGGTGAGATAGGTCGCGCTCGCTCCATACTCGCCGCCGAGGCTCAGCCCCTCGATGATCCGGGCCAGCGCCAGCAGCACCGGCGCGGCGAAGCCGATCGTCTCATAGGTCGGCGTCAGCGCGATGATCAGCGAGCCGAAGCACATCATCAGCACCGAGACGGTCAGTGAGAGCCGCCGCCCGTAGCGGTCGGCGATATGGCCGAAGAGCCAGCCGCCGATCGGGCGAACGATGAAGCCGGCGGCGAACAGCGTTGCTGCGTTGAGCTGCACCACCACCGGGTCATGCGAGGGGAAGAACTTCGGTGCGAAGTAAAGCGCGAAGGCGGTGTAGGCGTAGAAATCATACCATTCGACGAGGTTGCCGACCGAGCCGATGAAGATCGCCTTCAGGCGTCGCGCCGTATCGGCGAAGTCGAGGCCCTGAGGGGCAGGCGTTGCGGTTGCTGGATTGGACATGGCTCGCTCCGCTTTCGAGGGCGGCGCGAGCAGCAGCGGGCGCCGGCAGCAGAACTCAGGTCTACGCCTTGCGTTCCTGGCCTGTCAGCGACGGAAGATTTGAGCAGCCTTGCTTCCAGCGCATGACGGCGCTGGTCCGCTGGCCAGTTCTGACAACCTCGCCCTTATCCTGAGGAGCCGCGAAGCGGCGCCTCGGAAGCGGCGCCTCGAAGCATGCTTGAGGAGGTGCCGGAACAGGCTGGCGCATCTTTCGAGACGCAGGCTGTTGCCGGCTCCTCGGGATGAGAGCCGAGGAACTTTCAGCTTGCCGCGCTACGGCCGTGCGGTTGCTCCGACGCCTAGATTGGGCGCGAGGTTCGGCGCGACGATTCGCACGGTGCGGCGCTCGCCGGTGACGCTCTTGCTCTCGCGCTTCAGGCCGTCGCCCTGCTGCAAGGTCTTCTCGCCGTCGATCCGCTGTGGGCCGACGCCGGCGGATTCGGTGCTGGCAGTCGGGACATTGGCATCCGGCGTCGGCTCGTCGCCGGGTGCGGCCTGAAGCGTGGTCGGCGCCGGGGTGGCCGGCTTGGCCTCAGCCGCAGGCGCATTGGCAGCACCCTTCTTGCCGCGCTGCGGCTGCTCGGGCTTGGGCCGCGACATCTCCTGCGAGCGCTGCTCGGTGACGATGATGTCGCCTTTGCGCTGCTCGAGCATCTGCTCGGCGTTCGCCAGCGCCTGGGCCCAGCTCTGGCCGGGGCCCCGGCAGGTGCAGGCGGCGTCGAAGCTGCGGGTGTACTTCAGCGCGTTCGGCAGAGAGGTATAGGGCTGCCCGGTCGAGCGTGCCACGGCGTTCTGGATGTCGCCGCCGCTGCTCATGCCATAGGCGCGCGTCTCGGTGCCGGGGCAGAGCGACTGGCACATCTCGTCCTGCCCTTCGCGTCCGCTCGGGCTGTTGGCGAGCGGGAAGAAGAAGCCGTCGCAACTGCGTACGCAGACCGTATAGGGCCCGCCCTGGCGTCCACCGCCTTCCGTCGGCTCGGACGGTTGATCCGGGTCGAGCTCGGGCAAGGTGGAATCGATCTCGCCGCGGCGCGGCTCGATGCCGAAGATCGTCTCGAAGAAGCCGCGCTGCTGCGGCGCCCGGCAATTATTGTTGATCAGCGCGGCGAGCTGGGCACGGCGCTGCTCGATGCCGCCGCCCTGCGCCTGCTGCTGAAGCTGGGCATATTGCTGCTGGAGCGCGCCCAGCTGGGCGCGGATGCCGCCACATTGCGGCGGGGGGGCGTCTCCGAAGAAGAGGAAGCCGCCGCGATCGCAGCCCATCGCCCGATATTGGTTGGAGAGCTGCCCCAGCTGGCCGGCGACGCGCTGCGCCGCCTGGGCGGCGCGGGGATCGCCGCCGCGCTGGCCCTGCAGGCTGGAGAGCTCGGCGCGCCAGTTGTCGCAAGCCGGCGACTGCGCCACGGCTGCGCTCGTCAGCGCGGCGAAAGCCAGCGCCGGAGCGAGAACGCGTCGGAGCGAAGCGAAAATCATCGAAGGCAGAGTGCTATCCCTGTAACTCGTCCGGTGCAGGCCGTGATCGCCCGCACAGACAGAGCACATGCTAGAAACGCGACGGAACTAAGGAGGCGCGCGTCAGCCGGGTCGAAACGGCGATTCGACGCACCGTCTATTCGCCTCAGCGCATCGCATATCGCGCCCCGGGCGGCAAATCAGCTCTCGATAACGCTTGTGCGATCAGGCTTCCTCTGTCTGGTACGCGCCGGCGAGATGGCGACCGCGCTCGGTCAGCACTGCCAGAACGCGCTCGAAGACGCGCAACTCTTCCGGCGCGATCCCCTCGATCCAGCGTTCTTCGAAAGCGAGTGCCAGCGGCACGATCTGGGCGTAGAGGCGTTGGCCGGCGGCCGTGAGGGCGACGAAGGCCTCGCGCCGGTCGGCCCGATTCTCGGCTCGCGTCACCAGCCCGCGCTTGTCCAGTTCCGAGACGGCCCGCGAGACCTTGGTCTTGTGCATCTGCGAGAGCTCGCCGATGTCGCGCGAGGTCAATTGCCCGAATTCGCCGAGCTGCGCGATTACACGCCATTCCGGGATGCCGATGCCGAAGCGCGTGCCGTAGACGCGGCCGAGCGCGCGGCTGGCGAAAAAGCCGACGACGTTGAGCCGATAGGGCAGGAACTGCTCGAGATGCAGGGCGCGGTCTTCAGGCTTTTGCTTCGTTGACATTAGTTGCGCTTGTAACTAACTGGGGTGAGAGAATGCCGCAGAGGCTGCGGCACGCATCATTACCGAACGGCAGCGCCTGTCAAAGCTGCCGGCATGGGAGGAACAACGATGAGCTTGCAGGCCGCGGTTCGTCCAGGGTTCTGCCGGCGGATCGGGACTGTGCCTGTCCATGCGTGAGCCGGGCGTTCCCCGGCGAGGCCCTCGGCCCCGGAAGCGCGCCGTCGGCACGCTCCGGAGCGATGGTTGTCGGTCAGCGCGAACGCAGCCGGTTCATGAAGGCGTCGTAAGAGAGCTCCGCCACCTGCCACCAGAGCAGGTTCTCGCCGCGGAAGGCGACCATCGACTCGTAGCCCTTCTTGAAGGCTTCGCTCTTGGCCGAGGTCTCGGCGTAGTACTCCTCCGCCGCCTTGAGCGAGGCTTCCATGATCGGCTGCGGGAAGGCCTTGAGCTGCGCGCCCTGGGCGATCAGCTTGCGCAGGCCGCCCGGATTGACGAAGTCGTACTTCGCCAGCATCCAGTTGTTGGCCGCTTCGCAGGCATTCTGCACGATCGCCTGGTAGTGCTTGGGCAGCTTGTTCCACTGATCCTGGTTGATCACGAGGTGCAGCATGGCGCCGCCTTCCCACCAGCCGGGATAGTAGTAATAGGGCGCGACCTTCACGAAGCCGAGTTTCTCGTCGTCATAGGGGCCGACGAACTCGGCTGCGTCGATGGTGCCGCGCTCCAGCGCCGGATAGACGTCGCCGGCCGCGATCTGGGTCGGCACCACGCCGAGCTTGGCCAGCACTGCCCCGCCCATGCCGCCGATGCGGAACTTCAGGCCCTTGAGGTCGTCGAGCGTCTTGAGCTCCTTGCGGAAGAAGCCGCCCATCTGGCAGCCGGAATTGCCGCAAGGGATCGAGTAGGCGTTGAACTTGGCCAGCGCGGCGTTGACGATCTGCTCGCCGCCGCCGAAATACCACCAGCTGTGCTGCTGGCGGGCGTTGAGGCCGAAGGGGATGCCGGTGCCGAGCCCGAGCGCCGGCTCCTTGCCGACGTAGAAATAAGTCGGCGTGTGGGCGCATTCGACAGTGCCGGAGGTGACGGCGTCGAGCGCCTGCAGGCCGGGCACGATCTCGCCGGCCGAGAAGGTCTGAATCTGGAACCTGCCGTCCGTGGCGTCGGACATGAACTTCGCGAACTGCTGGGCGGTGCCGTAGATCGTGTCGAGCTGCTTGGGGAAGCTCGACGTCAACCGCCATTTCACTTCGGGCATCGATTGCGCGATCGCGGGCATCGCGATCGGCGCGGCGGCTGCGGCGAGCGCGCCCGTCTTCAAAAACATACGGCGTTGCATGGACTTTCCTCCCGGGGACAGATTTGCTGCCATCATCACTGTTCGGCGAGGATTGAAAAGAGATGAAACTAGCATCCCTCATGCACGGCCGGGATGGCCGCCTCGTCATCGTCTCCGGCGACCTGACCCGCGCCACCGATGCCTTCCCGGTCGTCGCGACGCTGCAAGGCGCGCTCGACGACTGGGATCGCTGCGCGCCACGCCTCGCCGATCTCGCCGAGAGCCTGGAGCACGGCTCGGTACCGTCCTTCCGTTTCCACGAGCATGACTGCGCCTCGCCGCTGCCGCGTGCCTATCAGTGGGTCGATGGCTCGGCCTATGTGAACCATGTCGAGCTGGTCCGGAAGGCGAGGGGCGCCGAGATGCCCGAGAGCTTCTGGACCGACCCGCTGATGTACCAGGGCGGCTCCGATTCCTTCCTCGGTCCGCGTGAGGCAGTGAAGCTCGCGAGCGAGGATTACGGCATCGATCTCGAAGCCGAGATCGCGGTCGTCACCGGCGACGTGCCGATGGGCGTCACGCCCGAGGAGGCGAGGGGGCTGATCCGCCTCGTCGTGCTCGTCAATGACGTGAGCTTGCGGAATCTGATTCCGAACGAATTGGCGAAAGGCTTTGGTTTCCTTCAATCAAAGCCGTCCTCGGCCTTCTCGCCGGCGGCGGTGACGCCGGACGAACTCGGCCCGGCCTGGAAGGACGGCAAGCTCAACCTGCCGCTGCTCGCCCAGGTCAACGGCAAGCCCTTCGGCAAGCCGCAGGCCGGCGTCGACATGACCTTCGATTTCGGCGTGCTGATCGCCCATGCCGCCAAGACCCGCCCGCTCGTCGCCGGCACCATCGTCGGCTCCGGCACGGTTTCGAACCGCGATGCCGACGGCGGCCCTGGCCGGCCGGTCGCGGAAGGCGGCCTCGGTTATGCCTGCATCGCCGAGCAGCGCATGGTCGAAACGATCCGGCACGGTGCGCCGAAGACGCCGTTCCTGCGCTTCGGAGACAGTGTCCGCATCGAGATGAAAGACGCTGCCGGCCATTCGATCTTTGGCGCGATCGAGCAGGAGATCCTGCCGTATGCGTAGCCCGCACCGTCATTATCGGGCGAAGCGAAGCGTAGACCCGAGAATCTCCTGGCGAGTAGGGCCCGGACTGGAGCCTCTCGCGGCCTGAGATGCTCGGGTCAAGCCCGAGCATGACGTCAGTATCAACACGTTTACGAGGTTGCCCAATGTCCTCCCCCGCTTTCGCCTCCACCGCCGATCTCGGCGAAAAGACCGTATCGTTCGAGGAGATCGGCAAGGGCGTTTACGCCTATACCGCCGAGGGCGACCCCAATAGCGGCATCGTCGTTGGCGACGACAGCGTGCTCGTCTTCGACGCGCAGGCGACGCCGACCATGGCCGAGCGCGTCATCGGAAAAGTGCGCGAGGTCACCGACAAGCCGGTCAGCCATGTCGTGCTCTCGCATTACCACGCCGTGCGCGTCCTCGGTGCGCCCGCCTATGGCGCGAAGGAGATCGTCTGCTCGGACGCGGCGCGGGCGATGATCGTCGAGCGCGGCGAGGAGGACAAGGCGAGCGAGATCGGCCGCTTCCCGCGGCTGTTCCAGGGCGCCGATTCGATCCGCCCCGGCTTGACCTGGCCGACCACGACCTTCTCGCACAACGCCTCGATCTGGCTCGGCAAGCGCGAGGTCCGGCTGATGAAGCTCGGGCGCGGCCACACCGCCGGCGACATCGTCGCCTGGATGCCCGACACCAATGTGATCTTCGCCGGCGACCTCGTCGAATACGGCGCGACGCCCTATTGCGGCGACGCTCATTTCACCGACTGGCCGACAACGCTGGACGCGCTCGCCGCCTTCGCTCCCGCTGCGATGGTGCCGGGCCGCGGCGCGGCGCTGACCAACCGGGCGATGGTCGCCGACGGCATCAAGGGCACGCGCGCCTTCCTCACCGACCTGTACGAGGCGGTGAAGAGCCATGTCGCCGCCGGCCGCTCACTTCGTGAAACCTTCGAGCGGGTCCACGAAACGTTGAAGCCGTCCTATGGCGACTGGGTGATCTTCGAGCACTGCCTGCCCTTCAACGTCACCCGCGCCTATGACGAGGCAGGCGGCCTCGACCATCCGCGCATCTGGACCGACGAGCGCGACCGCCAGATGTGGCTGGACCTCAGGGGCTGAGGCGTCAGCGCATGCAGCCCTTCCGCCAGTTCGCCTATCGCCGCAGCGCGGATCAGGACGCGGCAACGCCCGCCCGGCATCCGGTCGTCATCGTCGGTGCCGGCCCGGTCGGGCTGACCTTGGCGCTCGATCTGGCACGCCGGCAGGTCCCGGTCGTGCTGATCGACGATGCCAATCGGATCGGCGAGGGCTCGCGCGCCATCTGCTTCGCCAAGCGCACGCTCGAGATCTTCGATCGGCTCGGACTGGCGCAGGCGATGGTCGAAAAGGGTGTCACCTGGCAGAAGGGCAGGGTCTTCCGCGGGCAGGCCGAGCTCTACGAGTTCGACCTCCTGCCCGAGGGCGGCCACAAGCAGCCGGCCTTCATCAATCTCCAGCAATTTTATGTCGAGGCGGCACTGGTCGACGCTGTTCTGGCCGAGCCGCTTGTCGATCTGCGCTGGAGCAACCGTCTCAGCGGCCTCGACAATCGCGAGGACGGGGCGCGGATCACCATCGCCACCCCGGAAGGCGATTATTCCCTGCACGCCGACTGGCTCGTCGCCTGCGACGGCGCGCGCTCGCCGACGCGCGGCCTGCTCGGCCTGGAATTCCGCGGCGAGGCTTTCGAGGACCGCTTCCTCATCGCCGATGTGAAGATGACCGCGCCGTTCCCGACAGAGCGCTGGTTCTGGTTCGATCCGCCTTTTCATTCCGGCCAGTCGGCGCTGCTGCACAAGCAGCCGGACGATATCTGGCGCATCGACCTGCAGCTCGGCCCCGATGCAAATCCCGAGCATGAGAAGCAGCCCGGGATCGTGCGGCCCCGGATCGAGCGCATGCTCGGCCATGCCGATTTCGCGCTGGAATGGGTCTCGGTCTACCGCTTCCAGTGCCGCCGGCTCGACAGATTCCTGCACGGCCGCGTGGT
Source organism: Allobosea sp. FBZP-16 (assembly GCF_002831785.1). NCBI lineage: Bacteria > Pseudomonadati > Pseudomonadota > Alphaproteobacteria > Hyphomicrobiales > Alloboseaceae > Allobosea > Allobosea sp. FBZP-16. Next base: position 30,380 of record NZ_LNCQ01000056.1, on the reverse strand, counting down.
CTTCGCCGGCGACGCCGCTCATCAGGTCTCGCCCTTCGGCGCGCGCGGCGCCAATTCCGGTATCCAGGACGCCGACAATCTCGGCTGGAAGCTCGCGCTGATCGTGCAGGGCAACAGCCCTGCCTCGTTGCTCGACAGCTATGACAGCGAGCGCGTCGCCGCCGCCGACGAGAACATCCTGAACTCAACACGGGCGACAGACTTCATCGCGCCACGCTCCCCCGGCGAGCGGCTGCTGCGCGAGGCGGCGCTTTCGCTCGCGCCCCTGACCGGCTTCGCCAAGCGCTTCGTCAATTCCGGCCGGCTTTCCGTGGCCAGCGCCTATGCCGGCTCGGCACTGTCGAGTGACGAAGAGGACTGGGACGACGGCCTGCTGCCGGGTGCGCCCTTCCTCGATGCGCCGCTGGCCGGTGGTTCCCATACTTGGCTGAGCGAGGCCTTTGCGGCCGGGCAGGCGATCCTGATCGGTGAGGGCGCGGCAGAGATTGCGCCCGCCAGGGTCCTCGCGATCAAGCCGGCTGCCAGCGATGGCACACTGCGCCAGCGTTATGCCCTGGAGCAGGGTGCAGCCGTGCTGCTGCGGCCGGACGGGCATGTCGCCGCTCGGTTCCGCGAGCCGAATCGGGCCGCGATCGAAGCCGCGCTCGCGCGGATGGAGGGCAGGGGATGAATGCAGCGGCCACCATGGCGCCAGCGAGCAGGCTCGCGCGCGAATCGCGCTTCGCCGATCCCGACGCCGCCTTTCGCCTGCTCGCCCAGGCGCATCGCGACCTCGACGAGCGTGCAAGCGCCGCGCTCAATGCCCGCCTCGTCCTGATCCTCGCCAACCAGATCGGCGACGAGCAGGTGCTGCGCGAAGCCGTGGCGCTGGCGCGCGAGGCAAGCTAGGTTTGGCGCACGACGCCGGAGCGAGCCATGATGGAAGACCTTCCGACCTTCTACTCCACCCTGATTCCGCTCGGCTTCTTCTTCTGGGGGCCGGCGCTGGTCGTGCTGACGCTGCTGCTCTCCTGGCTCTGGGCGCGCAGCCTCAAGGTCGACCGGGCGCTGGAGAGCGATCTCGACGGTTTCACCAAGGACGACGTCGAGAAGCTGTTCTCGCTCTATGGTCCCGAGCGCCGCGCCATTTATCGCAACAAGCTGCTCCCGGCCGATCTCGCCTTCGCGCTTGTCTATACGGTCGTCGGGGCGCTGATCATCACCGGCCTGTCGATGCGCGGCTATCCCTGGTGGGTGGCGGCCTTGTGTGGCGGTGGCTGGCTCTTCGGCGGGCTCTGCGACATCGTCGAAAACCTCGCCATCGCCCGCCTCCTCGATCGGTTTCCGACCCTCGACGACGGCACCGTTGCCATCGCCAGCGGCTTCACCCGGCTGAAGCTCGTCCTGACAGGGCTTGGCTTCATCGGCGCGATCGCGGCCTACTACCTGGCGTTCAGGCCGATCGTGGCCTGAGCGGCTTTTCGCCAGGCGGCCCGATCCTGGCGGAAGCAGGCGGCCGGTACCGGTGGATCGCCGATGCTCGGCGCGTTCCGCGTCTTGTCGGTTTCGAAGCCGAGCCGAGCGGCGAGTTGCAGCGATGCGACGTTCTGCGGATGCGTGACCACGAGGGTCTCGGGAAGGTCGAGCGTCTCGAAGGCATGGCGGAGCAGCCGGCTGACCGCCTCGCGCGCGAAACCCTGTCCCCAATGGCGCGTGGCGAAACGATAGCTGACCTGCGCCTGCTCCGGGTCGTCGCCATCTGGAATGAGCCCGACATAGCCGAGCGGTCCGCTTTCGTCGGTACGGGCGAACACTGTCCAGTAGCCGAGCCCGCGCTCGACATGCAGGAAGCTGCGCGCTGCGACGCCCTCGCGCCCCATCGCGGGGTCCCCGATTGCCGCGATATGGCGCATCACCTGCGGGTCGGCGTTGAGCGCGGCGATGAAGTCGAGATCGGTCTCGGTTCGCGGCTTCAGCAGGAGGCGCTCCGTTTCCAGCACCGGCAGCATGGTGGTGGCCCTGTCGTGTCGTTCGAGGATTGCTGACGCCTGCACTGGTGCGGGACCGCGCGCCATCCCATATCCTGCCCGCCGTCCCTCGGGAACGCTCTGGGAGAATCTGGATGAGCTTTCGTCATTGTCTTCTCGCCCTCTCGTCTCTTCTCGCGCTCGCCGGCGTCGCTGCGCCGGCCGTGGCGCAGGAGGACCTGATCTTCAGGAAGTCGACGGTCTGGAAGATGCTGACCCCGGACGACAAGCTCGCGGTCTACGGCGTCGACGACCCGGTCGTCGAGGGCGTCGCCTGCCATTACACCGTTCCTGAGAAGGGCGGCGTTTCCGGCATGTTCGGCGTTGCCGAGGAGGTCTCGGAGGTCTCGCTCGCCTGCCGCCAGGTCGGTCCGGTGAAGATCAAGGAGAAGTTCTCGCAGGGCGACGTCGTCTTCCGCGAGCGCCGCTCGCTGATCTGGAAGAAGATGCAGATCGTGCGTGGATGCGATACCAAGCGCAACGTGCTGATCTACATGGTCTACACCGACAAGCTGATCGACGGCTCGCCGCAGAACTCGACCTCGAGCGTGCCGATCATGCCCTGGGGCGGGATGGGCGACGTACCGAAATGCTCGGAATGGGTGAAGTGAGGCGGGTTTGGCCCATCTGATCTAACGGGGCGTGTAGGTGCCGGTGTAGTTGCAGTTCGCGCCGTGGAACGGTGTGCAGGCGCCGCTTTCCGTCACCGCGAGGGAGCGGCCCCTGCGGCGAATCTCAAGGCGGCAGATCTCACCATATTCCGTTGCTTCGGCGACGAGCCGGTCACCCTGGGGCCGGCCGCGAGCCGAGATGACGCCGACGCAGCTCCGGCTGCCGATCTCGGCATCGACCTTGAGCATGCCGGCGCCGGCCGGGCGGATCGTCATGCTGCCGCCGAGCGTCCAATAGCGGCCCTCGAAGGCCTCGGCCGGCAGCAGTGTCGCCAAGGCGAAGATGGCGATGAGCGCTGGACGGATCATGGGCCGGTGATCCCCGATGCAGCCGGGGAACATCCACGGCGGCCAAGCATACGGCTTGCGTCAATCCGGGAAAATCTCGCCCGTCGGGATTAGCCCCCGCAGGTGATCGCCAGCGGCTGCTCGGCCACGGGAGCGCTGGCTTGGCGCGGCGTCGAGCCGGTGAAGTCTTCCGGCTTGGCAAGACCATAGGCGGTGGCGGCACGATGGCCTTGCGACTCGCACCAGGCGTCGGCGACGATCTGGCCGCATTCGGACTTGCTGGAAATGCAATCGGCGACGCCGTAGCCGTCTCCGGCCGGGATCAGATAGGTGCGCTCGGCCTTGGGGGCGGCGACGGTTCCGGTCGCAGGCAGCAGCGCCAGCGACATCCCCGCACCGATGATTCCGAAGAGCCCGACCAGAGCGACGGCGCGGCGCATGATATTGTCCCTGAGACCCGACCGGGGCTGAACCTTCGACATGTCAAATTGGTTCCAAATGGTTAAGACTGCGTGAACCCCCGCAATCTTGGTTGCGCGCAAACCGTCTTCAGCTTGTGGCGGCATTGCGGCGATGAGGGCAGAAATCGCGGGAGGGCAGGGCGATGGCGCGCAGGCGTTGCCAAGCTGCCACTTGACGTAAGCGTACATGACAGGCATCACGGCAGGATGACGCGAGCCCTCGCCATTACCTGCATTATTTGCCGCTAGCTTTCGCTGGCCGGCTGCTCACGTCCTCGTCCCAACGAAAAGACAGACAGCGCCCCGGCCAGCGGCCAGGATAAGCCGTTTTTGTCGCCTTCTCGTCAGGATACCACTTCGATGCAGCCGACCCTCAGGCTCTACAACACGCTCACGCGGACGAAGGAGGTCTTTACCCCCGTCGATCCCCAGAACGTGCGCATGTATGTCTGCGGCCCGACGGTCTATGACTATGCTCATATCGGCAATGCCCGGCCGGTCATCGTCTTCGACGTGCTCTACCGGCTGCTGCGGCACGTCTATGGCGAGGGTCATGTCCGCTATGCGCGCAACCTCACCGACGTCGATGACAAGATCAACGCCCGCGCCGCGCGCGATTTTCCCGACCTGCCGCTGAACGAGGCGATCGCGAAGGTCACGCAGACGACGACGGCGCAGTTTCACGCCGATGTCGATGCGCTCGGCAACCTGCGCCCCGACGACGAGCCGCGCGCCACCGGCCATATTGAGGAGATGAAGGCGATCATCGAGCGCCTGATCGCCCGCGGTGTCGCCTATGTCGCCGAGGAGCATGTGCTCTTCCATGTCCCGGCCGTCGCCGGGCTGAAGGACGCGCCGCGCTACGGCTCGCTCGCCCGCCGCTCGCTCGACGAGATGGTGGCTGGAGCACGAGTGGATGTCGCTCCCTACAAAAGGGATCCGATGGATTTCGTGCTGTGGAAGCCCAGCCGCGCCGGCATCGATCCGGGCTGGCCATCGCCGGCCGGCATCGCCACGCCCGGCCGCCCCGGCTGGCACATCGAGTGCTCGGCCATGTCGATGAAGGCGCTGCTCGAGCCGTTCGGCGGCGGCCTGCAATGCGACGATCCCGCCAGGAACGTCTTCGACGTTCATGGCGGCGGGATCGATCTCGTCTTCCCGCATCACGAGAACGAGCTCGCCCAGAGCTGCTGCGCCTTCGGTGCGGCCGGCGGTGCTGCGCGCATGGCAAACTACTGGATGCACAACGGCTTCCTGCAGGTCGAAGGCGAGAAGATGTCGAAGTCGCTCGGCAACTTCGTCACCATCAACGAGCTGCTGGCGACCGAGAGCTTCGGCGGTCGGACATGGCCCGGCGAGGTGCTGCGTCTCGCCATGCTCAAGACCCATTACCGCCAGCCGATCGACTGGACGGTGAAGGCGCTGGAGGAGGCGGAAAGGACGCTGGCCGACTGGGCCGTGGCTGCAGGAGACGCTGAAGCAGGGCAGGTTCCTGCCGGCGTGATCGAAGCGCTGGCGGATGATCTAAACACCTCGCAGGTGCTCGCCGAACTGCATGCCCTGCGCAAGGCCGGTGATCACGCCAGCCTGAAAGCGAGCCTCGCGCTGCTCGGCATCGGCTTGCCGGAGCTGCCCGTGGCCGCGATCGATGATGCCTTGCGCACGAAGGTCGAGGCCTTGATCGCCGCCCGCCTCGCTGCCCGCAAGGCGAAGAACTTCGCCGAATCCGATCGCCTTCGCGACGAGCTTGTGGCGATGGGCATCGTGCTCATGGACGGCAAGGACCCGGCGACCGGCGAGTTGACGACCAGCTGGGAGGTGAAGCGGTGATGACTCCCGCCTCACGTGAGCCGATCATCATTGCCGATGCGGGGCCGGTCCTGCGTCTGGCTGCGGCTGGGCTGCTCGCCATGCTGCCGCGGCTGAACCGCCGCATCGTGCTGGTCGATCGTGTCGAGGACGAGCTGGTCGGCGATGAGACCAAACCCTTCGCGATCGAGATCCGCAACTGGATCGAGAGCGAAGGCATGGCACTCCTGCGCGTGCCGACCGTGATCGGCGAAGGCATCCGTTCGCTCAGGGCGCGCGAGCGCTCGCTCGAGGAGGAGGCACGTCTAAAGGCGAGCCTGCGCAATTCCGGCGAGCTTGCGCTGCGCGAATTCGTCGACTTCTGGCGGCCCGACGAAACCTCCTCCGCCGTCGTGCTCTACGAGGACCGCAAGGTCCCGAACCTGTTCCTCGAAGTCGATTACCCGGTCACTTTTATGACGACCCGCGCCTTTGCCCGGACCATGGCGTTATGGGGCGTCAATCTCGATGCCCCGGCCGCGCTCGAAGCCATTGCCGGCATCTATGATCTCAAGCCGGCGATGATCGGCGAGATCGACCCCGATACGCCTGTCGACCTGCGACCCCTGCCGGCTGTTTTGAAAGAAGACCAAGAACAATGACCACCGAGGCTCCGAAGATCCGCAAGCGTGGTTCGCTCTCGATCGCGATGAAGCTCGTCATGCTCGCCATGGTGATGCCGAAGGTGTTGCGTTACCGGTTGCGGGTGAGGCGATGAGCGCCGCGGCACAAGCCACCTTGACCGACGCAGCGCCGCGCATGGCTGGCGAGGCGACGCTCGCCCGCATCCACCTTTTCGACACGACGCTGCGCGACGGCGCCCAAACCACGGGCGTCGATTTCTCGCTCGACGACAAGCGCGCCGTCGCGGCGATGCTCGACAAGCTCGGCATCGACTATGTCGAGGGCGGCTATCCCGGCGCCAATCCGCTCGATACGGCCTTCTTCGCAATCAAGCCGACGCAGCGCGCCAAGTTCGCCGCCTTCGGCATGACCAAGCGGGCAGGGCGCTCGGCCTCGAACGACCCTGGCATCGCCGCGCTACTCGATGCGAAGGCCGACGCCATCGTCTTCGTCGCCAAGAGCTGGGACTACCACGTCCATGTCGCGCTCGAGATCTCCTTGGAGGACAATCTCGACGGCATCCGCGACAGCGTCGCCACCGCGAGGGCGGCCGGCCGCGAGGTGATGCTCGATTGCGAGCACTTCTTCGACGGCTACAAGGCCAATCCCGACTATGCGCTCGCCTGCGCCCGCACCGCCTATGAGGCCGGCGCGCGCTGGGTCGTGCTCTGCGACACCAATGGCGGCACGCTGCCGGACGAGGTCGGACGGATCGTCGCCGAGGTCGCGAAGGTTGTTCCAGGCGATCATCTCGGCATCCACGCCCATGACGATTGCGGCTGCGCCGTCGCCAACTCGCTCGCTGCGGTCGAGGCCGGCGTTCGCCAGATCCAGGGCACGCTGAACGGGCTCGGCGAGCGCTGCGGCAACGCCAATCTCGTCACGCTGATCGGCGCGCTGAAGCTAAAGGAGCGCTACAACCGCCGCTTCGCGCTCGGTGTCGGCGAGGCCGAGCTCGGCGAGCTCACCCATGTCTCGCGCGCCCTCGACGAGATGCTGAACCGCGCGCCCAACCGCCATGCCCCCTTCGTCGGCGCCTCGGCCTTCGCCACCAAGGCCGGCATCCACGCCTCGGCCGTGTTGAAGGACCCGCGCACCTACGAGCATGTCGCGCCCGATCTGGTCGGCAATGTCCGGAAAGTGCTGGTTTCCGACCAGGGCGGCAAGTCGAATCTCGTCGCCGAGCTGGAGCGCATCGGCGTCACCATCGGCCGCGACGATCCGCGGCTCTCGCGCGTGCTGGAGGAGCTGAAGGAGAAGGAGGCACAGGGTTATGCCTTCGAGGGCGCCGACGCCTCGTTCTACCTGCTTGCCAAGCGCATCCTCGGCGAACTGCCGGATTATTTCGAGATCGAGCGCTTCACCGCCAATGTCGAGCGCCGCTACAATGCGCTGGGCGAGCTCGTCACCTTCTCGGAGGCGATCGTCAAGGTGAAGGTCGGCGAGGAATCGCTGATCTCGGTCGCCGAAAGCGCGCTCGGCCCGGTCAACGCGCTCGACCTCGCCTTGCGCAAGGATCTCGGCCGCTACCAGTCGCTGATCGGTGGCCTGAGGCTGGTCGACTACAAGGTCCGCGTCTTCCAGGGCGGCACCGACGCTGTCACCCGCGTCCTGATCGAATCCGCCGACGAGACCGGCGAGCGCTGGACCACGGTCGGCGTCAGCGCCAACATCATCGATGCCTCGTTCCAGGCGCTGGTCGATTCGATCACTTACAAGCTGATGCGCGAAGGCGCGACGGCGTAGTCAGCCTCCTTCTCCCCTCGGGGGAGAAGGTCCGGCCGGGGATGAGGGCGGTTCGACTGGGTGCGCCGGTTGTCGACCGGCCCTTTCCTTCCCTCATCCGTCAGCGCTTCGCGCTGCCACCTTCTACCCCGAGGGGCGAAGGTGAAGGGTCACTCCGTCAGGCGCAGCGACTTCTCCTTGCAGAGGTCGATGCCGTCATTGTCGCTCTCGCTTTCGTCGCTGAACTTGCCGAGCAGGTAGTAGCTGCAGCCGGCCGGCTTGTTGAGCTTGACCATGGCGCTCTTGCCGGGAGCCAGCGGCTTGGCGAGCTTGCCGACGAGCCGGGCCTGCTCACCCGTGGTGGTGATCTCCAGCGACTCAAGCGGCACGGTACGGGCATTGGTGATCTTGATCTGTGCCGGCGGGCGCGATTGCGCCAGCGCCGGCACGATCGGCAGCAGCGCGAGTGCGCAAGCGGCGGGAAGAATGCGTCGAAGCATCATGGGCGTCTTCTCCAGGCTTCAGCCCTTAAAGGCTTTAGGCCAGTCTGACATCGCAGTTGCGACGAGAACAAGGCCTGATCGGTGCCGGTTCATGGCGCCGGCGTCCGGTTGCAGACGGCGCGGACGTCGCCGATCCTGCGGCGGGGGAGCGGAGATTCCGGGCTTGTGACCATGCAAACTGCCGAAGATGTCGCTGCCAGGATCGTCGAGCGGGCCGGTGACCGGCGCCGCGTCGTCGTTGGGCTCGCCGGTGCTCCGGGGGCTGGCAAGTCGACGTTGAGCGAGCATCTGCTCGCAGCGCTGCCAGCCGGCGAAGCGGCGCTGGTGCCGATGGACGGCTTTCATTTCGACAATGCCGTGCTCGACGCGATGGGATTGCGCCAGCGCAAGGGCGCGCCTGAAACCTTCGACTGCGCCGGGCTTGCGGCGACGCTCCGGCGCATTCGGTCGGGCGAAGGGGGTGTGGCGGTGCCGGTCTTCGATCGCCAGGCCGATCTTGCCCGCGCTGGCGCGGCCATCATTCCGGCCGATGCGCGTTTCGTGCTGGTCGAGGGCAACTACCTTCTGGTCGACCGAGCGCCATGGTCGGAGCTCGCGCCGCTCTTCGAGCTGACCATCTTCATCGACGTGCCGATCGCCGAACTGGAGCGCCGTCTGCTCGCGCGCTGGACCGATCTCGGTCGCAGCGAGGAGGCCGCGCGCGCCTGGGTCGAGGGCAACGACCTGCCCAATGCGCGGCTGGTTGTCGAAGGCAGTCGCTCAGCCGATATCATCTGGAAGAATGGCGTCGCCACACGCTGATCGGCTTCAAGATCAAGCGCTGGTCGTCCCGGACGCAGCGAAGCGGAGATCCGGGGCGACACTGCTACTAGCATCATCGCAAAAGCGACTTCGGTAATTTCATCTCCCGCCCCCTGCATTCCCCGGAGAATCCGCCTATATCGGCGGTTCCATTTGGAAGCATTTCAATGTCCTCGCCTGCCACGCCGGTTCCGGCGCCCCTCGCGCGCCAAGCCGTGCTCCAGCCCGGCTCCGGCTTCATCGCAACGTTCCAGGCGCTCTGGCCCTATCTCTGGCCGCCGGAGCGGGCCGATCTGCGCCAGCGCGTCGTCGCTGCCTTCGTGCTGCTGGTGATCGGTCGGCTCGTGCTGATGGGCGTGCCCTTCACCTTCAAGTGGGCGACGGATGCGCTCGCCAACAACCCGACCTCGCTGTCGAACTGGCTGCCCTTCCTCGTCGGCGCACCGCTGGCGCTGACAGTGATCTACGGTTTTGCCCGCGTCGGCTCGGCCGCCTTCGTGCAGCTGCGCGACGCGATCTTCGCGCCGGTCTTCATGCATGCGGTGCGAACGCTGGCGCTGCAGACCTTCGGCCATCTCCACCATCTCTCGCTGCGCTTCCATCTCGAGCGCAAGACCGGCGGCCTGACGCGGGTGCTCGAGCGCGGCCGCAACGGCATCGAGGAGATGGTCCGCCTCGGCCTGAACCAGCTCGTGCCGGTGATCATCGAGGTCACGCTGATCATCACCGTGCTGCTCTGGCTGTTCGACTGGCGCTATGTCGTCGTGCTGGTCGTGATGGTGGTGGGCTACATGGCCTACACCATCAAGGCCACCGAATGGCGCATCGCCATCCGCGCCCAGATGAACGAGTCCGATACCGACGCCAACGCCAAGGCGATCGACTCGCTGCTAAACTACGAGACGGTGAAGTATTTCGGCGCCGAGGCGCGCGAGACGGCGCGCTACGATCTCTCCATGGCGCGCTATGAGCGCAACTCGATCAAGGCCTACACCTCGCTCGCCTGGCTGAACTTCGGCCAGGCCGCGATCTTCGCGGCGGGCCTCACCATCTCGATGGTGATGTGCGTGCGCGGCTTCCAGGCCGGCACGAACACGGTCGGCGATTTCGTGCTGATCAACGCCATGCTGATCCAGCTCTACATACCCTTGAACTTCATGGGCACCGTCTACCGCGAGATCAAGCAGGCGACGCTCGACATCGAGCAGATGTTCTCGCTGATCGGCCGCGATCCCGAGATCCAGGATCGGCCGGGGGCTCCGGCGCTGGACGTCCACGCCGGCACCGTCACCTTCGAGGATGTCCATTTCGCCTATGTGCCGGAGCGGCCGATCCTGCGCGGGGTCTCCTTTGAGGTGCCCGCCGGCAAGACCATCGCGATCGTCGGCCCCTCGGGCGCCGGCAAGTCGACGATCTCGCGCCTGCTGTTCCGCTTCTACGAGCCGCAACACGGCCGCATCCTCATCGACGGCCAGGACATCGCCGCGGTGCAGCAGGTCAGCCTGCGCTCGGCGATCGGCATGGTCCCGCAGGACACGGTGCTGTTCAACGACACCATCGAATACAATCTGCGCTATGGTCGGCCAGAGGCGACGCAGGCCGAGATCGAGGACGCGGCGCGCCTCGCCCAGATCGACCGCTTCATCAAGTCGCTGCCGGAAGGCTACCAGACCTCGGTCGGCGAGCGCGGCCTCAAGCTCTCGGGCGGCGAGAAGCAGCGCGTCGCCATCGCCCGCACCATCCTGAAGGGCCCGCCGGTGCTGGTGCTCGACGAGGCGACCTCGGCGCTCGATTCCTTCACCGAAAAGGAGATCCAGGACGCGCTCGACCGGGTGAGCGAGGGCCGCACCACGCTGGTGATCGCCCACCGGCTCTCGACCGTGGTCAACGCCGACGAGATCATCGTCCTCGACAAGGGCGTGATCGTCGAGCGCGGCCATCACCGCGACCTGCTCGCCGCCGACGGCGTCTACGCCGCGCTTTGGAACCGCCAGCGCCAGGTGGACGAGGCCAAGGCGACGCTGCAGCGCGCGACCCAGGAAGAGGGCGAGAGCGTCCGGGTCAGCCTGACGCAGTGAGGTTCTAACGCCGCGCGAAGGAAATTTGCGCGGCGTCGTTGATTCCTGCCCAGAATGACGCATATCGAATTTACGACGCTAGCATAGGCCGGGGCGCCCCGGCCGAGGTGGCCTTCGGGTCGTCGCTTGTTTCTTTCCGGCGTGCACGCCGCTACGGCGTCGCAGCTTCTTTCTCCGTCCCATTCCGCAATCCAGGCGCACGCAGCGCCCGACATACGAGGCGCGCGGCCCCAATCCCGGAGCCCGACCATGATCATCGCCGGCTACGCCCTTCTGGCGCTCGGCTACACGCTTCTGGCCATCGCCACCCTGAGCGGCATCGGCCACTGAAGAAGACCCCGCCCCGGAGCTGAGGTTCCGGGGCGGCGGCTTCCGGAAAGAGCGCTGTCGGTTGTGGACGATCGATCAAGCGACCGGCTGAAGCCGATGATATGCACGGGACTTTCGCGGGAGGAGCCGGGGCATGTCGCTTGCCGACAAGGCGCTTTGGGTGATGGAGCGCAATTCCAGCCGGGAACTGACGCTGGGCTCGATCGCGGCGGCTTGCAACGTCTCGCGCTCGCACCTCGCCAATGCCTTCGGGACGGCGAGCGGCTGGCCGGTGATGGCCTATCTGCGGGCCCGGCGATTGAGCGAGGCCGCCAAGCGCCTTGCCGCTGGCGCGCCCGACATCCTCTCGGTCGCACTTGAGTTCGGCTATGGCTCGCACGAAGCTTTCACCCGCGCTTTTCGCGACCAGTTCGGCACCACGCCGGAGGAGATTCGCAACACTGGCAGCACCGAGCGGATCGACCTCGTCGCACCGCTGCGGTTGACCAACGGACGCGCCAGGACTCCGGTCCCGACTGTTCGGGAGCTGGGTCGGCTGCGCCTCGTCGGCCTGTCAGCCCCGTGCTCCTATGAATCGGCGATCGGGATACCGGCGCAATGGCAGTCATTCATGTGCGACCACTATGCCGATATCCCCGACAAGGCTCCGGGCATACCGATCGGCGTCTGCCGCGCGCCCGATGAGGATGGCTGCTTCGAGTACATGTGCGCCACGGAGGTGAGCTCGGCCGCTCCGCCGCGAAAGCCGCTGGCCTATCTGGAGACCGAGCCCCGAACCTATGCCGTTTTCGAGCATCGCGACCACGTCTCGACGATCTTCGACACCTACACGGCGATCTGGAACGAGGCGCTGCCCGCCGCCGGGCTCAATGCGGCGAACGGCCCCGTCCTCGAATTCCACAACGACGCCTTCGATCCGGGCACCGGGCTCGGCGGCCTGCAGATCTGGATCCCCCTGGAGCGCGAGGGAGGTGGGAGATGAGTGCGCCGGAAACGGTCAAGGAGGCGGTACAAGCGAACCGCTCGGCTTCGAACAGCTCGACCCTCGCCGGCTATGAAGGCTGTGCCGACGACTACGCGGCAACGACGGCGCCCAAGCCGCAGGCTGACGACGAGCCGGCGCTTGTCGAACTGCTGAAGCTCGTCCCGCCGGGCAGCCATCTGCTCGAGATCGGCTCAGGTCCGGGCTGGGATGCCGACTGGCTCGAGAAGCGGGGGCTTGCCGTCAGGCGGACCGATGGAGCGCAGTCCTTCGTGCAGTTGCAGGCGGGGCGCGGCCGCCGAGCCGATCTCCTCGACGTTATCCGCGATCCACTCGGCGGCCCTTATGACGGCGTCGTGGCGCTGTACGTGCTCCAGCACGTCGAGCGCGAGATCCTGCCTTCGGTCCTCGCCAGGATCGCGGAGGCGATCCGCGAGGGCGGCGTCTTCCTGCTCGCGCTTCGGGAAGGGCAGGGCGAGAGCGTCGAAATCGGCACGAAGGGCAGCGCGTATTACGTCGCCCTGTGGCCGCGTTCCGAGATCATCGCGATTTTCGCAGCACTCGGGCTCGGTTTGCACTGGTCGCACTCGTTCGAGGGCCGCGACGGCCGCTGGCTGACTGCGCTGTTCCGGAAGGGCACGCTGGCATGAACCGGAAAGCCTGGCTGCTGTTCCTCGCCCTCGGCGTGATCTGGGGCGTGCCCTATCTGCTGATCCGGATCGCCGTTGCCGATTACCACCCGGTCATCGTCGCTTTCGGCCGCGCTGCCATCGGCGCGCTGGTGCTGCTGCCCTTCGCGCTGCGCGGCAAGGGCATCATGTCGGGCTTCCGCCGGCCCGGCTGGCTGATCCTCTACACGCTCGTCGAGATCAGCGGCCCGTGGTTCCTGATCGGCTTCGCCGAGACGCGGGTGACGAGCTCGCTGGCAGGCCTGATCATCGCGCTGACGCCGATTATCGCCGCGGTCCTGGGCGTCGTGCTCTCGCAGGAGCGGCTCGGGATCGGGCGGCTTGCCGGGCTCGGCCTCGGCCTGGCCGGTGTCGTCGCACTGCTCGGCTTCGACGAGCAGCCGGTCGAGCTCTGGCCGGCGCTGGCGCTGGGGCTGAGCGCGCTCGGCTATGCCATCGGCCCGATCATGGTCGTGCGTAAGCTCGCCGAGGCGGAGGCGAGCGCGGTGGTGGTCGTTTCACTGATCGTCGCTGCGATCCTCTATCTGCCTTTCGTTCCGGCTCTCTGGCCTGCCCGGATCACGCTCGATGCGAGCCTTGCGGTGGTAGCCCTCGCCGTCGTCTGCACGGCGCTGGCCTTCCAGCTGCTGTTTGCGCTCATCGCCGAGGTCGGCGCGGCCCGAGCGACCGTGATCGCCTATCTCAATCCCGCGGTGGCGGTGCTGCTCGGAGTGCTTGTGCTCGGCGAGCCACTTTCCGCCGCCTTATTGGTCGGGTTCCTGCTGATCCTCGCCGGTTCTTACTTCGCCACGGCCCGCCAACAGCGCACCAGTGCGCCTGCTGTGGCTGCGGAGCCATTCAGTTGAGAACTTTTCCATAAGCCTCTCGCCAGCACGCCCCACGATTGGCAGTATGGCTTGCAGAGCCTGGCTGTGGGCTCGCTGCGGTTGAAGCGGGGGGGCTTTGCCATGTTCGTGCTCGATCCAACCACGCTGGTGGGCTTCCATACCTGGCTCAGCCTGATCGCGATCGTCGCCGGGTTCCCGATGACGGCCGCCCTGCTGAAGGGCCATCTCAGCCCGCGCTGGAATGGCATCTATCTCTCGACTGCCTTCGCGTGCAGTGCCACCGGCTACGCCTTCCCCTTCGACAGGGTGCTGCCCTCGCATATCGTCGGCGCGGTGTCGCTTGTGCTGATCGTGCTTGCGGGGCTGGCGCTCTACGCCTTCGCCCTGCGCGATGTCTGGCGGCGGATCTACGCGATCACCGCGGTGCTCTCGTTCTATCTGCTGATCTTCGTGCTGATCGCCCAGCTCTTCCTCAAGGTGAACGTCTTGCACGATATGGCGCCGACGCAGAGCGAGCCGCCCTTCGCGATCGCCCAGGTGCTGGCGCTGATCGTCTTCCTGATCCTGACCCTGCTCGCGGCGCGCCGTTTCGGCGCGGGCGTGGCTGTGGCGAGAACGGCATAAAAAAGGGCGGCCCGGAGGCCGCCCAAGTTCTCACCATGCTGGTCTTCTGATGCCGCCTCAGTTGCGGTCGACGTCGACGATCTCGCCGCGCGCGTTGATTTCGACTCGCAACTCTTCGCCGCGCCTGTCGGAGCCGTCGATGACCCAGACATTGCCGCTCCAGCGGGCCTGGTCGATCTCGGAAACGCCGTTGCGGCGCGCGATCCTGATCGCCTCGCGTTGCGAGATCATCTCGTAGCGCGCGCTGCCATAGCTGCCCCTGTCATAGCCTTGGCGATAATCGTCCGGCTTGTACGTGCCGCCGCGATGGGGTGCATTGTCATAGCTTGTCGGCCCGCGCTCATATTTCGGAACGCTGTTCTCCGGCCTCAGGTCGACACCTTGCGCCATCGCCGCGACAGACGACAGCGCCAACGCGCCAGCCACCAATCCAGTCTTCAGAGGTTTCATACTCATCCTCCACGGGTCGATGATGTGTACTGATATAGAAACCGCTGTGCCTGTCAGACGTTCCAAGATCTTTCGTGACGTTTCTGAGGCAAATATTTAATCCGCCCGCTAAACTAGCCATGCCCGCCGATGATCGGCAGGATTTCGCCGGTGATGTAGCTCGAGCAGTGCGGTGAGGCGAGGAAGACATAGGCCGGGGCGATCTCCTCGGGCTGGGCCGGCCGCTTCATCGGCACTTTCGAACCGAATTCCGCCACGGCCTCGGCCGGCGGATCCGACGGGTTGAGCGGCGTCCATACCGGGCCGGGCGCGACGGCGTTGACCCTGATCCCGCGCGGCAGCAGATGCGCCGCCAGCGACCGGGTGAAGGCATGAATGCCACCTTTGGTCGTGGCGTAGTCGATCAGTTCCTTGCTCCCCTCCAGCCCGACGACCGAGCCGGTGTTGACGATGGCGCAGCCCTTGCCGAGATGCGGCAATGCCGCCTGCGTCAGATGGAAATAGCCGTGCAGATTCGTGCGGATCGTCGTGTCGAAATGCTCTTCGCTTAAGTCCTCGAAGCGGGGGGAGTGCACTTGGAAAGCAGCGTTGTTGACGAGGATGTCGAGCCCGCCGAGCGCCTTCACCGTCTTCGCCACGGCATCGCGGCAGAAGGCTGAATCGCGGATGTCGCCGGAGATGGCGATGCCCTTGCGGCCTTCCTTCTCGATCGCGGCGAGCGTTTCTCTCGCATCGGCGTTCTCGCCAAGATGCAGGATCGCGACATCGGCGCCCTCGCGGGCGAACAGCACCGCCACCGCCCGGCCGATGCCGGAATCGCCGCCGCTGATCAGCGCGACCTTGCCGTCGAGCTTTCCAGAGCCCTTGTAGAAGGGCGCATCGTACATCGGTGCCGGATCGAGCGCCGACTCCGAGCCGGGCTTGGCCTGGTGCTGGGGCTTGAACGGTGGCGCGGGGTAGACTCTGGCGCCGGTTTGCACCGCGCCATCCTTCTGCTTCGATGGCCGGGCGTCGGCGCGGGCGATGTCCTTCTGGATTCGTCGCTGCTGCTTGGCGGCGGTTTTCACCGATTTGGGCGCCTTGTCGTCTTTGCGCTTCGCGGCGGTCTTGGCCATCCGAGCCTCCTTGCGTGCTTTCCCTGTTGCTTTGGGCAACGTGTCGCTGCTGGCTCTGTTCCGCGCGCCGCCGCATCCAACGCCCTTGCGGCCAAGCGACTTCTGGGCAAGCTCGACAGTAACGGGAAACCGGCGGCAGGGAGGGGGCATGGCGCTCGAGGCGGATGTGGTCATCGTCGGGGCCGGCCTTGCCGGCCTCGTCGCGGCCGCCGAACTGGCCGATGCCGGCCGCAGGGTCGTCATCGTCGAGCAGGAGCCGCGGGCCTCGCTCGGCGGCCAGGCGCACTGGTCCTTCGGCGGGCTCTTCCTGATCGATTCGCCCGAGCAGCGGCGCCTGCGGATCAGGGATTCGCTCTACCTCGCCCGTCAGGACTGGTTCGGCTCGGCCGGCTTCGATCGTGACGAGGACCATTGGCCGAAGCAATGGGCCGAGGCCTATCTCGATTTCGCCGCCGGCGAGAAGCGCGGCTGGCTGCACCGGCAGGGCATGCGCTGGTTCCCGGTCGTCGGCTGGGCCGAGCGCGGCGGCTATCTCGCCACCGGCCATGGCAACTCCGTGCCGCGCTTCCACGTCACCTGGGGTACGGGCCCGGGCGTGCTCGAGCCCTTCCTGCGCCGCGTCGCGGATGCTGAGAAGAACGGGCTGATCAAGCCTTGCTTCCGCCACCGCGTCACCGGCCTGACGCACAGCGGCGGCGCCATCGACGGCGTCGAGGGCGAGGTGCTGGAGGAGAGCGCGGTCGAACGCGGGCAGGCGAGCTCCCGGACGGTGACCGGCACTTTCGCGATCAAGGCGCAGGCCGTGATCGTCGCCTCCGGCGGCATCGGCGGCAATCACGATCTCGTCCGCCGCAACTGGCCGCAGCGCCTTGGCGAGCCGCCAAAACACATGCTCTCCGGCGTGCCGGCCCATGTCGACGGCAAGATGCTCGGGATCGCTGAGGCGGCGGGCGGGCGGCTGATCAATGGCGACCGGATGTGGCACTATGTCGAGGGGATCGGCAACTGGGCGCCAATCTGGCCGGCGCATGCGATCCGTATCCTGCCCGGCCCGTCCTCGCTCTGGTTCGATGCCCGGGGCAACCGCCTGCCGGTGCCGCTTTTCCCGGGCTTCGACACGCTCGGCACGCTGGAATACCTGCGCAGGACCGGCTTCGACCATTCCTGGTTCGTCACCAGCCGCAGCATCGTCGCCAAGGAGTTCGCGCTCTCGGGCTCCGAGCAGAACCCGGACCTCACTGGCAAGAGCTGGCGCCAGGTTATCCAACGTGCGCGGGCCGGCATGCCGGCGCCGGTCCAGGCCTTCCTCGACAAGGGCGAGGACTTCATCGTCGAGGCCGACTTCTCGCGCCTGGTCTCCAGGATGAACGATCTCGGTGGCGCCGGGCTGATCGACGAGGCGCATCTGCGGGCACAGATCGAGGCGCGCGACCGCGATGCGCAGAACCCCTATGGCAAGGACCTGCAGGTCACGGCGCTGCGCGGCGCGCGCGCCTATCTCGGCGACCGCCTGATCCGCACGGCCAAACCGCATCGCATCCTCGACCCCGCCCACGGCCCGCTTGTCGCGGTCCGCCTCAACATCCTGACGCGCAAATCGCTGGGCGGGCTGATGACCGATCTCTCGGCGCGCGTGCTGGGGCAGCGTGGCGAGCCGGTGCCGGGACTCTATGCGATCGGCGAAGCCGCCGGCTTCGGCGGCGGCGGCCTGCACGGCTATCGCGCGCTGGAGGGCACCTTCCTCGGCGGCTGCATCTTCTCGGGACGAGTCGCGGGAAGGGCGGCGGCGAAGGCGGTTGGCTAGGATCGATTGTCGCGCCATCCTCGCGCCTCTTTCGCAAAAGCCCGCAAAAGCCTAAACAGCTTGCCCGCCTTGCGGTCTCAACCCCGCCGCGAAGGCCCTGCCAGATGCGCGCGCCGCGCCAACAAGAGCAACAGGACTTTACGCCCATGTCTCTCGTCGACTCCGTCCGCCGGACGATCGTGCCGATCCACAAGGAAGGCTATGTCTTCATCGCCATCGGCGTGGTGGCGACGCTCGTGCTCGGCCAGCTCTGGGGGCCCTTCGGCTGGATCGGCACGCTGATCACGCTGTGGATCTGCTATTTCTTCCGCGACCCCGTGCGCATCGTGCCGCAGCGCGAGGGGCTGGTGATTTCGCCCGCCGACGGCCGCATCAGCCAGATCGCCACCGCCGTGCCGCCGCCGGAGCTTGAGCTGCCGGCCGAGCCGATGACGCGCATTTCGGTGTTCATGAACGTCTTCGACTGCCATGTGAACCGCAGCCCGGTCGCCGGCCGCCTCACCAAGATGGCCTATACGCCAGGCCTCTTCCTCAATGCCGAGCTCGACAAGGCGAGCGAGGACAATGAGCGCAACGCGCTGGCGATCGAGACGCCGGCCGGCACCATCGCGGTCGTCCAGATCGCCGGCTTGATCGCCCGCCGCATCGTGCCCTTCGTCAAGGAGGGCGATCCGCTCGGCCAGGGCGAGCGCTTCGGCCTGATCCGCTTCGGCTCGCGCGTCGACGTCTACCTGCCGCAGGGCGTCGTCCCGCTGGTCGGCGAGGGCCAGACCGCGATCGCCGGCGAGACCGTGCTGGCGGATTTCTCGGGCAACGACATCGGCCGGGCGTTCCGGGGGATTTGAGTTTCGAGGAAGGGCGCGGGAAGCCCTCTCTCGTGTGGGAGAAGGGTAGGGATGAGGGCCTGCCCCAGCCGTAGAAATTGCGGCGGCAGCCGCCTCACCCTGACAGTCAGCGGTGGTCCCTCACCAGTACCCCTCTCCCACACGGGAGAGGGAAACCCGCGCCTGCCCATTCCCTCTCACCTTAAAACCGCGTATTCCCGCTGATATGAGCGACCTCTTTCCGCCTTTCGAACCCGAGCGCGTCGAATCGAAGCGGACCCGCTTCAAGGCGATCCCGTTCCGGCTGATCGCGCCCAATGTCGTGACGCTGATCGCCCTTTGCCTGGGCCTGACCGCAATGCGTCTCGCCGTCGACGGCAAGTTCGAATCGGCGACGATCTGCATCCTCGTCGCGGCCCTGCTCGATGGCATCGACGGGCGCCTGGCACGCCTGCTCAAGGGGACGTCGCGCTTCGGTGCCGAGCTCGATTCGCTCTCGGACTTCGTCTGCTTCGGCGTCGCCACCGGCTTCGTGCTCTGGACCTTCGTCCTGCACGATCTGCGCTCCTTCGGCTGGATCATCGTGCTGACGCTGGCCTGTGCCATGGCGCTCAGGCTGGCGCGCTTCAACGTGATGATCGACGATCCCAGCCGGCCGGAATGGCAGAAGAACTTCTTCGTCGGCATGCCGGCCCCGGCCGGCGCGATCACCGCCATGCTGCCGTTCTACCTGGAGTTCGTCGGCATGCCGGTGAGGGAGTATGGCGCTCCCTTCGTCGGCCTCTACATCCTGTTCATCGCCTTCCTGACGATCTCGCGCATCCCTTGCTATGCCGGCAAGACGCTCGGCACCCGCGTTCCGCGCGATCAGGTGCTGCCGATCTTCGTTGCCGTCGTCGTCATCGCCGGCCTGCTCTTCGCTTATCCGTTCGAGATGCTGGCGCTGGTCGTTGCGGCCTACCTCGCGCTGATCCCAGTCAGCGTGGCACGCTATCGCAAGCTGGAGCGCGAGTACGACGCCACGGCAGCGCTGCCGACGGTCGCCGAGCCGGTGCTTGAGACGGGCTCAGAACCCAAGGCTTAACGACGCTTCGACAGCCGGCTGGCATTGGCGCGGGTGCGCCGCGAGAACGGCTCCAGCGTGCTGTGGACGGCCTTGGCCGTCGCTTCGCCGAGCCCGTTCGGGGTCAGCGGGTTGAGCGCCATGCTCCACCAGAACAGGGTCGCGGCATGGCCGATGGCGAAGCTGCTCTCGGCCAGGGCCGCGGCCTTCTCGACCACGGCCTTGCTGGCCTCGCGCTGGCCCCTGGCATCGCCGAGGGCGCCCTTGGCCAGGATCGGCATCCGCATGGCGATGGTGAGCCCGGCATCGACCTGCATCGCGACCATCTGGGCAAGGACGCTTTGCGCGTCCGCCGCCAGCGCGACGGTCGAGGCAGATCCAGTTCGTGACGCCATGGCGAAAGCTCTCCGGTGACGAGAAGGGGGCCGTGTAGGCCGAGCCTTGCGGGTCGCCGCCACGCCCGCTTGTCTGATGTGGCAAGCTAAACGGGTTAGTGCAATCCGGAACCATGCATGGCGACGCTCAAATTCTGCGCATTGCACAGGAGATGCAGCCACCCCACGCGCGAGCGGCAGGACAACCGGTTGGCCGGGCTTCCGCGGAGAGGGCCTGGACATAGAGGGCTTGGGATATTCCGCAACTGGCTCTAAAGCCTTGCGGGAAATCGTCCCGGACGCGCAGCGAGCCGACACTTGAATCTCTTCAGCTCCCAGAAGCCGCCGGGCTGGCGCCCGAAGCTGGTCCTGGCCTCGGCCTCGCCGCGGCGCCTTGCCCTGCTCGAACAGGCAGGCCTCAAGCCCGACGCGCTGTTGCCCTCCGATCTCGACGAGAGCCCGCTCAAGGGCGAGCGCCC
Source organism: Allobosea sp. FBZP-16 (assembly GCF_002831785.1). Lineage (NCBI taxonomy): Bacteria > Pseudomonadati > Pseudomonadota > Alphaproteobacteria > Hyphomicrobiales > Alloboseaceae > Allobosea > Allobosea sp. FBZP-16. The sequence continues at coordinate 9,814 of NZ_LNCQ01000056.1, read as the reverse complement.
GCGCGATCTCGCCCGCCGGCTCGCCCGCGCCAAGGCCGAGGCCGGGCTTGCCGGGCTGAAAGGGCGGCCCGATCTCGAAAGTGCCTACATCCTCGCCGCCGACACCGTGGTCGCTGTCGGCCGGCGTATCCTGCCCAAGGCCGAGATCGTCGACGAGGCCGCCGCGTGCCTGCGCCTGCTCTCCGGTCGGGCGCACCGGGTCTATACCGGTGTCGCGCTGGCGACGCCGGCGGGCACGATCCGCGAGCGCATTGTCGAGACGCGGCTGCGCTTCAAGCGACTCTCGAACGAGGATATCGAGAACTACCTCGCCTCGGGCGAATGGCGCGGCAAGGCCGGCGCCTATGCCATCCAGGGCATCGCCGGCTCCTTCGTCGTCAAGCTCGTCGGCTCCTATACCGGCGTCGTCGGCCTGCCGCTCTACGAAACGGTCAACCTGCTCGGCGGCGAGGGCTTCCCGATCCGGCTCGGCTGGCTGAATGTCGGCTGAGCGGGCGTAGGCCAGACGATCATGGCTCTGGTCTGGCTCTCGCCGCTTATCCTCTTCCTCGGATTGATCCTGTCCGGGCGTTCGGCGCTGACCGCCGGGCTGGCCGGCACGCTCTGCGCCGCGCTCGTCGCCTACATCGCTGGCCCCAGCCAGCCCGACGCCGCTTCGATCATCGGGCATTTCGCCGCCGGAGCCTGGATCGGCCTGCCGGCGACACTGGTCATCATCGCGGGGCTCGCCTTTTCCCTCAGCCTGGAGAAGGCAAGCGATAACGCCGACCCGGCCCTGCCCGAACATGGCGCGCTGGCCGAGGCCTGCCTGCTGCGCGGGCCGTTCCTGGAGACCGCGACCGGCTTCGGCGTCGGCTATGTCGTCGCCGTTTCCGGCGCCCGGCGCCTCGGCGTCGACAAGGCGCCGGCACTGGCGCTCGCCACCTTCAGCCAGATCCTGGTGCCCTGGGGTGCGCTCGGCATCGGCACCAGGATCAGCGCCGATATCGCCGGAGTCCCGCTCGCGGCATTGATCTGGCGGATCGCGCTGGCGACGGCGCTGCTCGGGGCGGTGCTGCTGCCGCTGTTCTGGCGCCTGTCGCGGCAGGCCAGGCTGCCGCCCGCGCTCTCCGACCGCCTCGAATGGGCCGGCCTGATCGCGTTGCTGATGGCCCTGCTCGTCACCGCGAATCTCACTTTGCCGCTGGAACTCGCTGCCATCGCGGCGCTGGCGCCGGTGATGCTGCTGCGTGTCCTGCGCGTGAAGGGCTGGGCGGGGCTCGATCGGGCACTGCTGGCGCGCTTGTCGCCCTATATCGCCCTTGTCGTCGCGCTGGCGCTGATGCGGCTGGTGCCGGCGGTCCATGACCGGCTCGAGCATCCGTCCTTCAAGCCGTTCGCCGACGCCTCGACCTTCGCGCCGCTGCTCTCGCCGGCGCTGCCGCTGCTCGTCATCGCGCTCGTGGTCGCCCTGCGCCGGGGCGGGGCGAAGCAGGCGACCACCCTGATGAAGCTGACGCTGCGGCGTTCGGGGCGGGCGGCGCTGCTGACCTTCCTGCTCGTCGGCATGGCCTGGATCATGGTCGGCTCCGGCCTTGCCGGCGGCATCGGGCTCGCCGTCAGCAGCGTGCTCGGTTCCTGGTCGGCCGGCATCGTGCCGGTCGCGGGGGCGCTCGGCGGCTATCTCACCGGCTCGAACACCGGCGCCGGCGCGGTCTCGATGCCGCTCGCGACCGCGCTCGTCCCGGCCGGTGAAGCGAGGCTGGCCGTGATCGCCGCCGCGGTCGTCGCCGGCAGCCTGCTCACGGCAGTCAGCCCGGTCCGCGTCACCATGGGCCAGGTCCTGATCAAGGCGACGACGCCTGAGACCGGGCAGGCAATGCGCGCGCTCTGGCCCTGGTTCGTGCTGGTCGTCGGCCTCACCACCGCCATCGCGCTCGCGGCCGCGCAACTCGCCTGAGCGCTGTCCACGTGCATGCCGGCTTGCATGCCATGCGCTTGCTCCGGCCGCGGCGAGTGCCGATGGTGGCGCCAACGGCAAGCAAGCGTGCAGGGCAGGGAACATCGCTATGACGAAACGTCTCGAAGGCAAGGTCGCGATCGTCGCCGGCGCGGGCTCGATCGGCCCGGGCTGGGGCAATGGCAAGGCGACGGCGACGGTGTTCGCCCGCGAGGGCGCCAGGGTCGTCTGCGCCGACCGCAACCTCGAGGCTGCGCAGGAGACCGCCAACATCATCGCCAGCGAAGGCGGCGAGGCCTTCGCGATCCGCACCGATGTCACCAGCGAGGACGATCTGCGTGCGCTGGTCGAGGCGACTTTGGGCCGTTACGGCCGCATCGACGTGCTCGACAACAATGTCGGCATCGCCGAGGTCGGCAGCGTCGTCGACCTGCCGCTGGAGACGTGGGAGCGCGTCTTCAAGGTCAACCTGACCGGCTGCTTTCTGGCGATGAAGCATGTGATCCCGGTGATGCAGCGCCAGTTCGCCGAGGGCGGGCAGGGCGGCTCGATCATCAACATCTCCTCGATCGCCTCGATCCGCCACACCGGCGTGCCCTATGCCAGCTATGGCGCCAGCAAGGCGGCGATGAACCAGCTCACCCGCACCACGGCGGCCCAGTACGCTCCGCAGAAGATCCGCGTGAACGCCGTGCTGCCCGGGCTGATGAAGACGCCGATGGTCGAGCATTCGGCCGGGCTCGCCCAGACCTATGGCAAGGGCGACGTCGCAGCGATGTGGGCCAAGCGAGACTCGCAGGTTCCGATGGGCCATATGGGCGAGGCCTGGGACGTCGCCTGGGCGGCGCTCTTCCTCGCCAGCGACGAAGCGCGCTATGTCACCGGCATCGAGCTTCCAGTCGATGGCGGAGTGACCCTGCAATATGGCGCCTGAACAACCGGAAAATCCCGCCCCGCCCGCGCGGCCTTGCCCGATCTGCGGCAAGCCGGCCGTGCAGCGCTTCAAGCCGTTCTGCTCGTCCCGCTGCGCCGATATCGACCTCGGCCGCTGGCTCAAGGGCAACTACGTGATCCCAGGCGAGCCGCTGGAGGAGACCGAGGAAGCGCCGACGCGGCAGGGCGAGGACAACTAGAGCATCTTCGAGCGAAGTCGACACCGGTTCGCGGGAAGAAAATGCGACAAAGCAAAGATGTCTAATGGAAAGGCCCGGCGTTTCCCTGTCGGGAGGACGCCGGGCCATTCGCTGACCGGCCGCGCGACGGGTCAGGACTTTTCGGTGGGCTCATCGCCCTGAATTCCGCCTCCCGCGCGATCGAACTGCCGGTACATCCGCGGCGTGCTCAAGATCGGCGGTAGGCACGGCGCCATCGCTGGCGCCGCCGCATCAACCCGACTACCGCGCTTTGGTTCCAGGGCTTGTCAGCATCTGCGTTGCCGCGTTCGCGGCCAGCCTGGCGCGAGGCCGCGTTCAGGCCGGGCGCAGTATAAAGAGGCCGTCTCAGCCCCGATTTTCGATCCCCTTGCCGGACGGGTCGAAATTTTCCCACCGGCAGGATCGTTTGTCGGCTGGACAGCCCATGCCCATGCCTCTATATCGCCTCCACCAACCGAAGCGCGGCGCGCTTCGCGGGACGCCCAGGTAGCTCAGTTGGTAGAGCATGCGACTGAAAATCGCAGTGTCGCTGGTTCGATTCCAGCCCTGGGCACCATTTTCTTACATTCGCAAACGTTTGCGACGTTTGATAACCGGCAACTGCGGTCGGGTTTTTGTGTTTCGCGTTCGCTGACGTTCGCGAGCGACCGTTGGCAGTCGCAAAAATTGTTGCTCCTCCTGTTGACTCGTGAGCAAGGCCTACAGATGGCCCTGACCGCCATCGCCATCAGAAACGCCAAGCCCTTCGACAAGACGTGAAGCTATTGGGCGGTGAGGGTTGGAACTCGGGATAACGCGAACGGATCGAAGCTCTGGCACGCGAACGGTGCGCCACATCTCATTGAAAGCGAATCTGCACCGGTTGTTGCCGCCCCGAATTTTTCTTCGGTATCGGATCTGCCATCGAAGCAAAGTCGGCAACAAACTTTCGACGGTCGCTCTGGCTCGCCCAGTTGACGAGCTCTGCGCCTTGATGGCTCGCCGCCTCCAGACACGGTATCGCGATGCGTTCCACGCTTGGCGACGCGACATATACCAGTCGCGTCGAGATGTTACTTCCGAACTTCATCCGTGCGCGCTCAAGCACGAGTGCGGAAATGCCGATATCGCTCAGTGCCTTCCGGGGTGTTTCAGCTTCAGCTGAGGCATCAACCGTTTCGACGACATGGAATTTGCCGTTTTTCAGCACGAGATCAGCGACGAGCCCCTCCTCCATTTCGACCCCTGGGACAATTCTATGCGAACCGAGGCCTTCGCCGCGTTGAGCTAGAATGCGTTCCTGCCTGAAGACCTTCTTCATCTGCGTCAGCAAACGAGTCCGCTTCTCTCGTACACGAGTTGGGGCTTTTTCGGGCTCAACCATCGCGGTCATGATGCTCTCGATGCGCCGCTCGTAGGCCTCCATTGTCTCAGCCATGAACGCTCCCGACGTCGAAAGCATCAAAGGGCCGATGCGGTTGAGGTGTTCCAGGCGTTCGTTGGGCGATTTCAGCCCCGCAAGCTGCAGTTGGGCGTCGACCTCTCGCATCGACAGCACCAAATCGCGCAGTGCTCCAGCGTCGATGGCATTGGAGATCGCGCGCACCTTGTCCATCTTGCGGGATACGCGCACGTCGAGGCCATCGTCAGTGACAATGGCAATGCCGACATTCACGCGTTCGTCGCGCGTGTCGTTGGGGGCAAGGCGGATAACCGCGAAATTATAGGAGCGAGCCATCGCTCAACCCTCTTCGGAGCTCATTCACTCGAGTGGTCCTCATGCCGCCAGACCAAAAACTCTGAAACTGACTACGACGGTCGGGGTCCAACCAATTTGCGGGCATCCGGTTAAAGATGCCCTCAATCGTGTCGTCAGACAACGCCTCAAGACGATCGAGCGTGGTTCGGGCAACTGTCCCGTCAAAACCATGGATGTGCTGCAAAACTCGACCCCAAATGCGAGTGTTGCAACCTATGGGCGGGAAGCCCGACCACGGCCACGACCAGAACAGGCAACGACTGAAATCGAACGCATAAAGGCGCTGAGTGCCGTTGTCGTCGTAGCTAAGATAGTTTCCGAGGTGGCGGTCATCATTGAACAGAAAAAGGTCAAAAATGTAGATCGCCGAAAGTACGCGCTGGAGACCCACCGTTGGCGGTGCCCCGATATTTGGAGCTGGATTCCGTAGCAGGTAGCCTTGCGTTAGTACGTCAGCAGCAACGCCTCCGACCCGCCGAGATCCAAATACGACCTCCCCGGTCGAGAGTTCGACGAGAGCCGGCGACGGAGCGCTGATCCCGACCGCTTCGGCGAGATTGGTGCATATCCATTCGGAGGCTTTGACCGGTGCCCCATGAGCATCACCCTTGATGTAGTATCGGTGCCCATCGTCGGCCTCGACCTCGCCAAGAGCATCAGCGGTCGGCTTGCTCTTTGGGAACTCGACCACTGCTCTCAGCGGAAACAACACGTACTGCACCCGGCCAAATCCGATTGCCACACCTCCCCACGCTGGGACGCGTCGGCCGTAGCGTCAACCACTTCCGGTTGCGAATCACAGGCATCTTTTCTCCCGTGGGAGACTCTGCTCAGGTAAGCCCGTGTCGGCATTTACTAAATGATCAGCTGAGGGGCGATGATTGCAGCCCGCGCTTCTCCGCCGCTGTACAACAGTGCCCGCATCAACCCTCACCGCCCACTCGCCGGCCTGGCCGCCCCCGCGGGATCGGCTGCGAGCGGCGCGGTGTGGTGGCCGGGCAGCACAACCGTGTTGCCGGCAGCGTAGAGGAGGCAGGAGCCGGTCGCTCCGTCGCGGGCCGGATCGTCGTTGCAGACCTTCAGGGCCTCGGTCTCGGCCGCGAAGGCGCTGGCCGCCCCGGTCCTGACGAAGATGCGGCCGAGCGGGTGGATCGCCATCGCCTTCGGTTCGCGCGCCCGGCCATAGCCGGCGATGTCGGCTTCCTTGCGCCGTTCCGCCGTGATCGCCGGCACCTTGTCGGGGCGATAGGGGCCCTCGTGGCGCAGCCGCTCCATGTCCCGGCGCGGCCACTCCCCGCCCTGTTGCGGCGTGCGGAACGCCTCGTTCACGGCGAAGAGGACGCAGGGCTCTTCGTTGCGAAGCTGGCAGCGTTCCAGGGCCAGTTCCTCGGCCGCAGCGGCTGAGGGGCTCTCGGCGACGCGAAAGCTCCGCTGCTGCTTCGGCGAGATGGCGATGGCGCGGTGCTGCTTGCTCTCCTGGTAGGCCTGCAAGGCGCGCACCTGCGCTTCGAGGCGCCCGCGGGGAACCGTGCGGTCGAGGCTCAGGACGCTGAGCAGGAGCGCCTCGCGCCCCTCGGGCGTTGCCGGATCGAGCGCTGTCGCGCTGCTTGCGTCGGGGCGGCGCAGGTCGGGCGAGCGATTGCGCTCCATCTCCTCCAGCCGGTTGCGCGCCAGCGAAGCGAAGACGCCGCCCGGGAAGCGCGCCAGATAGGCGCGCAGATCGGCCGGGTTGCGGCTGCTGCGCACGCTTTCCCAGAACACCGTCTCGGCGCCGGGCACTGCTGTGCCTGGGGCCTGAGCGGCAGCGGAACGGGCTGCCGCCGGAGCCGGCGCAGAGGCGGCTGCGGCGCGGAAATAGAAGCTGCCCTCCAGCGCCGAGTTCTCCCACGGTACCTGGCGCCCCTGCGTCGCCTCGCGGACCTCGCGCCTGACCTCGGCCATGAGCTGGCGAATCTCCAGCCCCGGCGTCTCGATGCGCTTCAGCAGGGCGGTGGTGAAGGGGCTGTTCCGGCCGCGACCGTCATCGGCCACCGTGCCGGGCGCGGTGGCGAAAGCGAGCAGCGTCCCGACCGTTGCGCTCGCCTGGCCGAGCCCGGATGCAGCCGGCGCGCCGCGTCCCGAGGCCTGCAGGCGCTTGCGGAAGGGATTGTCGCGGCAGGCATCGAGAACGAGGATCGAAAGCCGCGCCGCGCCGTCGAGCTGTTCGAGCACGCTGTCGACATCGAGCGCCTCGAAACGCAAATCGCGGTCGCTGCGGATCTCCGCCGGCGCGGGCAGGAGCCAGTTGCGCCCGGACGCCTCGAGCCCGTGGCCGGCGAAGAAGAAGAACGCCGCATCGGCGCCGCGGGCGCGCTGGCCGAGGCGCCTGACCCCTGCTTCCAGTGCTAGCCGATCAGGGTCGACCAGCGTTTCCGTCTCGAAGCCGAGGCGGTCGAGCACCGCGCCGAGGTCCCGCGCATCGTTCGGCGGGTTGGGGAGCGGGGGCACGTTGCGATAGGCGCCGACGCCGACGATCAGAGCAACGCGGCGCTCTTGCTGCGCGACGGCGGCGGAGGCCGTGAGAAGCAATCCGAAGACGCACAGAGACAGCCGGTGAGCGGCCTCCCGGCGGCGCCACAGTCCCGTCAGCCCATTGCCGAACCGCATGGCGCGACCCCAGCTCGCAACCTTTCCGCCAGAGTCGCATTTCGGCAGGCGGGCCGCAACACGCGATGTCCCGGGCCTCCTAGAGCAACTCCAGCTGAAGTGTGGAGCGGTCTTGCGTTCAGAATTGCGAGGAAGCGAAGCGGTAGAGCATTCGCGAGCGGGGTGGTCACCGGATCGCGCGAAGAAAATGCGATGAAACAAAGGCTTGGAACAAGTCCGTGACTCGAAGACCTGCGGAGTTGCTCCAGGCTGTCAGGAGAGGCGCCTGTCCTGCAGCTCGGCGATACGCTCGATCATGTCGCGGTGCTCGGCCAGCAGCTCCTGCAGCGGGCCGATCGGCCGGAACGCCCGCTGGTCCTGCTCTTCCTCGCCTTGCTTGGCCCAGGCGGCGATCGCCTCGTCGGCGGCGGCGAGGTGGTCGACCGACAAAACGAGCGGTATGGCGCCTGCCTCCTCGGCGAGGCGTCTCGCGATCTGATGGCGCAGCTCCTCCTCGCGTTGGAGCATCGGCTCGAGCGGGTCGGTATAGGGCATCTATCGAACCTTGCTTGGATGCGGTGGTCTTGGCGGCAGGAGCTACGCGTGGCAACAGCTTGCTCTCTCGCGCGTTCAGGCCGCACGGGCAATCGTCACGCGGAGGGGAACCATGAGCCTCGATGAGCTGAGTTTCGACATCTGGGCCGAGGTCGACCTCCTGCTGCGCCTGCTAGCCGGGATGGCGGCCGGGATCGTCGTCGGCTGGGAGCGGACCGGCAGGCAGGGCGCCGCCGGCATTCGCACCTTCGGGCTCGTCGGCCTCGGCACGGCTGCTGCCGCGACCATTTTCAGCGAACCGCAGCAGATCGACGCCGCCAGCCGCGTGGTGCAGGGGATCCTCACCGGCATCGGCTTCCTCGGCGCCGGCGTGATCGTACTGCGCAAGGGCCACTCCGCGCCGCAGGGCCTGACGACGGCGGCGGCGATCTGGGTTACCGCGGCGCTCGGCTGCGCTGCCGGGCTCGGCGATCATGCCATCGTGCTGTCGGCGACCGTGCTCGCGCTGGGGCTGCTGATCGTGGATCATTCGATCGAGCGCCGGGCCGGCCGGCCAGATCGCGTGCAGGGCAGTGGCGACGGAGTTGCGTGATCGGGCTGAAACCGCCCAGCCGACCGCTTTGGCTTGCTGTCAAATTGGAGAATTTTTTAAGTAAAATCAATATTTTAAGGAAAAATACTCACTTCGCGCGCAATGGCGCGCGTCGCGGATGCTGTCGACGGGGCGCCTTCAGCCTTGCTTCGGTCGTCCGAATCTCCCGTCATTTCTGATCACAGAATCGCCTTCTTTCTTAAGCAAAGGCGCCCATCCTTCCGACTGCCGATCCCGCGCTCTCCCCTTAGCAAGGCGGACCATGATGTGGTTTCGACCATGACGATGCCTGCCTTCATCACGGCATGGGCGGGCGTTGTCGCTCTGCTCGCCGGAAGCGTGCCGAGCGCTGCCAGGGCCGATCAGCTCGCGGCGCGGACCCGCGGGCCGGCGTCGCCGCCGCCGGCATTCCTCGATTTCTGCGCCAGGAACCCGGTGGAATGCCGCCGATCCGGCGTTCTGACGCGGCAGGTTGTGCTGACGCCGGAGCGCCAGCGCGACCTGCAGGAGGTCAATGCGCGGGTGAACGCCGCGATATGGGAAATCTCCGACCGGGAGCATCATGGCCGTGAGGATGTCTGGAGCATCCCGGCCGACGGGCAGGGCGATTGCGAGGATTTCGCGCTGTTGAAGCGCAAGCACCTGATCGAGCGAGGCTGGCCGTCATCGGCCCTGCTGATCGCGGTCGTCGGCACGCCCGCTGGCGAGGGACACGCGGTGCTGATGGCGATAACCTCCGAGGGGGATCTCGTTCTCGACAACAAGACCTCCCGCCTGCTGCCCTGGACGCAAACCGGATATCTGTTCTTCACCCGCATGTCGCAGTCCAAT
>NZ_LNCQ01000056.1:0-254 GCF_002831785.1 Allobosea sp. FBZP-16 | reverse complement strand
TCCCGCCGGGCCCGCCGCGCCCCGCCGCTCGTATCGTCCCTGAGCGGGCCGCTCGCCGAGAATGCCCCGTCCGGTAAGACGGGGCATGTCATGACGTGTGCGCTCAGATCCGTGCCGGCTGCTGGCCGAAGGCGCTCGCATCGTTCGCCTGGGAACGCGCACGATCCGGCCGGGCTGGCACATGGCCCGGCCGAATGGAGCTGCCGCGTCAGCGGCTGAGGCCGCCACCGTGGCCACCGCCACCGCCGCCGTGG
>NZ_LNCQ01000057.1:0-1098 GCF_002831785.1 Allobosea sp. FBZP-16 | reverse complement strand
GAGGAGCACCGGCCGCCGCGCGAGCGCAGCAGCGACGGTCCGCGCACTGCCCGGCCGCCGCGTCGCGAGGAACGTGGCGAGGGCCGCAGCTTCGGCAGCGGCAAGCGCTTCGACACCCCGCGCGGCAGCAACCCGACGCGCACGCGCCCCGACCGGGCGCATCGCAACGCCGCCGAGATCGCCGAGGCCGTATCGGTTCCGGCTGCGCCGCAGGAGCCGGAGCGCATCGCCAAGGTGATGGCTCGCGCCGGTGTCGCCTCGCGCCGCGACAGCGAGGCGCTGATCGCGGAAGGCCGCGTCAGCGTCAACGGCAGGGTGATCGAGAGCCCGGCGCTCGATGTCGGCCCGAACGATGTCGTGCTGGTCGATGGCGAGCCCTTGCCGGCGCGTGAGCGCACGCGGCTCTGGTTCTACCACAAGCCGCGCGGCTTGGTGACGACCAACCATGACCCTGAGGGGCGCCCGACCGTGTTCGACGCGCTGCCGGAGGACCTGCCACGCGTGCTCTCGGTCGGCCGGCTCGACATCAACACGGAAGGCCTGCTGCTGCTGACCAATGACGGCGGGCTGGCGCGCATGCTGGAACTACCCGAGACCGGCTGGCTGCGGCGCTATCGCGTGCGCGCCTTCGGCCAGGTCAACCAGGCCCAGCTCGACACATTGAAAGGCGGCGTCACCATCGACGGCGTCCAGTACGGCCCGGTCATCGCGCAGTTCGAGCGCGAGCAGGGCTCGAACACCTGGCTGACCGTCGACCTGCGCGAGGGCAAGAACCGCGAGGTCAAGACGGTGCTGGAGCATCTCGGCCTGCAGGTGAACCGGCTGATCCGGGTCTCCTTCGGCCCGTTCCAGCTCGGCGACCTGCCGGAGGGCGAGGCCGAGGAGGTCCGCTCCAAAGTGCTCAAGGACCAGCTCGGCACCGAATTGATGGCCAAGGCCGACGTCGATTTCGACTCGCCGCGGCGCGACGAGCACCGAGCGGACGAGAGACCTGCCCGCGGCCGGCCAGCGCCTGCCGGCGACGACCGGCCACGCCGCCGTCCGCGCGAGGAGCAGGCGGAGGAGGCCCGCCCGCTGCGTGGCGACAAGCCGTGGACC
>NZ_LNCQ01000058.1:23060-23199 GCF_002831785.1 Allobosea sp. FBZP-16 | reverse complement strand
TCGGCCGAGACCGAGCCCGAGGCGCGCGCGGCGATCTGGCTGGCGATCGTGAACATGACGGTGGCGCCCGCGCGCGGATCCGGCACATAGGGCTTCACCGCCGGCGCTTCCGAGCTCGGGCCCAGCGCCGCCGGCGGCT
>NZ_LNCQ01000058.1:22578-22865 GCF_002831785.1 Allobosea sp. FBZP-16 | reverse complement strand
GGCCGAACGAGAAGATGGCGAGCGCCATCGGCACGACCGACAGCACCGAGGAGACCAGGCCGACCGCAGCACCGATGACGCCGCCGATCGCGCCGAGCAGACCGGAGAGCGAGGCGAACAGACCGCCGATGCCGGGCAGGCCGGAGAGGACGTCGTCGCCGGTCGGGTCGAACTCGCACTCGATCCGTGCCACCCGCAGCTCGTCCGAGGCGAAGGAGATCTCGGCGGGCCGGAGTAGCACGCAATCGACCGGCCCGAGCCAGGGATGCATGAAGGTGCCGGATCCC
>NZ_LNCQ01000058.1:17457-22322 GCF_002831785.1 Allobosea sp. FBZP-16 | reverse complement strand
AGGCGCGCCCGAGCATCGAGCCGCGGTTCGGCGTCACCGGCACGGCCGGGTTGGTCGACTGGACATTGACGACACGCGTGCCCTCGGCCGCCTCGACGACGATGCGCCCACCGACCGCGATGTTCTGGTTGGCCGCCGTCTTGGTGAAGCCGTTGGAGCCGCCGATCGAGCCGCCGCCGGTGTTTGAAGTCGGGTTGAAGCCGCCGCCGAGCGGGTTGCCCATCGGGTCGGTCGCCGGAGCCGGTGCCCCGGTCACACCGTTCGTCGCGCCGGGTTGATCCGTCCCACCGCCGAAGAGCTTGGTCACCCAAGCCGGAGGCGTCGGCCATTTGATCAGGCTCGAGATGTCGATACTGCCGATGGCGGCGATGATGCGTCCGGCCAGCCCACCAAACCAGGCTAGGAGCTCGCCTACCTTCTTCTCGACCCCTTCTGTCAATGAGCCGATGAGGCGTCCACCGGCCTGGGTCAGGACATCGAGGTTGTTGACCAGGCCGGCCGCGACCTCTGCGGCGATCTTGATGCCCAGTCCAGTCACGGCGATCAGGCCCGCAGTGAGGCCCTCGCCGATCGAGGCGATGAGCTTGCCGCCAGCGTCGACCATCGCCGGCAGATTGTTGATCACGGCCGTGGCGAGCTCGGGGATCTTCGCCCCCAGCCACGCGATCACACCCTCCAGAGCCTGTCCCGAGCGGATGCTTTCCCAAGCGGCTGAGAACTTCTCGCCGATGCCCTGCCAGAGAGAGGCGAGCTGCGGCCCGACCGTCGCCCAGTTCTGGTAGAGCCAGGCAGCACCAGCAGCGAGCGCGACGATTCCGGCTGTGACGAGCACGACCGGCGAGAACAGTAGCGCCACCGCCGCCCCCAGAGCGGAGACCACGGGCGTCAGGATGGCGATGCCGGCGCCTGCGGCGAGCAGTGCGCCGGTCCAGGAGAGAGCTTTGTTGATGAAACCAGGCCAAGCCCGGTCAACGACCTCGACCCCTTTTAGCAGCTCGAGCAATGCCGCCTTTGCCATGGGAATGTTCGACGCGAAGGCGAGCCCGATGCGATTCCCCGCCGCCGTGGTGAGCACCGAGAGCTGCTCAAGCTGCGGTTTCAGACCGCGCATCTGGCTGGCGAAATCCTGGGCAATGACGTCGACGCCGGCTTCTTTCAGCTGGCGCTTGAAGTCCTTCATCTTCTCGGTGTTGAGCAAGGCCGGGATCAGGAAGTCGAGCACCTGCATATCGGCATAGAGCTTGCCGACCTTCGTGCCGGCGAGCAGCTGCTCGATCTGCCCTCGAACGGCCTTTTCCTTGTCCTTGTCAGAGCCGCCGGCGGCTCCGGCCTTCTTCATGATCTTGTCGATCTCGCTGGCGGGCACCTTGAGCTTGTCGCTCATCTTCTGGATTACCGCCTCGACCGGGTTGATGCCCTTGGCAGCTGCGTTCGTCATCACGCCGGTGACGTCGACCTTCAGCTCCTTCTCGAACTTCTTGATTGCCTCGGGTGCGTTGATCTTGGTCAGGAAGTTCTTGAGGTTGTTCGCCGCCTCGGACGGGCTCGCGGTTCCGAGCATGGCGATCTGGAGGCTGGAGCCGAGATGCTCGACCGCCTCGGCCCCGGTGATGCCGAGTTTCGCCATCTGTGCCGTCAGGGACGGAAACTCGGTCGCCATGTTTTTGAACTCGAATCGGCCGAGCTTGCCGGCCACGACGAGCTTTCCGAGCATCGCCTCCATCTGCTCGGCCGGCACCTTGAGGGAGTCGCTGAGGGAGAAGGCCGTCTTCGCCGTGTCCTCGATCGTCGCTCCGGTTGCGGTCGCAACGCGCGCGATCGTCGGCATCAGCTTGTCGATCAGCGTCGAGTCCATGCCGGACGCGATAAGTGTCTGCGCGCCCTTGGCGACGTTCGTGGCGCTCTGGCCTGTGTCGAAGGCGAGCTTCTGGTAACGCGCGGACATGTCCGCGATCGACTTCTCGACCTCGCCACCGACCTTGCCCGCGGTGATCGTGATGTCTCGCAGCTGCGCATCCCAAGCCGCCGCCTGCTGAATCGGCGACGCCAGGGATATCGCGGCGAGCGCGCCGCCGACGACGCCGATCTGTCGGCCGAGATTGGCGATGCTGGATCCGACCGAGGATATGCCGCGCATCATGCCGCGCAGCGGCGCCGTCAGCCGGTCGATGAGCTGGACGAGGACCGAGACCTTCATATTGCCCGCGGCCATGCCGTCACCTTTGCTTGGCGGCCTCGGCCGCGAGGCGCTCGAGCTCGGCGGCGCAGTTGTGCCACCAGCGCAGTTCCGAGAGCGTCAGCGCCTCGGCCTTGTCGAATCCGCCGCCGTAATAGCGGACGACGGAAGCGACGATCAGCGGCCAGTCGTCCGGCCACTCACTCCTGAAAGTAGGAGATGACCGCGGTCGCCCCTCCGACGTCGCGCTGGGCCATGCGGTCGAACAGCACGTTCATCCGGGGCGACGACATGCCGGTGGCGCGCGCCAGCGTCAGGATGGTGCGCTTCATCTCATCCTTCTCCTGGGCCACGACGCGCAGATCCGCGCCGGTCAACTCCCTGAAGGTGAGCTCGGCGCAAACTTCCTGCCGCTCTTTCCCGCCCTTGCTGATGGTGAGCGTGATGGGCTTCACGAGCTTCAGTGTCACCGTGCCGTTGGCGTTGAGCGTGGCGCGAGCAGGAAGGTCGGCCTTCTTCGCCTCCTCGTCGTCCTCGACGATGACGGCCGCGTGCTCCTGCACTTCGGACTCGTCTTCGTCGACCAGATCCGGCGCACCCTGCGGGCTGATGGTGAGCTTGGTCACGCGGAGATCTCCTCGGGTTCGCCGGCTTCCCACTTCAGCGGCACCTTGCCGCCTTCGCCGCCGGTCATCTCACGGCGGTCGACGAGGAAAGCGTCCGGCCAGGTGAAGACCTGACCGGTGTCGCACTGCACCTGCAGCTCGCCTTCGCCGACGCCATAAAGCTCCTTGAACTTCTGGCCGCGTTCGACGGCGGTGGTCGCCTCGACCTCCGATTTCACGAAGGACTGCGCTCGCCCGACCTTGCGGCCATACTCCACGCCGCTGTTGACGATGCCGCCGAGCACGAGCTTGGCGCCCTTCTCGACCGGGATGTTCCGGCCCTGCCAGACGATGTCGACGATGCCCAGGACCTGCGTCACTGCGGCCTCCTTTCAAAGAGGGTTGAAGCCTTAGGTTCAGGCCTCGAATTCCAGCGCGGCCGCGAGCACCATCAGGTTGCCGATGATGTTGATGCGCTGCTGGCCGTTCAGACGGTTCTTGTCGCTCTCGTCGATCTCGAAGCGGCTGAGCTCGAGCGTGCGCCCGACCTCGACGATCCAGGCCTGGCGCTCATAGAGCTTGCAGCGCGACGCCCAGGTGCCCGCCATGCGCTTCGGCGTGACGACGATATCGTTGTTGTTGGCCGCGACGCTGTCGTCCGGCGCCAGCTTATGACGCGGGTACATCAGCGTGACATAGGCCGCCCAGTCATAGCGGATCCGCGTCAGCGTCTTCGGCACCATGATGTCGAGCCAGGCGGTATCGGCGACCGCGAGGTTCGAGACCTTGTAGGTGGTGATCACGCGCTCGAGCACGACGTTGCCATCGACCAGGCGCGTCCAGGTCGAGATGCCCTGGCGCAGCAAGAGGTCGCGCTCGGTCTCGATGAAGCAGTCGGCATCCTCCGGCGCGTCGATCCCGGTGAGGACGAGCGAGCGCAGCTGGCGGGCCGGGTCGTTGGTGAGCTGGAAGGTGCAGATGCCGCCAAGCGACGCCGCCCATTCCCAGGGCGCCTGCAGGCCGGCCTTGGCGCCGATCGCCGAGAGGTGCGGCGAGTTGGTCAGAGCGCCCTTGGTGCCGAGCTCGCCATAGGTGCCGCGGTGGCCGACATAGATGTGGCCGTCCTTCTTGCCCATCGCCTTGAAGCGCTCGGCGAAGTCCTCGGCGACGAGCTCGAGATTAGCGGCGTCGTCCCAGGCCATGACGACGTCGGTGATCCAGGTGTTGGTGACGGCGTCGAGGATGTCCTGGACGTCCGGATTGCCGGAGCCAGGCGTGGTCTGCGCGACGGCGATCGCCAGCGTGCCGGGGAGGATGTCCTCGGACGTCTTGCGGAAGCGGATGTCGATGTGATTGCCGACCTCGCCGGCATGCTTGGCGGTCAAGGTCACGACGCCGACGGCCGAGGTCGCCACGACCGGCATGTCCGGATCGGCGTTGATCGCCAGGACGGCCGCGCTCGCATGCTGCGTCGGCGTCATGGAACTGGTCGCCTTGTAGCGGACGCGCCGGCCCTGGATGTAGATCGGGATCGTGCCGGCGCCCGCGCCGGTGAAGGTCAACGTCCGGACGTTCTTCACGCCGGCGCCGTCATCCGCCAGCGCGATCGCGAACACGCGGTTCGTCTTGTTCGCCTTCTTCCAGGCGCGGACCATCTGCTGGCCGACCGAGCCGGCGCCGAACAGCGCCGTGCCCTGCTCCGGCCGGGTGATCTCATAGGGCTGCGCAGCGACCGCCGTGCCAGCCGCAAGCTTCTGGACGAAGAGGTAGGCGACGGCCGGGAAGGAGACCAGGCCCATCTGGTCGTAGACCGGCCGGCCCTCGACATAGGTGCCCGGGACGCGCCAGTCGTACAGGATCTCGTTGAAGTTGATCATCGCGCCCTCACTTCTTCTCGTCGGCCGCCGGCTTCGCAGGCTTCGGCGGCTGCGCCTCGACCAGGTCGCCGTCCTTCAGGCGCCGGCGCACGAACTGGGTGCGCTCGGCAAAGTCGCCCTCGGCCGGCCAGAGCTCGCCGTCTTCCTCGCGGCGCACGATCCGGCCTTCGCCGGCCTTCAGGTACAGGCGCTTGTCGGTCATGGCGC
>NZ_LNCQ01000058.1:16554-17447 GCF_002831785.1 Allobosea sp. FBZP-16 | reverse complement strand
GCGCTCGGCAAAGTCGCCCTCGGCCGGCCAGAGCTCGCCGTCTTCCTCGCGGCGCACGGTCCGGCCTTCGCCGGCCTTCAGGTACAGGCGCTTGTCGGTCATGGCGTGGGCCTCACTTCAATGGGTTCGTCGCGATCCTTGCCTTCCGGCCACGGCTCGAAGGCGGACAGCATGGTCAGGAAGGCAGGGGCTGCTGCGAGATCGCCGGTGACGTCGCCAATCGATACGGTCGATCCAATGTCGAGCGTGGCGATGGACATCTCGTGATCGCCATAGCCCTCCGCATAGGCCTGGGCGCCGGCGGTGATCGAAAAGGTGCCGAGACCCGGCACGGTGAGCCCGTTGATCAGCGCGATCGCGCCGGCGATGGAGGGAAACAGGCCGGGGCCCCTCGTGTCGCCCAGGAAGCGGGCTTTAGGCCCGTTCGGGTTCTTCACCACGATCGTCAGGCGCAGGCCCAGCGTGCCCTGGAAGCGCCGTCCGACCTTCTGATCGGTCGGATTGATCTGGCGCCAGCCGAGACCAAGGCATGGCGTGCGACGCACGATCGCCTTGAATTCCTCGATCGACATGGGATCGGCGACGACGTGGAAATCCCACTTCGCCGGCAGGAAGAAGGTTCGCAGCCGCGCTTCAACAGCGGAGAGGGAGGCGCTGATCGGATCGATCTCGGCCATCAGAGCCCCCGCTCGCCATGGCGGCCGAACATGCGCTCGCGATCGCGGGTCTGCGCCGAGCTCGTCGGCGCGATCGGCGCGGCGTCCTCGAGCGTCGCGACGCCGTTGGCGAGCTGGGTCAGCCAGGCGACGATGTCCTTGCGGCCGGCCTTCACCTGGTCGGCCGGCTCGCGGTCACCGCCGACCGAGAGCTCATAGCGGGCTAGGACGCAGGAA
>NZ_LNCQ01000058.1:5211-16544 GCF_002831785.1 Allobosea sp. FBZP-16 | reverse complement strand
GGGTCAGCCAGGCGACGATGTCCTTGCGGCCGGCCTTCACCTGGTCGGCCGGCTCGCGATCGCCGCCGACCGAGAGCTCATAGCGGGCTAGGACGCAGGAGGCGTTGATGATCGCCCGCGGCACCGGCGCGAGCGGCACGGAATAGCGCTTGCGCAGATAGCTATCGATGATGCCGTCGGCATCGGCGATCGCCTGCTCGACCGGCGCGGCGTTCACCGTCTCAGGCAGCTCGCCGTCGACGGAGGAGAGCCGCAGCATCTCCGTCTCGCCGAAGCGGCCGATCATGTCCTGGAGGGTGGCGTAGGCCATGGGTCTCCCCGTTAAAGGTCGCGGCGGGCTCTCACCGCCTCCGGGTCTTTGCCCTGTCATCCGAGTGCGCGCCCGGCTCGCCTACTCACAACCCCGCCCGGCTAGCCCTCTCTGGCATCGCCGGATTTGCCCCGGTTGCTTTCGCTCCGGCATTGGTGCGGCGGCGGACTAAGTCCCTGCACCGATCCTTCGATCGGGCTCCCATCGGGTGCTGGAGGCCTTGCGAGCCGTGCCAGACCGCCCCTGGGTATCTGGTCAGCTCGCCTTGCGGCCGCCCTTCGGCTTGGCCGGGCGCTCGGCGCCGGCTTCCAGGATGACGGTCAGCAGCGGCTCGGCCTCGATCTGCTCGAGCTGCTCCGCCGTGAAATGGTCGGCCGGATAGGTGGCGTCGGCCGGGTGGGCGACGCCGCCGCGGCGGAAGCCGTCATGGGCCCGGCTGATGATGCGGATGCCGGGGGCCTTCTCGGCCTGGGTCTCGGTCTCGGACATGGGAAGCTCCGGTTACGTCCTCTCTGGAACCGCCGGCGGCGCCGGCGGCTCGTGACAGGGCGCCGCCGATCAGGCGAGCCAGGGACAGACGAGGAGCTCGGCGGTCTTGTTGTAGACGTTGGTGGCGCCGGCGGCGTCCTTGTCGGAATTGACGATCTCCAGCGCCTGACCTTCGAGGCTCGGGGGCACCACGAGCAGGCGAGGCTTGACGCCGAGCGGCCGGCCGAAGTCGCCCTTCATCCCCATCATCGCCTCGCGGGCGATCTTGTAATTCGCCTTGTTGAGGGTCTGCTTGGAGCCCCAGGCGAACTGCCAGAAGCCGAATCCGACGTTGTGCCGGGCGTCGGTGCCGTAGACGAACTCCTTCTTGTCGAAGACGTTGTCGTCGGTCTCCTGGTCCTTCCGGACGAGGTTCCAGGCCTTGCGCTTCTGCAGGATGATCGGCTTGAGGAAGCGGGTGTCGTCGATCAGGAACCAGGGGGTGCCCGCACCGCCATCGGTGTTGGCGACCGAGGTGACGGCGCCGGCCTCGTCGAGCACGGGGTGATCGGTGTCGAAGAAATACTGCTTGTCGTAGCAGGCGGTGCTGAAGCCGGCCTTAAGCAGGCTGAAGACGAGCTGGTCGTAATGCGAGCCAGAGGCAGCCCCCAGCTCGGTGAAGAGCGGGGCGTAGATGCCGAGATTGTCGGTCTCGATGTCGTCCTTGTCGACGGCGATCGTGACCTCGTAGGGCTTCTCCTTGATCGTGTAGCCGGCCTGCGTGATCGAGTGCACGACGCGGCCGCCGATCCACTCGCGGACGTTCGGCACTTTGCCGAGCCAGCCGTAGTCCTGCTCTTTCGTGGTGGCGGGAACGGTGGTGGCGATGCGAGCGAACTGGGACGCCGCCTGGCTGTCGAGACCGCTCTTGAAAGCGGTGTTGAAGCCGATGAACAGCGTCCGGAGGGAAGCCTGGTTGACGATCATGAGGTGGCCTCGAGCTGGTGAACGGGTGAGCCGGCGTCAGTAGCCGGAGCGGACCCAGACGCCCTGGGCGTCCACGTCCATGATTTTGCCGGCGACCGAGCGGGTGTTGGTGCCGTTGGTTTTCGCGACCGTCTGGTCGTCGACGATGTAGGCGTCCGCCCCGATGTCGGCGGCGGTGATCGCGTCACCGGCGGCGGAATTCGCCCAGCGGAAGGTGCCGCGGCGGATCTTCACCGAGACATCGCCGGCCGCGCCCGCGGAATTGTCGACGTAAGCTTCGACGCGGCCGAGCCCCTTCAGGGTGGTCGCAACGGCGCCGGGCGTCGCCCGCCCGTTCGCGTCCAGCGCAGCAAGTGCGCCAGCGAAGAACTTCTTGGCCGCGGCTGCCGGCAGGACGATTTCCTCGGGCGAGCGGGTCGGCGTGTTGCGATCGGCGGACAGGGCGGCCATGGGTTGCTCCGGGTGGCGTCAGATCGGCGACGAGGTCAGAGGGCGGTCTTGTCGAGCTCCGCCTTGGTCTCGGCGAACTTTTTCGGGTCGAGGCCCATCAGGCTGACGATGGCGTTCTCGTCGGCGTCGAGCGCGCCCGCCTCGCCGCTCTTGGGGGCCTTGACGGAGCCGCCATGGATCGAGACGAGCGCGTTGATCTCGGTCTCGACGCCGGCGGCGTCCTTCTGGTGGCGCGCGATGTAGTGGTCGCGCAGAGGCTTGATCGGCTTGCCGGCGGAGATCGCGGCGTCGACGAAGGCGGTGGCCGCCTTCTTCGCAGTGTCCGTCTGCAGCGTCGTCAGCTGCGACTGCAGCGAGATCACCGTCTGGCGGAGCTCGGCGTCGCCAGTGTCGGACGTCTTGAAATGCGCGGTGATCTGCTCGGCCGTGGCCGTGTCGAAGTCCAGGCCGGCAGCTTTCAGGCCGATCTTGACGGCCTCGACCTTGACGCCCACCGGCATCTTCGCCTGCAGATGGGTGACGACCTCGTTGACGGTGGCCGTCGCCTTGAGGCCGGCCGCTTCGGCAATGCGGTGATCCGCCGGCTTGCCCTGGGCGGCGGCGATCGCCGCGTGCGAGGTGACCGTGGTCAGGACCGCATCCTCGGCCGCATCGTCCGTCAGCCCGAGCGCCTTGCGCAGCTTGGCGAGGAAATCCATGTCGTTCTCCCGGTTGTGGAGCGTGGTCAGAGGCAGGTTCGGATCGTTGACGAGCGAGGCCCGCAGGATTTTGAGAAGCTTGCCGGTCTTGGTGCTCATCAGCACCGGCGAGATGCCGCGATAGTCGCCCTCTTCGACCAGGCGCTTGCCGGTCGCGGTCCACTCGACCCGCCCCCAGAGACCGTCGGCGCGCGATTGCATCTCGACGATCCAGCCGCGGGCCGGCGCCGGGCGACCTTCAGGGGCCGCCAGGTCGATCGAATGATTCTCGTCGAGCGGGATCTTGCCCGCCGACATCGAGGCGCGGATCACATCGTCGGCACCCTCCAGCGTGAACGGCCCGCGTCCGTCGCCCCCACGAAAAGTCCCGGCCGGCGTCAGGTGCACCCACTCGGGAGCGGCACCGGCCGGGATCTGGAAGTGAAGGGAGGAAACAACGGTCTTCATCGCCGCCGAATGTGGCCGGAGCCGCATGGCCGCGACACGGCCCCGCGAGGGGCCTCCATCTACATGGCGATGTTGGGGGATCAGCGCGACCCGGTCAGCGCAGGCGACCTGATGATGGCCCGGAACCGAGGGCGCGGGCAAGACCGCCTTCGACGACATCCAGGATCATGACCTGGTCGTCACTGCTGATACCGACATAGGGCCGCGCCGGGATCGTGACCGAGCGGGCATGGACGACACGGTTGCCGAGACGGAAGACTAGGCGGCCGCCGCCCTTCGGAGTGATGACCGCGCCGTCTTGGTGGACCCGGGCGTGGATCTTGTTGCTGCCGACCTCGACCTCCGCCCGGGCGGCCCGGTAGGTGATCGAGCCTTGAAGGCCACCGCGCATCGCCCGCTCGCGCAGGATGCCGGCGCCGCGCTTCCCGGCGGCATAGACCGGATTGAGCGGCGCCCAGGCGGCGCCGTCCGGGCTGATCTCGTCGTCGAAGCGATCCTGCGTCGAGGTGACGAGGCCGGTGCCGATCGCGCGCGTGATCGGCGTCGTGTCCGCCATGACATAGGCGAGGCGCTGGAAAGCGGAGCTGACCTCGCTCCAGTCGAGCCTGAAGGTGACGGAGAAGCCGCTCACCGATCCTCCAGCCCAGGAACGGAACCGCTCGGCGAGGTCTTCCACATCTGGCCGGGGTTGTAGTCGAAGCCGATATCGACGCCCTGCGAGCCGGTCAGCACCTCGCCGGTCTTCCGGTTGACCTCGCGGATCGGCAGCCGCTCGGGCGCCTCGTCAGGGCCGCGCCGCCCCTGGCGCTTCAAACCCGCTTCACTGACCGGCCGCACCCGGCAGCCGCAGCCCCAGCCGTTCGGCGGATAGGCCCAGCTCCAGAACGGATCGTCGGCACGCAGCACGGTGCCGTTCCAGGCGAGATGCTGCTTGCGCGGATGGCGGGCGCCGGAGTGGACATATTGCCAGTACGGGAAGGCGGCGAGCGTCGCCGGCTCGGTCTGCTGGACGTAGCGGCCGGCCGAATAGGCCATGGAAAGATTGGTCTCGTAGATGACGCGAGCGCGCCAGCCTGGCCGGCCTGTATGCTTCCAGCCATGGCGCTGCACGATCTCGTCGAAGCGCTCGCGGAACGCCTGCAGCGTCGTTCCCTCCTCGAGCGCCTTCTCGATCTCCCGGCGGAAATCCTCGACGAGCGCGGTGGTGGTCGCGCCGGCCACAGTGAAGGCCTTGGCGTTGGCCTTCTGCCAGACATCGGTCCAGCTGGTCGAGGTCAGGTTCAGCTTGTCGCGGAAGAAGGCGATCGCCTCCTCGAAAGGCAGGCCGAGGGCGCTCGTCGTCGTCGTCATGGCGCGAGCCCGTAGGAAGGCCGCTGAGGCCCGCGGGCCGCCGCGGCCCCGATGCTCCGCAGAATTCCTTCAAACCGGAATTGAAGCACCTGTGGGCCGCTGGCGTGCCTTCCGGACTGGCGGGTCGGGGCGTCAGTCGCGACCGGCATCGCGCTCGCCCGAGATCTCGTCGAGTAGGGCCGCCCGTCCGGTCAGATGCGAGAGCGCGATCGCGCGGCCCATGGCCTGCGCGAGCTGCTCCGGATCCAGCTCGAGCCGGGCCAGGCGATCGGCCAGGTCGGCCAGGTCCGCGGCCGCGTCGAAGGCCTCCTTCACCGCTCCGGTCAAACCTGCAAGTGCACCCGCGGCATCCTGCGCCAGGCGCTCGGTCATGCGGTCGACAAATTCCGGCTCCGGCGCGCTGGCGTGGCGGCTGACGAGATGTCGCATCTGCTCGAAGGGCGGCTTGGAAGGATCCGCGACGCCGGGGGGGAGAACCGCCGGCGCCCGCGGGCGACCGCCGATGAGCTCGGGCGCCTTGCCGTCCCTCCGGGGCTTGGCCGGATCCGAGAAGCCGAGCCGGTCCCGCAGCTCGCTGGCCTCGATCGTCAGGCCTTGCGGCCCGAGCTTGTCGATGGCGTTGACGACATCGTTCAACGGCACTTCATCGGGCCGGCCGATATTGAGCCGCGGATATTTCGACTGCGGCCCGAAGTTGAGCGCGATGACGAGCTGGATCAGCTGCCTGGTCAGCGAGGCCGAAAGCAGCTTGGCGTCGGCGCGCTCGAGATCCTCCTGGACGAGGCGATGTTCCTTCGCGACCGCATGGCCGCCCGAGACCGCG
The DNA here is from genome assembly GCF_002831785.1 of Allobosea sp. FBZP-16. Classification (NCBI taxonomy): domain Bacteria; kingdom Pseudomonadati; phylum Pseudomonadota; class Alphaproteobacteria; order Hyphomicrobiales; family Alloboseaceae; genus Allobosea; species Allobosea sp. FBZP-16. The sequence goes on along the minus strand of NZ_LNCQ01000058.1, from coordinate 11,011 downwards.
TCCGTCGTCGTCGTCTGACCAAGCACCAGCTTCGAGATCTGCCGATCGAACCAGTCGACGCGCCGCTCATAGAGCTGTCCTGGCGAGCCCGTGCCCTTCTCAACCGAGACGAAGTCGATCGACATCTCCGCCGGGATGATGGCGGCGCAGTCGCCCGCGATGTTGGCGACGGCGCGCCACAGCACCTCCTTGTCGGCGTCCGAGGCCGCCCGGTCGAACTTGCCGACGCGCGTGGGCATCCCATAGTTCTGGGTGAAGATCGCCCAGTCCTTGGCCGTGAAGGCCTTGTACATCCAGGCCCAGCTGGCGACGCGGGCGAGGCCGGAGCGTATGGTGAGGCCGCTCTTGGCCTTGTGCCGATGGATGATGAACTTGTGCGGCGAGAGCGGCTCGCGGGTCACGCCCTCCGCCAGGACGACAGTCTCGCCATCGACCTGGTCGAACTCGAACCAGCGCTGCGGGCGATAGTCGAGGCATTTGGGGAGCACGGCCTCGGGCGTCGATTCCCACTCGATCTCCGTGACCGAGAAGCCCTTGCCGATGGCGTCGAGGATGTCGAAGAGCCCGAGCTCGAGCACGCCCTCCTTCAGCCATTCGCGCAGGAAGTCGGCATGGCGGACGTGCTCGGCATCGTCGCTCGCCGCCTCGATCGTGATCGGTAGTTGGGCTACCGAACGGCGGCGCGTGCCGAGCACGGAGAGATAATGCGGGTCGCGCTCCTCGATGTCCTCGGCGAGCTCGAGCCAGGCGAGCGGGCTGCCGGTCGCTGCGGCACGATGGATCGAGGCCAGCCGCGTCGGCGTCAGGCCATCGGCCGGATGGCCGGAGATCGGCGAGCGCACGCCGGTGAGCGTCGGGCCGGCCTTGGGCGGGCCGAAGACGTCGTCATAGTCGATCGGGTTGCCGTCCGGGCCGAGCAGTTTGGAGGGGCGCGCCATCAGAACATCCTTCCGCGAAGCCTCGGCAGCATCCCGCCGCCAGCCGGCTCGTCATCGGCGCCGAAGCCGCGCGGCCCGTCCGCAGTGGCGGGGCCGGCCGAGGTCACCGCCTGGTAGCTGTATGGAACGAACGGCATGCGGGTGGCCGAGTAGGCCAGCACGATCGCAATGCCAGCGTCGCCGTGGCGGGTGCCGCCGGCGGCCGCGCCGGTGCGAAGTGCCGGCAAGGTGGCGATGCCCTTGACAATCTTGAAGGTCCGCAGATCCGCGCCGACCTCGGCATCACGCGGGATCCCGATTGAATCGTCCTCGAAGGCCGCCTTCACCGGCGGCATCTCGATCCGGTAAAACTCCGTCGAGAACTTCACGCCGACCATGCTGGCGCCGAACTTCTGCGTGCCCGATTCCGCCAGGCTCGCGCCGATACCGGTTGCGTCTGTCCGCCCACCGATGAAGCGCGGCAACCCGCCGACCATAGCGTCGCGGATCTGTTCCTGTTGCTGGAAGGGCACCTTCGAGAGTTCCACCAGGAACGGGACGATGCGGCGCATGATCCTGGTGATCTGCATCGGGCACATGACCGTGAGGTCGCGATATCGCCCGATGTCCATGCCGAAGCCGGTCTGCAGCGCCGGATCGAGCGTCGAGCGCATGACCGGCAGGAGCTCTTCCTCGATCCAGCGCGCGACCTCGGCCTTGCGCCGGTGCTCCGGCTCCATGGTGAAGCTGTCGGGGAAGCCGAGGCGCAGCACCGGTGCATCGACCATGCGCGCCTCGATCAGCGGGCCGGGCAGCCAGGCGCCGGAGCCTTGTGAGGGGATGCAATAGAGCTCCTCATCGGCGCCGTCGCCATAGTCGGAGATCAGCTTTTCGCGCCAGTCAGCTTCCTTCTCGGGCGTCCATTCGCCGTGCTTGTGGGCATTGATCAGGCAGATGCGCTCGAACAGGCCGTCGCGCAGCGCGTCGTCGAGGTCGAAGCGGACGATGCCATAGCGCAGCCGGCCGGCGCGGATGTCGGTGATCAGCAGGTTGAAGGGATTGTCCGCGCCGTTATGCGTCGAGATGATCAGCACCTTGCCGCCCCAGATCAGGAAGGCCATGGCGGCCTTGATCAGCTCGGCGAGGTTGTCGACGAAGGCAGCCTCGTCGAGCACGGCAAAGCCCTGGCGGCCGCGCAGGGAGCGGGGCTTCGACGACAGCGCCACGATCGAGAAGCCGGACGCGAAGTCGATCTTCAGCGCCTGGACGCCCTTCTCGGAGCCATCGTCGAAGATGATGTCGCCGGCGCCGACAACCGCCTTCTCGAACAGGCGGGCCCAGTTGGCCGCAGCGTCGATGAACTCCTTCGCCATGTCGTGCGAAGTGCCCATGTAGAGCGTGTCCATCCCGCCGTCGGACCGCGGCGAGGCCGAGCGGAGCACCGCATCGGCTGCCGCGCCCCAGGTGGCGCCGGTGCGGCGGGACTTCTCGACGACGACGACGTCGTTGAGCTCGCACTGGCGCACGATCTCGGCCTGGTAGCCGAGCAGTACCGAGGTCTCCCGCCAGTCGGCTGGCGTCGCTCGTCCTTGCGCGCGGCGGAGATCAACCCATTGCTCCCGCGTCGGCCGATCGGTGGCGGCAGCCTCAGCCATTACGCACTCCGAAGAGCTCGCGCTTGAAGGCCTCCTTAGTCTCGGGCGACAGGCCCTTGGCGTCGCTGACCTTCTCGATCGCCGCCTCGGCCTTCTTGGCGAAATCGCGCTCGATCATCTTGCGGGTGTCGGCGCTGATCTTCTTGGCCCGCTCTGCCCCCGACAACGCCGTGGCGAGGTTCGCCATCATCTCGGCCGTGAGCGGGTTCGCCTTCAGCGTCCCGGCGTTCTCGAGCATCTCGAAGATCATCGCCTTGATGGTCTCCGAGACCATCAGCGTCAGATCCTCGTCGCCGCCGTCCTCGAACTTCGTCGCAAGAGCTGACGCCATCTCCCTGACCTCGCCCAGGCGATGCGCCATACGCGCCGTGCGAACCGCGGCCCGATTGAAGGCCGACGCCGAGATCGGGGCGATACCCTTGAGCTTGAGGCGAAGGTTCAGCGCGTCGCGGATATCGTCCTGCGTCTGCTTGCGAGCCCGCAGCTCCGCAAAGGCCCAAGCAACATCCTCCTCTGCCTCGATCGGCAGAAGATCCAGCGTTGAGAGGCGCCCGCGCTTGTTTGCCATCGCTAGCGCGGCCTCGACGGACGCATCACGCCGTCGATCGCGATCTCCCGTCCGAGGTGGCGGGCACCTTTCTCGGTCAGCGTCGCGATGAGGATGGTGCCGGCGACCGTCACGGTCACGGCGCCCATCTCGGCAAGCCAGCGCAGCTCGTCATGGACCCATTCCCGCTCGCGGCGGATCGCGAAGGTCGCCAAGTGCCGACGGAGCATCTCGCTTCCGAGCGATTCGTCCTGCTGCTCGGCCAAGGCCTTCAGGATGATGAGGCGCGCTTCCTCGCGCATGAAGGTGTCCAAGCTCATCGGCGATTCGCCTGCTCGAGGAGGAATTCCTGCAGTCGCTCGGAGATCGAGGCGACCGGCTTCAACTGCTCGCCGAGGGCGCGCATTTCGCCGTTGAGATTCGCCAACGAGATCTCCATGCGGTGAACCGTCTCGCGGCTCGGCAGGTGGTTGAGCTCGTGCTCGACGCGGGCGATCCGGTCCTCGGCCTTGTCGAGCTTGTCAATCGTCAGGGTGAACTTGGCGTCGAGGCTGGACACGGCCTTCTCATGATCGGCACGGATGCCGGTGCAGACCTTGTCGAAGTCGATCTTCGTGACGAAGCGCGTCGCGATCACCGCCGAGGCGATCGAGACGAGGATGGCGATCACGCCGCTATGGTTCTGCAAGAAGGTCAGCATTTCACTCACTGGGCCGCTCCATCAACGGCCGCGACGGCTGCCGCCCGCCTCGTTTCGCAAAGGCGCAGGTTCGCCCGGTCGCGGCCCCAAGCCGAGGTCACCTCGGCCGCCGCGATATCCCGCTGCGGCAGCGCGACCGGCGCGGCGCAGGGCTGGCGCGCCGCCGCCGGCAGCTGCGGGCGGACGATCTCCAGCTTCACCAACGGCTCAGGGCTTGGCGCCGTCGAGCAGGCGGACGCGATCGCGCTCCAGCCCGCAACGGTCGCCACCAGCAAGGGCCGCATTGGCCTTCTCCATCTCGTTCAACTCGGTTTGAAAGCGGGCCGCATCGCCCGCTGCCCTGGCCTCGATCGCGGCCACGGCCTGCGCCTGGTCGGCCCTGGCGCGCTCGGCCTTGGCATTCGCGGCGGAGATCTCGGCGCGCCAATGGGCGTCCCGCTCGGCTCGCGCCGTCGCGGCAGCCTGCGCCTGCAGCCGCTCGATCGCGACCATGCCGCGCCAGAAGCCGAGGCCCGCGCACGCGACCAGCACCAGGAACGTGCCGGCGGCGGCAAGGCCCTTCCAGTTCCGCAACGCCCAGGCTGCCAGCATCAGAGGCCCTCGCGGCAGAGGGCGCGCTCGGCCTGGCGCCGGCGGGTCAGGCCGGGGAAGACGATGCCGCCCGCCTTGTTCCATTTCAGCAAGGCATCGCAGGCGGCCGCCGGCTGGCCGGCGTTGAGCAGGCGCGCGACGCTCGACTTGCAGTAGGCGCCAGTGCCGACATTGTAGGCGAACGAGATGATCGCCACCTGGCGCTTTTCGGGCATCGGCACGGCCGTGCAAGCCAGCACGCCCTGCTCGAACTCCTGCAGCCCCTTGAGGAGCATGGCGTCGCATTCGGGCTTGGTGTGCCGATCGCCCAGCTTCACGCCGCGGGTCTCGCCGTAGCAGACGGTCGCGACGCCGACGACGTCACGATAGGCGTTGAGGCGCAGACCCTCGAAGCCGCCGACCAGCGTGACGGCGAGCGCGGCCGCCGCCGTGCCCTTCTGCAGGCGACTGCGGGGGCGCAGGGACAGCACCGAGGTCATTGCTGCGCTCCGGCGCCGGAGACGGTCTCCTGCGCGACCAGGCGAGCGACGAAGGCGCCGGCCGTGGCGAAGAAGGACAGGGCCGCGAACACGCCAGCCGGCACCGGCAGGACGGATTGCAGCAGAGGCAGCGCGACCTCAGCGCCCGAGAGCAGGCCGGCGAGCAGGAGCAGCCGGATCGACCAGGCGTAGCGCAGGATCTGGCGCCAGTTCCAAACGAGGGCGAACCGCATCAGGAGCCCCCGATCGCCGCGAAGAAGCAGAGCAGATTGCCGGAGCCGTCGATGCAGAGATGGAAGCGGCCGTCAGGCGAGGCCTTGCTCTCGCGATAGGGGATCGCGAGGACCAGCGGGTCGGCCCGGACCTTCGGCCACATCGGGTGGCTACCGGGCTGGACCGTCACCTGATAGCCGCCCGCCCCCTCGCGGACGGTGTCAGGCGCGATCTCGGCGCAGTCGCGATCGGAACAACAGGTGTAGGGATAGGACCAGCCGGACATCGCCTGATGGGCGCTCGCCGCGCCGTGCCAGCCAGCAGCGAGCACGACAACGAGCAGGCATAGCCAAGCAAGCAGGCAGTGACGCATCGACTGGTCTCCGGCGCGGGAACGTGCGCCGAAGATGCGCGCCGGGCCGGAGACGAGACACGGCCCCGCGCGGGGCCGTCAGCCGGCCTTGTCGAACATGTCGAGCTGTGACGTGGCCGGGCGGCCGGCGCGGCCATCAGGATGGCCGAATTTGTCCAGCGCGCGCTGCACCGAATTGCGGCTGCAGCCGGCCTTGAGCGCCGCCGCCTCCTGCGACATTCCCATGGCGAGGTAGCAGAGCACCCGCCACGGCCGCGCGATCGGAACCTTGATCGTATCGGCGCCATATCTGGCATGCAATGCGGCGGTCGCGTCAACCCCGATG
>NZ_LNCQ01000058.1:4355-5201 GCF_002831785.1 Allobosea sp. FBZP-16 | reverse complement strand
CGAGACACGGCCCCGCGCGGGGCCGTCAGCCGGCCTTGTCGAACATGTCGAGCTGTGAAGTGGCCGGGCGGACCGTACGGCCATCCGGGTGGCCGAATTTGTCCAGCGCGCGCTGCACCGAGTTTCGGCTGCAGCCGGCCTTGAGCGCCGCGGCCTCCTGCGACATCCCCATGGCGAGGTAGCAGAGCACCCGCCAGGGCCGCGCGATCGGAACCTTGATCGTGTCGGCGCCATATCTGGCATGCAATGCGGCGGTCGCGTCAACCCCGATAATGTCGACGATCGCGCCGCCGGCGGCGGGATCGCAGACATAGACCCGGGCGCCGCCGCGGGCTTCGACCAGGCGCAGCGCCGCCTCCGGGCCGATCAGATCGACCAGGCGCGCAATCTCGTCCGTGGGCGGCGGCAGCGTCGTCATCGCGGGGGGAACCTCTCCGGCGGCGTGACCGTGACGAGGATGCCCTCGCGGACGACGTAGCGGAGCCCGTCCGCCACGATCTCGTAATCGTCGATGCCGACACGCTGGGCGGCTCTGCTCGCCCGCGCCAACGAGCTCGCCAGCGCCTGGCGCACGGCCTCGACATCGAGGGCGCCGGAGCGCTCGAGGAAGCGGACGAGGGCGTGGTCACTGACATGGATCATGCCGTCACCCGCTTCTGCCAGGCCTTCAGCTGCTCGATCGCCTCGCGGACCTGATCCGGCTTCAGAAACTCGGGCGCCGAGACTTTGAATCGGGTTGCAACCCAGCGGCGCAGGGCGTCGCGATCGAGCGGGCCGGCATGCAGCGCGCCCCACAAGGCATAGAGCTTGCGCAGGTCCGCGCGCTCCGCCGGCGCCCTCACCGAC
>NZ_LNCQ01000058.1:3776-4290 GCF_002831785.1 Allobosea sp. FBZP-16 | reverse complement strand
CCAGGCGCTTCAGCTCGGCGATGACGGAATCGGCCTGACGATCGGAGAGATCGCGCGCGCTGCCGACGCCGGCGACGCGCTGCAGCAGGCCGCGATAGGCGTCGTCGTCGAGCGCCAAGTCCTTCTTGGCGATGTGGATCTTCGCCAGCATGTCGCGATGGCTCATCGGCTGCTCCTCTTGATCGCGACCTGGAGCTCCAGCGCCTTGCGCGTCAGGCGCTTCAAGCGGCCTTCAATGATCGTGGACCGGCGCGGCGCGATGCTCGCGATTACCGCCTTCAGCCGCTCGCGCTCCGCCTCCACCTCCGCGAGCTCGTTCCGCGCCAGGATCGCCATGAGCGGCGCGGCGTCTGTCGGAGCGCGACGAGAGGCGAAGAAGCGGGCCATGCGTCAGGTCCCGTGCTCAAGCAGCGGGGCCGGTGCCGGCTTCGCGAAGCGGGCGGCGTCGGTAGGCATGGAGAAGACCACGCGTCGCCCGGGCGGGATCCAGACGGGCGCGCGCGGCTCGGCGTCG
>NZ_LNCQ01000058.1:3197-3766 GCF_002831785.1 Allobosea sp. FBZP-16 | reverse complement strand
ATGTCGCGATGGCTCATCGGCTGCTCCTCTTGATCGCGACCTGGAGCTCCAGCGCCTTACGCGTCAGCCGCTTCAACCGGCCTTCAATGATCGTCGATCGCCGCGGCGCGATGCTCGCGATCACCGCCTTCAGCCGCTCGCGCTCCGCCTCGACCTCCGCGAGCTCGTTCCGCGCCAGGATCGCCATAAGCGGCGCAGCGTCTGTGGGAGCGCGACGAGAGGCGAAGAAGCGGGCCATGGCTCAAGCCCCGAGCTCGAGCAGCGGCGCCGGTGCCGGCTTCGCGAAGCGAGCGGCATCGGTCGGCATCGAGAAGACGACGCGGCGGCCAGGCGGGATCCAGAGCGGCGCCCGCGGCTCAGCGCCATGCTTCCAGCAGACCCAGCAATAATCCGTCGCCGTGTCGCCGTCCGGCTCCCAGCGGCCGCGGTGCATCGGCACGCGCTCGACATAGTAGGCGATCAGGAAGGGCGGGAACTCGCGGAAGAGCTCGTAACGCTCGATGGTGTGCAGCCACTGGGTGCGCACGAGGAGCGCGACGCCGCAGCGCGCCAGCGCCAGGCCCTGCCGG
>NZ_LNCQ01000058.1:1883-3187 GCF_002831785.1 Allobosea sp. FBZP-16 | reverse complement strand
CCGTCGCCGTGTCGCCGTCCGGCTCCCAGCGGCCGCGGTGCATCGGCACGCGCTCGACGTAATAGGCGATGACGAAGGGCGGAAACTCGCGGAAGAGCTCGTAACGTTCGATCGTGTGCAGCCACTGGGTGCGGACGAGGATCGCGACGCCACAGCGCGCCAGCGCCAGCCCTTGGCGAGCGAAAGCCACGGCCGCGTTGAAGGGCGGGTTCGTGAACATCCAGTCGCAGGCGCCACGGTTGCCGCCGGCCTGAAGGAAGTCCTCGACCTCGCCATAGCCATAGGGATGGACGTCGCTCGCGGCGACGAAGGGAAACACCTCCTTCAATGGCTCGGCCATGTGCCCTTCGCCGCAGGCGGGCTCCAGGATCTGATCGGGGATCAGCACCCCCAGCTCCGGCCGGGCAACATGGTGCACGAAGGCGCGGGTCGCCCAGGGCGGCGTCGGGAAGAAGTCGAGGGAGTCGGCCGGCTCGGAACGCTGCGCCATGACGGCCGGCGAGAAGGCGAAGGAATGCTGCGTCATCGCCGCACCTGCCGCTCGAGGAACTCCTCGACCGCCTGGGCGACAAGCTGGTCGCGGCTCTTGCCGGTGACGCCCGAGAGCAAGGCGAGCCCGGCCTCCATGGGCTTCGTCAAACCGCTGTCGACTAATGCGATCGAGCGCCCGCGGGCGCTGGTGAAGCGGATATGCCCGCGCTCCGCCAGTGCATGGACCATGCGGTGCGCGTTGCTTTTGACGATGCCGAGATGGCCCGCGATCTCCTCGTACGACGGCGCGACTTGGCCGGCCTCGAGGCGCTTGCGAATGAAGGCCAGGCAGTCGGCCTGGCGCGGCGTCAGGCCCATCATCGCACTGGCCCTCCCGCTGCGGCGATCGCCTCGCGCTTCGCGAGCTCGAGGCACATCTGACCCATGGTTTCGCCATGGCGGAGCACGGCCTCGCGGGCATCGGCCGGCAGCTTCAGGAAGGCGCGGATCTCGTCGGCCTGCTCCTTCAGGAGCTCAAGCGAGCGGGCGGCCGTGTTCAGGCGCTCGATATCGCGCTGGCCGAACTGCACGCCGCGCAGCTCCTTGATCGCTTTGCCGTCGTTCAGCGCCCGCTGGCGCGTCTCGGCAAAGCGCACCGCCTCGATCTGTTCAGCGAGCGATATCCGCGGGACGGTCATGACCGGTCCTCGATCGCAAGAGGCGCGGCCGAGCCGCCAACACCGTGATGCAGGCCGACATCAGCGCCGGCGCGCCAACCAGCCAACCCGGCGCCGGCGTAGCGCTCCTTCCGGCCCTTCAGCTCAACCGGAACC
>NZ_LNCQ01000058.1:0-1873 GCF_002831785.1 Allobosea sp. FBZP-16 | reverse complement strand
GCCTGAACAGGTCGGCGAGACGGACGATCAGGCGCAGGACCATCCCGTCGACAAAATCAGCGGCGGCGGCCCGGCGGGTCGAGAGCTTGCGGCGGCGGGTGTAGAACGGCGTCTCCTTGAACTCGCGCAGGTCGCGATCGACCGCGCGGAAGCAGACATCGCGGAGATAGGCCGCAATATCGGGCCCGGGCTCGCGGCCGACGAACAGGATGTCGCCGCGATCGCAGCGGATCAGCATGGCGCAGTTGGTGTAGTAGGCGATGGCGGCCGAGAGCTTGTCGCGCCAGGTGGTGCGGTTCGTCGTCCGGGTCGAGTTGTCGGGCGCGGTCGCCTCGGTCATCTCGATCTCAGCCTGGTCGAAGTCGTGCTCGGCCATCAGGCGTGCTGCCAGCGCGGCCGCGGCCATCGCCTCGGCTTCGGTGCAGCCGCTGGCTTCGGTCTTCGCCTGCAAGGCGGCGATCTTGCTGCGGAGACGCTCGCGCGGGGTCATACCCGGGCTCCCGCTTCGCGCAGCAGAGCGCGCAGAATACCCTTGGACGTGGCGTCGAGCGCGCGCTTTCCGCCCCAGATGGTCTTCACGACAAGATCAAGTTCGGCGAGCTTCGGCCGCATCTTGCAGAGCCAGACGTCGACAATTTTGACCTCGCGGTCATCATCGCCGTTCTCTGGATCATGCGTCGCAGCAAGCAACGCCTCCATCGTAAGCTCCTTGCCGCGATAGAGCGCTTCCAGGCTGCGAGCCTCTGCCGGCTGGAACTTCACTCCGCCAATCTCGCGGGGGAAATTCTCGGTGACGCCGAGCGCCCGCAAAATCTCGCGATTGCCCGCCTCGACCTCCGCAGCCGGGATCTGCGTCGGCTTTCCCTTGGGGGCATCGGGTTTCGGCTGGGCCGGCGCAGGCAGCGCTAGGCGTCGGCCAAACTCAACTGGCACCTCGATCAGCAGGCGCTTGCCGATAGCATCGACATAGTATTCCGGCTCGACTGCCTCCTCGTTGGCGACGATGCCGGCCGGCGGCGGCATGCGCAGCAGCAGCGTCTTGCCGCGTGGCGCGCTTGCCGCTTCGAAAGGCCCCTGGTCCTTCGCCTTGACCAGGAGCAGGCGCTTGACCGCGTTCCAACCGATCTCGAAGCGCGGTCCGCCGATCTCGGCCAAGACCTCGGCCTTGAATGAGATCTGGAGCTTGGCCGGCGTCGTCGGCTTGAAGGTGACGAACGAGAGCTTTACGTCCGCCTTGAATTTCGGCGCGGTTGGAGCGAGCGCGGTGAAGCCGCCTTCGTCCAAGTCATCAAAGGCGCTCATCCGAAGATCTCCGTCAGCTCGGGTTGGCGGTCGAGCGCCGGCGGGGCGCTGCGGCTGGTGAAGTCGATGGGATCCTTGACCACCGGAGCGGCGGCGTAGACGCGCAGGACGTGCTCGGCGCAGTAGGACGTCGGCCAAATCGCGGGCTCACCGCAGACGCGGCGGCCGCCGAAGATGTCGACCGGCTCACCTCGACGGGGCTTGACGCCCTCGCAGACGATCCAGCGGCAGTGCCCGTCGCGGGCGCGGGAGAGGAGAATGCTCACTGGACTGAGCCTCCGAACAGGCCATCGCGCTGCGCCTGCTCTCGCAGATTGGTGGCGATCGCCTTCATCAAGGCGATCTCCTCATCGGCCTTGGCCTGGCTCATGCGCTTGATCTGCACTTGCCGGGCATAGACTCGCTCGCGCAGCCTAACCTCGCGCTCGGCGGCGGCGGCGAGTTGCTCATTGGTGAAGCGGGGAGCGGCCATCGCACCCTCACGCAGCCGCGAGGTCGATGGTAACCGTCTCAAAGCGGTCCTGCGGGCGCCGGCGCTGGTAGAAGCGGACATACTCCTTCGTGCCGGTGA
>NZ_LNCQ01000059.1:206646-207270 GCF_002831785.1 Allobosea sp. FBZP-16 | reverse complement strand
GCCTGGCCGCTCCCCCGATCCGCCGGGCCGGCGGCATGCGGCGTGGCGCCGACAGGGCGTGCGGGGGCGCGCATCGCCGGCCGGGCAGCCGGACGCGTTCCCGGGCCGGCGAAGGCCGGTGCAGGCGCCATGGCGCCGTGGGCGGCGTTGCCGGTGCGGAAGCTCGCCACCAGCGTATTGAGCTCGCCGATCCGGCCCGACAGCGCCCCCGCCGAGGCGGCGCTCTGTTCGGCCAGCGCCGCATTGGCTTGCGTCATCTCGTCGAGATGGGCGACCGCCTGGCTCATCTCCTCGATGCCGTTGGCCTGCTCGCCCGCCGCCGCCGAGATCTCCTGGATCGTGCCGGTGACCTTCCGCGACGCCGCCAGGATCGTCTCCAGCGACTCGCCGGCCCGGCGCACCAGCTTCACCCCCGCCTCGACCTCGGCATTGGACGAGGAGATCAGCCCGGAGATGTCCTTGGCCGCCTCGCCCGAGCGCTGGGCGAGCGTGCGCACTTCGCTCGCGACCACGGCAAAGCCCTTGCCGGCATCGCCGGCCCTCGCCGCCTCGACCGCGGCGTTGAGCGCCAGCAGGTTGGTCTGGAAGGCGATGTCGTCGATCACCCGGATGATGTCGGAGATT
>NZ_LNCQ01000059.1:206202-206636 GCF_002831785.1 Allobosea sp. FBZP-16 | reverse complement strand
GCGACGCCGCCAGGATCGTCTCCAGCGACTCGCCGGCCCGGCGCACCAGCTTCACCCCGGCCTCGACCTCGGCATTGGAGGAGGAGATCAGCCCGGAGATGTCCTTGGCCGCCTCGCCTGAGCGCTGGGCGAGCGTGCGCACTTCGCTCGCGACCACGGCAAAGCCCTTGCCGGCATCACCGGCCCTTGCCGCCTCGACAGCGGCGTTAAGCGCCAGCAGGTTGGTCTGGAAGGCGATGTCGTCGATGACGCGGATGATGTCGGAGATCTTGCGCGAGGCCTCCTCGATCCGCGCCATGGCGCTGACCGCTTCGCCGGCGATGGCGCCGCCGTCCTGAGCCGCCTTCATCGCCTCCTCGGCAACCGCCGCCGCCTGGCGCGCGCCCTGGGCCGAAGCCTTCACCGAGGCCGCCAGCTCTTCGGTCGTCGCCGCC
>NZ_LNCQ01000059.1:201344-206192 GCF_002831785.1 Allobosea sp. FBZP-16 | reverse complement strand
TGACCGCTTCGCCGGCGATGGCGCCGCCGTCCTGAGCCGCCTTCATCGCCTCCTCGGCGACCGCCGCCGCCTGGCGCGCACCCTGGGCCGAAGCCTTCACCGAGGCCGCCAGCTCTTCGGTCGTGGCCGCGGTCTCCTCGAGCGAGGAGGCCTGCTCCTCGGTGCGCTTCGACAGATCGTCGGCGCCCGTGTTGATCTCGCGCGCCGCAATCCCGACATCCGACGCCGTCACCTGGATCGTCGACACCGTCGCGGAAAGGCGATCGACGGCTTCGTTGAAATCGGCCCGCAACTGCTCGTACTCCGCCGGGAAGGCATCCTCGATCCGGCAGGTCAGGTCGGCGTGGGCGAGGCGCTCCAGCCCGGCGGCGAGGGCGCGGACGATCGCCTCCTGTTGCCGTGCGTGGTCGCGCTGCTGCTCAGCCGTGCGCTCGCGCTCGGCCTGGTTGCTGCGGCGTTCGGCGTCGCTGCGCTCCGACTGCTTCCTCGCTTCGGTTTCCAGCCGCGCTTTCTCGATTGCTGCCTTCCGCAGCACGGCCACCGCGTCGGCCATGGCCGCGACCTCGTCGCCGCTGCGCAGCTTCGGCGGCTCGCTGGCGAGATCACCGGCTGCCAGCTTCAGCATCGAATCCTTGAGCTGGCCGAGAGGCCTCAATGTCCGGCGCGTCAGCCAGAACAGCAGCGCGCCGCCGATCGCGGCGATGACGAGGCCGGCGATGACGTTGTTGCGGATCATCTCGTCGATGACGGTGAGGAAATCCGACTGCTTGATGCCGACATAGAGAATGCCGATCACTGCATTGTTCGACTTCTGGACGATCGGCTCGTAGATAGTGAAATAGGGGACACCGAGGATGTCGGCGGCCCCGGAATAGGTACGGCGCTCCTTGAAGACGGCGTCATTGGCTGCGCCTTGCGCCAGCTTGGTTCCGACCGCACGCCCGCCATCCGGCTTCTGGACGTTGGTCGAGACGCGCGTATCGCCCATGAACACGGTCGCGGTGCCGCCGGAGAGCGCCTTGACCTTGTCGACGGCAGCAAAGTTGCCGTTGACCGGCTCCGAGCCGAAATAGAGCTTGTCGCCCTCCAGCCGGGGCTCGCCCTTGGCGCTGAGGATATCCCGCAGCAGGTTGATGTTGACGGTCAGGCTGGCCTGAGCCCGCTCGCGCATGGCGTTGTCGGCGGCGCGGATCGAGACGATCACCGATGCCGCAATCGCGGCAGCGAAGATGGCGAGGCCGACGATCGCGAGCCGGTTGGAAATGGGTAGCCAGAGCGAGGCGAGCTTCTTCACGAACGGCTCCTTGAGGCGGCCGATATGGGCCAGCACTCAAGAACCCGTCGAAACAGGTAAATTTCGCTTTAAAAGGGCTCGAAATCGACCCTAAAGGCGCCGATTTTCAAAGAGTTCGTTCCATTCAGTACAAAATGGACCGCGGAATGCGTGTGTTTTTGAGAGTGCTCCTCTACAGGTTGAATACACGATGCGGGACGAACTCGCCCTGGGTAATCGAGCCCGTAGCGATCAGCACGCCGCCGCTAACCGCGTAGACGGCATCGGCCTCCAGCGGGGCGTCGCGGCCGCGCAGCAGCACGCTCTGGCCGCGCTTGAGCCGGAGCGCGGCGTCGCGATGGACCACGATCTCCGGGATCAGCTGCAGGGCCGCCGAGACCGGCAGCAGCGCTTCTGCGGCGCTGTCGCCGTCGCAGTCGCGCAGCGCCTCGACCGTCGCCGCATCCGTCACCGCGAACGGGCCGACTCGGGTGCGGCGCAGATGCGCGACATGGCCGAGACAGCCGAGCGCGAGGCCGAGATCCCTGGCGATGGCGCGGACATAGGTGCCCTTGCCGCACTCGGCCTCGAAGGTCGTGGTCGGGCCGTCATGGCGGACGATGCGCAGCGCGGTGATCTCGACGGGGCGGGCCTCCAGCGTCACCTCCTCGCCGTCACGGGCAAGGTCGTAGGCGCGCTCGCCGGCGATCTTGATCGCCGAGAACTTCGGCGGCACCTGCTGGATCGTGCCGGTGAAGCGCGGCAGCAAGGCCGCGATCGCCGGCTCGTCCGGCCGGAGCTCGGAGGTCGCGACGACCTTGCCCTCAGTGTCGTCCGTATCGGTCTGCGAGCCCCAGGCGACGGTGAACTCATAGGCCTTGCGCCCGTCCATCACGAAGGGGACGGTCTTGGTCGCTTCGCCCAGGGCGATCGGCAGAAGGCCCGAGGCGAGGGGATCGAGCGTGCCGGCATGCCCGGCCTTCTTGGCGTTGTAGGCGCGCTTCACCACGGCGACCGCATGGGTCGAGGTCATCCCGATCGGCTTGTCGAGCACGACCCAGCCATGCACGTCGCGCTTCTTGGGCCGCGGCGGCCGGCCGCCATCCGCCTCTGCCGGGCGGTTCTCGTCAGTCGTCGTCATGATGCTTGTCTTGCTGGTCCTGGTCCGTGCCCTGGTCGATGCGCAGCGGCTGCTTCAGGATGTCCTGGCGCACCTTGTCGGAATAGAGCAGCGCATCGATGCGCTCGGCCTCGGCGAAGCTCTCATCCTGCAGGAAGCGGACGTTCGGCGCATATTTCAGGTTCACCCGATGGGCGATCTCGCCGCGGATATGGCGCTTGTGCCCGTCGAGGGCCTTCAGCACCGCCGCGACGTCCTGGCCGCCGAGAGGCATGATGTAGCAGGTCGCGAGCTTGAGATCGGGCGAGAGCCGGACCTCGGGCACGGTGATGACGTGCTTCGCCAGCACATCGTCATGGATGTCGCCGCGCGCCAGCATCTCCGCCAGCGCATGCCGGATCAGTTCGCCGACACGCAATTGCCGCTGCGAGGGCCCGGAGCCCTGAGTGTTTGGTTTCTTTGCCATGGTTCTCGTTCTCCGGGATCGGACCGGATGGACGGGTTTGAAACGTCATGGCCGGGCGAAAGCCCGGCCATCTCAAAACATCCGGGAGCAAGCGTGCCTGTCAGAGGCTGCGCTTGATCTCCTCGACGCGGAAGCACTCGATCACGTCGCCAGCGCGCATGTCCTGGTAGTTCTCGAAGGACATGCCGCATTCCTGGCCGGCGACCACTTCCTTGGCGTCGTCCTTGAAGCGCTTGAGCTGGGCGAGCTTGCCTTCGTGAACCACGACGCCGTCGCGGATCAGGCGGACATTGGCGCCGCGCTCGATCGTGCCGTCGGTGACGCGGCAGCCGGCGATCTTGCCGACCTTCGAGACGTTGAAGATCTCGAGGATCTGCGCATTGCCGAGCATGGTCTCGCGCAGGGTCGGTGCCAGCAGGCCCGACATCGCGTCCTTCACATCATCCATCAGGTTGTAGATGATGCTGTAGTAACGGATCTCGACCCCGGCCCGTTCGGCCGCTTCGCGCGCTTCCTTGTGGGCGCGGACGTTGAAGCCGATCACCACCGCACCCGAAGCCTGGGCCAGAGTGACGTCGGATTCGGTGATCGCGCCGACGCCGGACGAGAGTACGCGGGCGCGAACCTCGTCATTGCCGACCTTCTCGAGCGAGCCGACGATGGCCTCGACCGAGCCCTGCACGTCGCCCTTGACGACGAGCGGGAACTCCTTGCGGCCGGCGCCTTCCTTGAGCTCGCGCATCATCTCGGCCAACGAGCGGCCGGCACCCGAGCCGGCGCCGCGGGCGGCCAGCCGATCGCGCTTCTGACGCTCGCGGTAGTCGGTGATCTCGCGGGCACGGGCTTCCGACTCGACGACCGCGACGCGATCGCCGGCTTCCGGCGTGCCGTTGAAGCCGAGCACCTCGACCGGAAGCGACGGCCCCGCTTCCTTGATCTGGGCGCCGGTATCGGAGATCAGCGCGCGGACGCGGCCCCATTCGGCGCCGGCGACGACGATGTCGCCGGTGCGCAGGGTGCCGCGCTGGACGAGAACGGTCGCGACCGGTCCGCGGCCGCGGTCGAGCTTGGCCTCGATCACCGTGCCTTCTGCGGCGCGCTCGGGGTTGGCCTTGATGTCGAGCACCTCGGCCTGCAGCGCGATTGCTTCGAGCAGCGTGTCGAGACCCTGGCCGGTCTTGGCCGAGACCTCGATCTCCAGCGTCTCGCCGCCGAGCGACTCGACCTGGATCTCGTATTGCAGCAGCTCGGACCGGACCCGGTCCGGGTTGGCGTCGGACTTGTCGATCTTGTTGATCGCCACGATCAGCGGCACCTTCGCCGCCTTGGCGTGGTTGATGGCCTCGACCGTCTGCGGCATCACGCCGTCATCGGCAGCGACCACGAGCACGACCACGTCCGTCACCTTGGCGCCGCGGGCGCGCATCGCCGTGAAGGCGGCGTGGCCGGGCGTGTCGATGAAGGTCACCTTGGCACCGTTCGGCGTCGTCACCTGATAGGCGCCGATATGCTGGGTGATGCCGCCGGCTTCGCCGGAGACGACATGGGTCTTGCGGATCGCGTCGAGCAGCGAGGTCTTGCCGTGGTCGACATGGCCCATGATCGTCACGACCGCCGGGCGCGAGACCAGGGTCTCGTCGGTGTCCGGCGTGTCGAACAGGCCTTCCTCGACGTCGGATTCGGCGACGCGCTTGACGGTGTGGCCCATTTCCTCGGCCACGAGCTGGGCGGTGTCGGCGTCGATCACGTCGGTGATCTTGTGCATCGCGCCCTGCTTCATCAGCAGGCGGATGACGTCGACGCCCCGCTCGGTCATGCGGTTGGCGAGTTCCTGGATGGTGATCGTCTCCGGGATGATCACCTCGCGCATCACGCGCTCCTTGGCGACATCCGAGGCACGATGGCCGGTCATGCGCTGCACGCGGCGGCGGAACGAGGCGAGCGAGCGTGTCCGCTCGTCGTCCCCGCCCGTGGCGGTCGACAGCGTCA
>NZ_LNCQ01000059.1:169912-201334 GCF_002831785.1 Allobosea sp. FBZP-16 | reverse complement strand
CCTGCTCCTCGGTGCGCTTCGACAGATCGTCGGCGCCCGTGTTGATCTCGCGCGCCGCGATCCCGACATCCGACGCCGTCACCTGGATCGTCGACACCGTGGCAGAGAGGCGGGCGATCGTCTCGTTGACCGCGTCCTTGAGCTCGGCGAAGCGCCCGCGATAGGCGGTCGGCACCTGGCGGGTCAGATCACCCGCGGCGAGCGCCTGCAGCACATCGACGAATTCGGTGGTGGCGCCGTCGACCACGGCGTTGATCTCGTTGATGCCGGCAACGAGCTTCTGCATCTGCTCGTCGGCATCCTCGACCTTGAGCCGCGCCGAGAAATCACCCGCCGCCGCTGCCGCGACGACCTCGCCGACATCCGACACCACCACGGACATCGCGTCGGCGGAGCGAATCCGGTCCGCCGCGGCGGATCGCTCCTGCTCCTGCAGCAGCGCGACCTGCTCGGTGCTCTGGCGCAGGACCGCCACGGACCGCGCCATGTCGCCGACCTCGTCCTGCCGCTTGGTATGCGGTACCGTGATCGCGGTCTCGCCAGCGGTGAGGCGGCTCATGCTCGCGCTGAGATCGAGCAGCGGACGCGTGATCGAACGCTGTGCGAACAGAAGAGCCGCGGCGACCGAAGCCAGCAGGGCGGCGAACAGCACTGACGGGAGAATCCACTGAACCTGGCGCGTGAAGGCAGCGGCCTCTTCGGAGAGCCGGTTCCCGACATCTTCGTTGCGCTTGCCGAAGGCGACGAGCTGGTCGTTCAACGCCTTGCGATTGGCGCGGTTCTGATCGTTGTTGCCCTGCTGATTGGCCGCCGCGGTCGAGACCTCGCGACCGAGGCGAATCAGCTCGCCGCGGAAAGTTATGAACTCCTCGACCAGCTTCTGCAGCTTGAGCGCGGTCTCGCGCTCCTGGGCCGGCACGAGCGCAACCAGGTCGGCGGCAAGCTTGCGCATCACCGGGAAGCGCGCCTCCTTCGGCTTGGCGAAAGCCTCCGCCTCCTTGGCGTCCTTCGACATGTAGATGCCGCGGGAATCCATCACCACGGCGAAGACCTGCGTGTTGAGCCGCTCGGTGAGCAACGCGATCTCGCCCTGAACGTCGGAACGCGCGTTGAGGTCGCCGGAACGTGACAATGCGTAGAGGCTCAGGACTGCGGAAAGGATCGCACCGGCGGCGACGATCCCCAGCATCGCCAGCACCTTGAAGCGGATCGATTTCATATTCTTGCTCGTACTTTTCTGCGCGATCGAAGACTGACCCGCACTTAAACGTTCGGCATGACCCGGCACCGAAGCCCACAAGGCTTAAAAAGCTTTGCCGGTAGTGGTTAAAGGCCGTTTAAGACAGCCCGACTTCCCTTGGGAAACTGCGGTAAAACTCGGCAACTCCTCGCCTTTCAGCTGCATATATGAGCAACTACCTACACAGGGTGGCAGCCAGTGCGACATGCAGGTACGGCATGTCGCACTGTGGCATTCCGGCCACGCTCTGCGTCGGCCACAATTTCGCCACATGCTGTTCACCCCGGCGCCACGCGAGACCGTGAATTGAAAAGGACCAGCCGGCGAGGATCATTGGAACTTGTCGGCAATTCGCCTGTTTTCGCTGCCAGCCGCCGCCCAATCCAAGAGCCGAGTCATGTCCGCCCACCTGCCCGACGCCGCCACCGCCTGTTCCCGCCGCCGCTTCCTGACGATGGTCTCGGCCTTCGTCCCCGTCGGCCTCGCCGGCTGTGTCAGCGGCCCGCAGCAGCCCTACGAAGCACGGACTCCGGTTCACCAGAACGCAGCCTTCCTGTCGATGTATGACGAGCGGCCCGACGAGCGGCATCCGCTGCCGGCAACCGATATCGACGAGGTCGACACGCGCTTCCTGCGCCAGGAAGTGGAATATCGGACCCCGGAGCGGCCCGGCACGATCGTGGTCGACACCTCGGCCCGCTATCTCTACCTCGTCCGCGAGAACGGCCGCGCCATCCGCTACGGCATCGGCGTCGGCAAGCAAGGCATGTCCTGGCGCGGTCGCGCTACCGTCGCCCGCAAGGCCGAGTGGCCGCGCTGGACGCCGACCGCCGCGATGATCGCCCGCGAGCCGGAGCGGAACGCCCGCTGGGCCGGAGGCATGGCCGGCGGCATCGAGAACCCGCTCGGCGCCCGCGCCCTTTATCTCTACCAGGGCAACCAGGACACGCTCTACCGCATTCACGGCACCAGCGAGCCTTGGTCGATCGGCAAGGCGGTGTCGTCGGGCTGCATCCGCCTGTTCAACCAGGACATCATCGACCTCTACAGCCGCGTCCCGACCGGGACTCCCGTGGTCGTCCTGAACCGCAACCCAATCGGGGAGCCGCAGATCGACGAGACCGACGCGCCGCTGCCCCCGGACGACATCTGAGGCTCGCGGCCGCGACAGTCGGCTACTTCGAGAAGGGCGGCTCGCAGCCGCCCTTTTTCATGTCGCCGCCGCGCCGTCACGGTCCCTTCGCCAGATCGGGCTACTCCTCCAGCCCCGGGCGGCTGCGATTTGCCTCGACGCGGTTTTGCGCTACGCCCTGCCGGTCGGCAGCCCGCCGACGAGACGATGAGACCGCCAGATGCGCGTGACGATGATCGGTTCAGGCTATGTCGGCCTGGTCTCCGGAGCTTGCTTCGCCGATTTCGGCCATGAGGTGACCTGCGTCGACACCGACGCCGGCAAGATCGCCGCCCTGAAGCGCGGCGAGATCCCGATCTACGAACCCGGCCTCGACGACCTCGTCGCCAACAATGTCCGTGCCGGGCGGCTCTCCTTCACCACCGAGCTCGCCGGGCCGGTAGCGGCGGCCGATGCCGTCTTCATCGCGGTCGGCACGCCCTCGCGCCGCGGCGACGGCCATGCCGACCTGTCCTATGTCCACCAGGCGGCGCGCGACGTCGTCGCGGCGATCGACGGCTTCACGGTCGTCGTCACCAAGTCGACCGTGCCGGTCGGCACCGGCGACGAGGTCGAGCGGATCATGCGCGAAACCCGGCCCGATGCCGATTTCGCCGTCGTCTCCAATCCGGAGTTCCTGCGCGAGGGCGCCGCGATCGCCGACTTCAAGCGCCCGGACCGGATCGTGATCGGAACCGAGGACGATCGCGCCCGCAAGGTGATGGAGGATCTCTACCGGCCGCTCTACCTCAATGCGGCGCCTCTGCTGTTCACCGCGCGGCGAACCTCCGAACTGATCAAATACGCCGGCAATGCCTTCCTCGCGACCAAGATCACCTTCATCAACGAGATGGCGGACCTATGCGAGCGGGTCGGCGCCAATGTCCAGGAGGTGGCGCGCGGTATCGGCCTCGACAACCGCATCGGCGGCAAGTTCCTGCACGCCGGCCCCGGCTATGGCGGCTCCTGCTTCCCGAAGGACACGCTCGCGCTGATCAAGACCGCGCAGGACATGGAAAGCCCCTTGCGCCTGGTCGAGACGGTGGTGGCGGTCAACGACCAGCGCAAGCGTGCGATGGCGCGCAAGGTCATCGCCGCCTGCGGAGGCTCGGTCCGGGCCAAGCGCATCGCCAT
Organism: Allobosea sp. FBZP-16; assembly: GCF_002831785.1. Classification (NCBI taxonomy): domain Bacteria; kingdom Pseudomonadati; phylum Pseudomonadota; class Alphaproteobacteria; order Hyphomicrobiales; family Alloboseaceae; genus Allobosea; species Allobosea sp. FBZP-16. The sequence goes on along the minus strand of NZ_LNCQ01000059.1, from coordinate 197,789 downwards.
CCTCGGCCTCGCCTTCAAGCCGAACACCGACGACATGCGCGAGGCGCCCTCGCTGTCAATCGTGACGGCGCTCCTCGACGCCGGCGCCGAGATCGTTGCCTATGACCCCGAGGCGATGGACAGTGCCAAGTCCTTGATGCCGGAGATCGCCTACGCGCCCGACGCCTATTCCTGCCTCGACGGCGCGGATGCGCTGGTGATCGTCACGGAATGGGACGCCTTCCGCGCCCTCGACCTCGATCGGGTCAAGGCGGCGCTGCGGCATCCGGTCGTGATCGACCTGCGCAACATCTACCGCTCCGGCGAGATGCACGCGCGCGGCTTCACCTATGTGAACGTAGGTAACGCCTGAAGCCCGTTCCCTGACGACGCGACAGAAAGGCGCCGGGCGTTCGCCTTGATAGCGTCATAAGCCGTCACCACCTTTCGGAGCGACAGGGCGACCGCCTTGTCCACCATGAGAGGAGATGACGATGACGCCGCAAGAACGCGACGTGATCGCCGGGATTTTCGATCGCCTGCGTCAGGCGGAAAACCAGCCGCGCGACCCCGAGGCTGAACGTTTCATCGCCGACAGACTGCGCGAGCAGCCCTATGCCGTCTATGCGATGGCGCAGTCGGTCTACATCCAGGAGCAGGCGCTCACCAGCCTGCAGGGCCAGATCGAGCAATTGCAGGCCGAGATCCAGCAATTGCGCAGCCAGCCGCCCGCTCCTGCTCCGTCGCAGCAGTCCGGCGGCTTCCTGTCGGGCATCTTCGGCGGTGGCGCGAGCCAGCCGGCCCGCTCCGGCTCTGTGCCGTCCTTCCCGCAGCGCGCCGCGCCGCAGCCGGCGTCGCCGCCCTGGGGCAGCCAGGCTGCAGCGCCGCAGCAGGGCATGGCCCCGCAGCAAGGCATGGGGGCGGCTCCCGCCCCCGGCACCTGGCAGAACCAGGCAGCCCAACCCCAGGCTCCGGCCCGAGGCGGCGGCTTCATGGCGAGCGCGCTGACGACGGCAGCCGGCGTCGCCGGCGGCATGGTCGCCGGCAACATGCTGATGAACGCGCTCGGCGGTAACAAGAGCGCCGCAAGCGAGACCAAGCCGGCCGAAGCGAGCACCGCTCAGAACAAGGACACCGGGCAGAACGACGAAGCTGCCCAGAACACGCAGACGGCGGCTGACCAGCAGCCGGCGGCGGAGCCGCAGCAGGCCTATCAGGAGCCGACCTATCAGGACGCCAACTACGACGATGGCAGCTACGATGACGGCATGGGCGGCGGCGGCGACGACGACTGGGCCTGAGGCCTGACATGGTCCGCTGAAACGACGAGGCCCGCCTGGCGACAGGCGGGCCTTTCTTGTCGGACGGGTGCGGCCGGTCTCAGATCACGAAGACCTTGGCACCGACGCGGACGCGCTCGTAGAGATCGACAACATCCTCGTTGTTCATCCGGATGCAGCCGGAGGATACGGCCTGGCCGATCGTGTTCGGCTCGTTGGTGCCATGGATGCGATAGAGCGAGGAGCCGAGATAGAGGGCGCGCGCGCCGAGCGGGTTCTCCGGACCACCGGCCATGAAGCGCGGCAGATCGGGACGGCGCTTCAGCATCTCGGCCGGCGGCGTCCAGCTCGGCCATTCCGCCTTGCGGGTGATCGCCTTCATGCCGGCCCATTCGAAGCCGGGGCGGCCGACGCCGATGCCATAGCGCAGAGCGCGGCCGCCGGGCTGGACCAGGAAGAGAAAGCGGCGCGGCGTATCGATAACGATGGTGCCCGGCTTGTGCGGCCCGTCATAGGCGACTTCCTGCTTCTGGAAGCGCGGGTCGAGGGTGCGCGCGATCGGCCGCTCCGCCGGGATCGGCTCGCCGAGCGCGGCCGAGCGGCGTTCGCGGCGCGGCTCCATCGGATCGCCCTGGATCGGCACCGGCGCCTCGTAGTCGGAGAGCCGGCGCATCGCCGGTTGCTGGCCATAGGCGCCGCGCTGCGGGCGGTTGTAGACCGCCCCGCCCCGGCCATAGTCGGTCGGGTCCTGGCCAGTCATCATCATCTCGATGAAGCCGCCGCCATATTGCCCGCGGCCGGCCGAATGCGTGACCATGGGATCGGCCGGGCGCCAATAGGTCTCGGCATAGACCTGGCCCGACAACAGCACGCAGCCGAGCGCGGCAAAGGGAACGAGATAGAGCGGACGCATGACGCAACTCTCTTTACGCAACAGGCTTGAAGCGTGAGGCGATGCGTTGAAATGAATGGTGAATCGTTGACTCTATCAGCCCCGGAACCGGCCTGATCGCTCAACTTCCCGGGGTTAACCTTAGCGATCCCCGAGCAAACGCGGTAAACGCCCGGTTCACGCCCCCCATCAGCGCCGACTCTTGCGCATGGCGAGCCAGAGCCGCAACAGCGTCCGGCAGCGGGCCACGTCGAAGGCGAGCATCAGCCCGCCATAGACGGCAAGACCAAGCGTGCCCTGCAGCAGCAGTTCGGGCAGAGGAGAGAGCCGGCCGGAGAGCGGCCAGACGACGATCGCCATGGCAATGACCGCCGCGATGATGATGCCGATCTCGCGCCAGTTCGGGGAGACCGGGAGCGAGCGCAGGCCGACCCAGCCGGTGATGGCGAGAACCACGAGGAAGCTGAGGGTCTGGCCGAGCGCATAGCGTTCCGGACCGAGCGCGCCGGCGGCGAAGACCAGAGCAAGGTTGACGAGCAGACCTGCGAGGGCCGCCAGCGTCACCAGGCCCGTGCGCTTGCCGAGCAGGAAGACCGGGTAGATGCCGGCGGCGAAGACAGCGAGCGCGACGAGGCCCGGCAGAAGCAGCTGCAGATAGCCGGAGAAATGGCCATGGAACTTCGCCGGCACGAGCAGCGCCTCGAAAGCCGGCAAGACCAGGAAGAGGCCGGCGGCCACCGGCAGCGACACCATCAGCACGATCACGAAATTGGCGGCGATGCGCTTCTGCGCCGCGCGCACACCCTTGGTCTCGTCGAGCCGCAGCACTTCGCGCAGCATGACGATCTCCAGCGTCGTTGCGAGCATGCCGAACAGGCGCAACCCCATATCGGCGGCGAGCGAGAAATAGCCGGCTTCGGCGAAGCCGTTGCTGTCGGCCAGCAGCGAACGGTTGAGCAGCGGGATCAGCGAATAGATCGCGTTGGCGCCGACGATCGGCAGCGCATAGCGCGCGAAGTCCGATGCCAGATCGCGCCGCGCCGCCGACCAGGCGAGCGGCCCATCCGCGAGCGCCCGCCGCACCGCGAGCAGGGCCGCCATGGCGCTGAGGACGCCGCCGAACATCACGACCGTCGCGTCGCGCGTCCACCAGGCGCCGCCGACCATCAGCAGCAAGGCGAGCACGTTCTTGACGATGATCAGGCGGGCATAGGCGGCATCGAGGAAACGGGCCCGGGCGATGGCGCCGTGGTAGTCGAACAGGCCGGCGCAGATGCCGCCCAAGACCGAGCCGGCGACGAGCATGACCGGCAGTCCGAAATCGACGCCCGCGACGACCGCTGCGACCAGGATGCCGCACAAGGCGAGCGTGATCCCCGCGCTCAGCACATCGAGGGTCGCCCGGATCTGCGGCTGTTCCTCGCGGGTCTTCTGCGAGTAGAAACGGACAGCCGAGAGCCTGATCCAGTCGAGCAGCGCGGTGTTGAGCAGCACGAGCATCGCCGCACCGATGGCGTAGCGGCCGAATTCGGCGGGCCCGAGGAAATAGGCGATGAGCAGCCCGAGGACGAAGTTCAGCCCGGCATTGATCACGAAGGGCAGGAGTACGGTCATGACGCCATCGCAAAGGGGCAAGCCGACTCAGCACCGGCCGCGCATGACTGCGCTGATCCCGCCTAGCCGCCAAACCCCGCCCGTCCAAGCGGAAACTGGCGCAGCCTCGCTCTGCGCCTTGGCGACAGACTGAGCTTATGCCGAGCGATCCGATCTTCTACCTGGTCGGCTGGACCACGACCCTGCTGATGGGCATCGGCAAGGGCGCCTTCGGTGGCGGCCTCGCCATCCTCGGCGTGCCGCTGCTGGCGCTCGTCGTCGATCCCCTGCAGGGCGCGATCATGGTGGCGGTGCTGATCGCCGCGATGGACCTTGTCGCCATCGGCAGCTTCGGTGTCTCGACCTGGTCGAAGCCGGACCTCGCCTGGCTGATCCCCGGCCTGATCGTCGGCATCGCGATCGGTTATGCGGTATTCCTCGTCGTCGACGCCCGCATCGTCACGCTGATCATCGGCGTCATCACTCTCGCCTTCACGGCACACTGGTTCTTGCGCGGCCGGACCGCGCCTGCCGGCCAGCTTCCTGTCTCGCCGCCATTGGCCTTGCTGACCGGGACGGCCTCGGGCTTCACCACCTTCGTCGCCCATGCCGGCGGCCCGCCGGTCGCGATGTATCTGTTGGCACGCGGGCTTTCCAAGACCGCCTTCGTCGGCACGACCATCGCCTTCTTCATGCTGGGCAACATCCTGAAGCTGCCACCCTATCTGGCGCTCGGCCTGAAGCAGCCGCAGGCGCTCTGGGCTGCGCTCGCGCTGCTGCCGGCAGCGCCGATCGGCGTCTGGATCGGCCGCTGGCTGCACGAGCGGCTCGACCAGAAACGACTGTTCTTCGCCTGCTATCTGCTGCTTGCAGCGGCGGCATTGAAGTTGACCAGCGACGCCGCTCTCGCATTGCTGCGATAACGGCATGGCAGGAGCGCGAGCGCCCCATCTTTGCAGCAGACCGGATTGGCCCTAAGCGATCGATCATGACCGCCCTGCCTGCCCTTCGCGACGCCACCGACGCCGATTCGGAGCCGCTCGCCACCCTGATCGCCGCGACCTTCGCCGAATATCCGAACTGCTGGTTCGACTGGTCGGAATTCCCGGAGCTGCGCCGCCCCGCCAGCCACTATGCGCAAAAGGGCGGCAAGCTCTGGGTCGCGGATGGGCCGGGCGGGCGCATCGCCGGCTCGATCGCCGTCGTGCCGGTGCCGGACCAGAATGCGGTCGAGCTGTTCAAGGTCTATGCCGATCCGAGCCAGCGCGGCAGCGGGCTGGCGCAGGCCCTGTTCGCCCGCACCCTCGCCTTCGCTGAAGCCGGCGGCTATGGCGAGATGATGCTGTGGTCAGACAGCAAGTTCGCCCGCGGCCACCGCTTCTACGAGAAGCTCGGCTTCGTGCGCTGGCCGGGCGAGCGCTATCTCGCCGACATCTCCTCGACCTGGGAATACCATTTCCGCAAGCCGCTCGCCCCGGCGCAGTCATGAATCTCAATACCGCGCTGCGGGCGGTTCTCGGCATCGCGCTGCTCACCGCGATGGATGCGGTGATCAAGGCGCAGATGCAGCAGCACCCGTTCCTGCTGGCGCTGTTCATGCGCTTTGCCGCGGGCGCCGTCTGCGCGATCGTCGTCGTCGCGGTCTCGCGGCCGGCACGGCCGACGCGCACGAGCCTGATCGGCAACAGCATCCGCATCCCGCTGGTCATCGTCACCGCCGGCAGCTTCTTCTATTCGATCTCGGTGCTGCCGCTGGCGGAGGCGCTGACGCTCTCCTTCCTCGCCCCGGTCTTCGTCGCCCTGCTCGGAGCGCTGATCCTGAAGGAACGGCTCGACGGCCGCATCCTGCAGGCGCTCGGCTTCGGCCTCGCCGGCATGCTGGTGATGGTCTGGCCGCGCCTGCAGGGCGGCGTCACCGGTGCCGAGCTCGGCGTCGCCGCGGCGCTGGTCTCGGCGATCTCCTACGCCTTCAACCTGATCCTGCTGCGCACGATCGCGGTGAAGGAGCATCCGGCGATCATCGTGCTGTTCCAGAACGCCGGGCCGGCGCTCTGCCTGGCCTGGCCGGCCTGGTACGTCTTCCAGCCGATGAGTGGTGGCGACCTCGCCACCTATCTCTCTGCCGGCGCGCTCGGCGTCGCCGGGCATCTGTCGCTGACCTCGGCCTTCGCCCGGGCGCCGGCCTCGCGGCTGGCGCCGATCGAGTACACGGCGCTGGTCTGGGCGAGCCTGCTCGGCTGGTTCGTCTTCAGCGAAGTGCCGCTCTGGACCACCTATGCCGGTGCGGTCCTGATCGTCGCCGGCGCCCTCGCCGTCAGCCGGCGCTGATCGTCGCCACGAATTCGCCGGCTTGGTCGGCTTCTGCACGAGGCAATGCGAAGGGAGAGACCGCCCGCCATGCTTGCATTCCTGTCCGACTGCGATTGACCGAAGCATGCAGCGCGCCGGCACCGCTGCTCGCGTCCTGCGCGAACCCGGCCTTCCCGCCGCGCTCTGTGTCCATCTCCTGTTCGGCCTCCTCCTCGCCATCCGGACGCTCAGCAGCTTCACACCGCCGATCGAGACGAGCATCGAGGTCGAAATGGTTGCGCCGGAGTCGCTGGCGCCTCCCGCTCCGGCCCAGGCGCCCGCTCCTCCCCTAGCCGAGATCGCGTCACCTCCGCAGCCGGCTCCCCCCACTACGCAGCCGGAAAAGCCAGCCAGCCGGCCCGTTCCACCACCGGCCGAGCCGCCAGCGATGATCACCGCCCGGACGCTGCATTCTGAAAGCGTGCTGGCCAATCCGCGCAGCCGCGGCGCGCGTGAGGCGCTGAAGACGCTCGAGGCGAGCGAGCGCATCGAGCAGCTTTGCAATCTCGAGGCGATGAGCCAGATCCATGCCTGGAAGGCGGAGTTCGAGCCGGATCGCGTCGTCGCCTATGCTATGGCCAGCACGAAGCTGACCAAGGGCGCCCTCGAAGCCGAGGGCGCCGCCTTCCGCAGCCGCAAGCAATGGTACAGCCTACGGTTCCGCTGCGAGACGGCGGCGAACGGCAAGGTCGCCGGCTTCCAGTTCCGCGTCGGCGCGGCGATCCCGCGCAGCCAATGGGCTGCGCACGACCTGCCGCCCGAGCATTAGCCCTGCTGCGAGCGCCTCAGGCCGGCTTGCCGCAATAGGCCTCCAGCCGGTAGCCGTCGGGGTCGACGACGAAGGCGGCGTAATAGTCGGGGCCATAGGATTCGCGCAGGCCCGGCTTGCCGTTGTCGGTGCCGCCCGCCGCGAGCGCCGCCGCGTGGAAAGCGTCGACGCTCTGGCGTGTCGGCGCGACGAGACAGAAGTGCAGATTGGAGTCGCGGTCCGGCGGCACCGGCGCCGAGACCGCGCCGATCCAGAGCCCGACGCTCCCCTTGCCATAACCGAGCGAGCTCTCGTCGGCAGTGAGGCAACCATAGCCGAGCGCGCCGAGCGTCGCGTCGTAGAAGCGTTTCGTACGCGGAAGCTCGCGAACGCCGATAGAGATGTGATCGAACATGATGGTCGTCCTCCTGTCAGGTTGTGATGCGCTTGGCGCGGAAATCGGCCTGGACCTGCCAGCTCCCGCCGCCATCGCGCGAGCGGTCGCCGATCCAGTGGAACGAATCCGGAGTGATCTCAGTGAAGCGCCAGCGGATCGCTGTGCCGTCGTCCAGCCTGCCGTGCTGGACGATGTCGTTGCCCTCGGCGCGGCCGATCTGGTGCGTGTAGTACTGCTTGACCGGGTCGTTCCAGCGGATGTGCCAGGCATCCTGGCCGGGGTCGTAGATGCGTAGCGTCGTGCCGTGGAAGAAGCCCGGCAGCGCCCAGACATCCTGCACGGCGCGCCCGCCGAGTACCCAGCCGAAATGGATCCCGCCCTTGGCCTCATGGCGCTGGCCGTCATCGGTGTGCATCACGGCAGCCATCGTCCAGGCGCCGACGAACTGGCCGTAGAGGGCGAGCTGGCCGGCGAGTTCAGGCTCCGGCCCGGTCGCGATGAGGGCATCGGCCAGCGTCGATGGCGCTGCTGTCATGATCGGGCTCCGTCTGGACCAAGTTGGTGTCCAGCTAGACCCGGAGCCTCGGGCCACGCTTGGGAAAAACTGCTAAACTCGCGAACCATGACAGCGACCGCCCATCTCCTGGCATCAGGCCCCGGCTGGCGGGTCAGCGACATCGTCTGCACGGCCGGCCCGGACGACAGCGCCTTCGAGGAAGCACACCCGCAGCACTGCATCGCCATCGTCCGCAGCGGCTCGTTCCGCTATCGCTCGACGCAAGGCAGCGCCGTGCTCGCGCCGGGGGCGCTGCTGCTCGGCAATCGCGGCGCCTGCTTCGAATGCGGCCATGAGCATGCGACCGGCGACCGCTGCCTCGCCTTCCAGTTCGAGCCGGCCTGGCTCGAAGGCATCGTCGCGGCCGTTCCGGGCGCCCGGCGGCTGGACTTCGCGCAGCCGCATCTGCCGGCGCTGCCCGTGCTCGCCAGTGTCGTCGCCGAAGCGGAAATCGCCGCGGACGAGCCCGAGAGGCTGGAGGAAACCGCGCTGCGCCTCGGCGGCGCCGTGGCGAGCGTGCTGTCAGGCGCAAAACCCGCGATCGATACCCCGAGCGCCCGCGACGAACGCCGGATCACGCGGGCGCTGCGCCATATCGAAGCGCATTGCGAGGACGCTCTCTCGATCGATGAGCTGGGGCGGCAGGCGGCGATGAGCCCCTACCACTTCCTGCGCACCTTCAGGGCCCTGGTCGGTATGACGCCGCATCAATATGTGCTGCGCACGCGTCTCCACCGGGCGGCCGTGCTGCTGCGCCGGACCACGCTGCCGGTCGCGGGCATCGCCTTCGATTGCGGCTTCGGCGACCTCTCAACCTTCAACCGCCGCTTCAAGCGGGTGATGGGCGTGAGTCCGGGCGCCTATCGCATCGCTTGAGCAACATTCAGCGCTTGCTGCCGAAGATCATGCAGGTTTCGGTGCCGTGCGCCAACAGCTTGCCTGCTGCGTCGACCAGCTTGCCTTCACTGGTCGCGACCGAACCGCCACGATGGATCAGCCTGCCCTCGCAGCGCACCGGGCCGCTGGCAGGCATGACCGGGCGGACATAGTTCAGCTTCATCTCCAGCGTGGTGTAGCCCTCGCCGACCCGCAGCGTCGAATGCACGGCGCAGGCCATGGCGGAATCGAGGATCGTCGCCGTCCAGCCGCCGTGGATCGTCCCGAGCGGGTTGAAGAAGCGCGGCGAGGGCGTGCCGACGAAGACCACCCGGCCCTCCTCGACCTCGGCGATGTCTAAATCCATCGCATCGGCGAAGGGCGGGCCGGGATGGCGTCCCTCGATCATCCCGCGCAGGAAGGATGCGCCGTCCTCCGCCAGCAGGACATCACGACTGACGACTCCGACCTCACGGGACACGGCTGCACTCCATCTCTATCGTGTAGATGCACGATAGAGATGGAGCGGGATAGCGGTCAAGCCGGCCGGTGCGAGATCAGCCGACTTCCCTCGCCGCCCGCCGGATTGCCTTGAGACTGTCGCGCGTCTCGCTCCAGCGTTCCTGGCCGAGCCCGCCCTCGATCCTGTCCTGCGCCGCGCGCCAGTAAGGGATCGCCGCCTCGATCGCGGCGCGGCCCTTCTGCGTCACGGCATATGTCAGCGCCCTGCCCTTGCAGTCGACCGGCTCGATCAGCTTCTCGGCGGCAAGCAGTTGCAGGTTGCGCGTCAGCGAGGTCCGCTCCAGCGCGAAGCGGTCGGCGAGCTCGGTGACGGAGCGCCAGGCGCCGGTCGAAAGCGCCGAGAGCAGAACGAACTGGGTGATCTTCAAGCCACTCGGCCGCATCGCCTCGTCATAGGCGCGGGTGACGGCGCGTGCCGTCATGCGGACATGCAGCACCACACAGGAACGGGCGATGTCGTCGAGAGGGAGATCAGGGACTGGCGTCGTCATCCCGCCACGATAGCGGGTTTAGTGTCCGGCCGCAGCAGGGCAGATGGCGGCAGTCATCGCGTTCACCTTTTACGCAGCGGATTCCTTGACTCCGGCAGCCCTCGGGCCTATCTCCGCCACGTCGGTTAGCACTCACTCGGTGAGACTGCTAACAGACCCCTTTCACGGGCAAATTCGAGCCCGTCCAGAATAAGACCGAGAGGAAGACAGAACCATGAAGTTCCGTCCGCTGCATGACCGCGTTGTGGTCCGTCGCCTTGATGGCGAAGAGAAGACCAAGGGTGGCATCATCATCCCCGATACCGCCAAGGAAAAGCCCCAGGAAGGCGAGATCGTCGCAGTCGGCCCCGGCGCCCGCGACGACGCCGGCAAGCTGGTTGCTCTCGATGTCAAGAAGGGCGATCGCGTCCTCTTCGGCAAGTGGAGCGGCACCGAGGTCAAGATCGACGGCCAGGATCTCCTGATCATGAAGGAATCCGACATCATGGGCATCGTCGGCTGAGCAGCCAGGCGCCCACCCGTCCGTAGAGTTCAATCAGGAGTAGTCTCATGGCTGCCAAAGAAGTTCGCTTTTCCACCGACGCCCGCGACAAGATGCTGCGCGGCGTGGACATCCTCGCCAATGCCGTGAAGGTCACGCTGGGTCCCAAGGGCCGCAATGTCGTGATCGAGAAGTCGTTCGGCGCCCCGCGCATCACCAAGGACGGCGTCACCGTCGCCAAGGAGATCGAGCTCGCCGACAAGTTCGAGAACATGGGCGCTCAGATGGTCCGCGAAGTCGCTTCGCGCCAGAACGACCATGCCGGCGACGGCACCACCACCGCCACCGTGCTCGCCCAGGCGATCGTCCGTGAAGGCGCCAAGTCGGTTGCGGCCGGCATGAACCCGATGGACCTGAAGCGCGGCATCGACCTGGCCGTCGAGGCCATCGTCGCCGACCTCAAGAAGAACTCGAAGAAGGTCACCTCGAACGCGGAAGTCGCGCAGGTCGGCACCATCTCGGCGAACGGCGACGAGTCGGTCGGCAAGATGATCTCGACCGCGATGCAGAAGGTCGGCAACGAGGGTGTCATCACCGTCGAGGAAGCCAAGACCGCCGAGACCGAGCTCGACGTCGTCGAGGGCATGCAGTTCGACCGTGGCTATCTCTCGCCCTACTTCATCACCAACGCCGAGAAGATGGTCGCCGAGCTCGAGGACCCCTACATCCTCATCTTCGAGAAGAAGCTGTCGTCGCTCCAGGCGATGCTGCCGATCCTCGAGGCCGTCGTGCAGACCGGCAAGCCGCTGCTGATCATCGCCGAGGACGTCGAGGGCGAGGCTCTGGCCACGCTCGTCGTCAACAAGCTCCGTGGCGGCCTGAAGGTCGCAGCCGTCAAGGCTCCGGGCTTCGGTGATCGTCGCAAGGCCATGCTCGAGGACATCTCGATCCTGACCGCCGGTCAGATGATCTCGGAAGACCTCGGCATCAAGCTCGAGACCGTGACGCTCCAGATGCTCGGCCGCGCCAAGAAGGTGCGCATCGAGAAGGAGAACACCACGATTATCGACGGCGCCGGCAAGAAGAAGGACATCGAGGGCCGCGTTGCGCAGATCAAGGCGCAGATCGAGGAGACCACCTCGGACTACGACCGTGAGAAGCTCCAGGAGCGTCTGGCCAAGCTCGCCGGCGGCGTCGCGGTCATCCGCGTCGGCGGCGCGACCGAGGTCGAGGTCAAGGAGAAGAAGGATCGCGTCGACGATGCCCTGAACGCCACCCGCGCTGCGGTGGAAGAAGGCATCCTGCCGGGCGGCGGCGTCGCCCTGCTGCGCGCCCTGAACTCGGTCAAGTCGATCAAGACCCAGAACGACGACCAGAAGACCGGCGTCGAGATCGTCCGCAAGGCGATCGCTGCTCCGGCCCGCCAGATCGTCGACAACGCCGGCGGTGACGGCGCGGTCGTGATCGGCAAGCTGCTGGAGTCGAAGGACTACGCCTGGGGCTACAACGCCCAGACCGGCGAGTACGGCGATCTGGTCAAGGCCGGCATCATCGACCCGACCAAGGTCGTGCGCACGGCGATCCAGGACGCGGCTTCGATCGCCGGCCTGCTGATCACCACCGAGGCGATGATCGCCGAGACGCCGAAGAAGGACGCCCCGATGCCCCCGATGGGCGGCGGCGGCATGGGCGGCATGGACTTCTGAGGAAGTCCAGACGCCCCAGACATTAACTGCCGAAACCGGGCAAGCCCGGTTTCGGTGGCGGCATGGACTTCTGATCCAGGCCACCAGGCTCAACTATGGAAGGCCCGGCGCAAGCCGGGCCTTTTTCGTCACATCACCCAAGATCCTGGCGATATCGACCCGGACAATCTTGCCAGCTGCCGCAAGGTTCTTCCAACTGCAGACATCGCACGACTATCCCGCTCCCCGTGAGTCGGGCCGGCCTTTCGCCATCGCGCGCCACAATGAGGCATACCCGCGCGACGGGCGGAGCGGAGATCATCAATGGTTCGGCGGTCTGCTGTGATTGTCGGCGTCTACGCCATGATCGGCTTCCTGGCGGTAGCGGCCGCGGCCGCGAGCGGCTGGTACGCCTTCCGAGACGCCCCGCCCACCATCCTGTCGGTCGCAGTTGGCGGAAAGGGCGGCAATGTCGATCAGCTGATGGGCGAGGTCCGCGATCTTGTCGCGACGCAGTCGAAGACCATCCGCCTCGAGATCGTACATACCGACGGCTCGGCGACGAATGCGCGCCTGGTTGCCGACGGCAAGGCGGCCCTCGCCTCGGTGCAGGCCGACATCATGACCGCGCCGACCGTCAGGGCCGTCGCAGTCGTTGCGCGCGAACATTTCCAGCTGATCGCGCGCCGCTCGTCCGGCATCCGGAGCCTGCGGGATCTTGCCGGCAAGCGCCTCGCCCTTCCGCCGGAAGGCACCTCGGGCAATCAGAACTTCTTCGCACTCGCGCAGCATCACGACCTGCCATTGGCCGAGATCAAGGTCAGCGCCGGCCCCGTCAACGACAACTTCGCAGCACTGGAGCGCGGCGAGATCGACGCGATCGCCTTCGTCAGGGCACTACGCGATCCCGCCACTGTCGAGGTCATGCGGCGCCTGCAGCAACGCGGCGACGGGCTCTTCTTCGTGCCGGTCGAGCAGGCCTCAGCGATCAAACTGGTGAAGCCCTATGTCAGCGAAAGCAGCATCAGCCAGGGGACCTATCAGGGATATCCGCCAGTCCCCGAGCAGGACACGCCGACGCTGGCGATCGGAATCAATCTTGTAGCGGGCGTCAAAGTGCCGGACGCCGCCGTCGAGGAACTGACACGGATCCTGTTCGAAGAGCAGTTGCGTCTCGCCTTCCGGACACCACTCGCCGCGGGTATCGCGCGGCCGGCACAGAACGGCCCGTCCGTGGCGATCCATGCCGGCGCAAAAGCCTATTACGACGGCGCCAGGCCGTTCCTTCTGGTGCGCTATCGCGATGAGATCACCTTCATGATCTCGATGCTGACCATCGCGTATTCCGGCGTGATGATGCTGCGGCTGCAGATCCGCAACCGGCGCAAGGTTCGGGTCAGCGCCTACAATGACAAGCTGATCGACATCGCGTCGCGGGCGCAGGAGGCAGATGACCTTGCGACGCTGCACGGCTGCCGTAAGGATCTCAACCTGCTGATCCAGCGGGTGATGAAGGATTTCTCGGAAGAGCGGATCTCCGACCAGGGCTTCCACGTGTTTTCGTTGAGCTGGGAGGCCGTGCGCGCCTCGATCGCCGAAGCGATAGGTGAAGCGCGCGCGTCCGGGCAGGCCGGCAAGCGAGTAGCTGCCTAGGCGGCTCGACTTTGCACAGGCATGTGAAGCCACGCGCTTGCATCGACTTTGGTTGTAGGCCCTAGATCGCAGCTGGTGCGGCATCCTGCCGCGCTCTGCTTTCGGGGGTCCCTTTCATGAACAACCCTGCTTTGGGCGATGCCGCCAAGCTGATCGGCCGCATCCTGCTCGCCCTGATGTTCGTGCTCGCCGGCTGGTCCAAGATCAGCGGCTATGCCGGCACGCAAGCTTACATGGCCTCGGCCGGCGTGCCCGGCATCCTGCTGCCACTCGTCATCATCGTCGAGCTGATCGGCGGCCTGATGATCGTCGTCGGCTTCAAGACCCGCCTCGTCGCCCTCGCCCTGTTCGCCTTCACCATCGTGGCCTCGGTGCTGTTCCACATGAACTGGGCACAGCCGATGCAGCAGCTCCTGTTCATGAAGAACCTTGCCGTGGCCGGCGGCTTCCTCGTGCTGTTCGCGGCCGGCGCAGGCGCCTATTCGGTCGACAAGGACTGAAGCCCATCACAAAACGCTGAAAAAGCGCGGCCCGGACTTGAGCCGGGCCTTTTTTGTGCGCAGGGCTGATCTACAACGCTTTCTACTAGGCAGCGCGTCTCCCGCGCTGATTCCCCGACAAGGACGATGCCATGCGCCTGTTGAGTTTCGCCGTCGCCGCGCTTGCCGTGATCGCGCTCGTGGTCGGCCAGCAAAGCGGCAGCCACGGCATCCTCGGCCTCGGCGCCGTCGGCCTGCTGCTGGCATTCGCCACGTTCCGGGCTACCGAGATCAGCACCTTCCTGAAAATCTTCTCGGTCATCTTCGCGGTGGAATACGTCGCGACCGGTGCCGGCGCGGTGCTGGCGCAAGTCGGCTTCTGGCCGGCCGGCTGGCAGGCGATTGCACCGCCGGCGAGCCTGCCGACGACGATCGCCGTCTTCGGCATCCTCGTCTATGCGATCTCGTTCATCCCGGCGATCCGGCGCATCGCCCGGCTGGCTTCGCCCTATTTCGAGGCGCCGGAAGCGACCACGGCGCAGCTCTGGCCGGTGAAGCCCTTCTCGATCGGCACGGGCCGCCTCGGCATCGCGCTGCTGGTCTTCCTCGTGGTGCTCAACCAGATCCAGGTCGGCATCTCGCTGCGCCTTTCCTTCTTCAACCGCGATTTCTACAACGCGATCCAGGAGAAGGACGCGGCGACCTTCTGGTATCAGCTGATCTACGTCTTCAGCGTCTGGGCCGCGATATTCGTCATCTCCAACCTGATCGAGATGATCGCCAACTACACGCTCCTGATCCGCTGGCGCCGCTGGATGGCGGAGAGCTTCAGCGCGGCCTGGCTGCGCAACGCCAATCACTACCGGGTCTCGCTCGCCCACACCGCCGACAACCCCGACCAGCGTATCGCCGAAGACACGCGCGCCTTCGTCAACCAGACCTACAGCTTCGCCCTGCCGCTGCTGACGCAGGTATCGACGCTGGTCTCGTTCTCGATCATCCTCTGGTCGATCCCGGTTGCCAGCGTCGTGCCGGGGACCGAGATCAGCATTCCCGGCTTCATCTTCTGGATGGCGCTGATCTATTCGGTCGCCGCGACCTGGATCGCCCATCTCATCGGCCGGCCGATGATCGGCCTGGAGTTCGAACAGGAGCGGCGCGAGGCGAATTTCCGCTATTCGCTGGCCCGCCTGCGCGAATATTCCGAGCAGATCGCCCTGATGCGCGGCGAGACCTCCGAGCAGCGCCACCTCACCGAACGCTTCGGCGACATCGTCCAGAACTTCTACCGGCTGGTCTGGGCGCGGGTGCGGCTGACGACCTTCACCCTGTCCTTCGCGCAAGCCAATGTCGTCGTGCCCTACATCCTGCTCGCGCCGCATTACTTCTCGGGCAAGATCACGCTCGGCATCATGACCCAGGTCGCCTCGGCCTTCGACCGGGTGCAGACGGCGATGTCGTTCTTCATCGACCGCTACCAGTCGATCGCCTCCTATGTCGCCTCGATCAACCGCCTCACCACCTTCGAGGCTGCGATCGCCCAGGCGGAAGCGCGGGGCGCCGGCGGCGCAGACGCCGGGATCGACATCGCGCAGACGGCCGGCACGGACACGACGATCGAGACGCTGTCGCTCACCCTGCCGAATGGCCAGCCGATCGTGAACGCATCCGACCTGACCCTGCCTGCGGGTCATTCGACGCTGGTCGTCGGTCCCTCGGGCTCCGGCAAGTCGACCCTGTTCCGGGCGCTTGCCGGCATCTGGCCCTTCGGCAAGGGCAAGGTAGCGGCGCCCGCCGGCCAGACCATGTTGCTATTGCCGCAGCGGCCCTATTTGCCGCAGGGGTCCCTGCGGTCGGTGCTGTCCTACCCCGCAGAGCCGAACGCCTTCAGCGATGCCAACATCCGGGCAGCCATGGAGAAGGTCAAGCTCGGTCATCTCACTGATAGGCTCGATGAGGTCGACCTCTGGGGCCAGCGCCTCTCAGGCGGCGAGCAGCAGCGGCTCGCGGTGGCCCGTGCGCTGCTGGCCAAGCCCGACTGGCTCTTCCTCGACGAAGCGACCGCCTCGCTCGACGAGACGCTCGAGAACGAGATCTATGCGATGATCCGGCGCGAACTGCCGCAGACCAGCATCGTCTCGATCGGTCACCGCTCGACATTGCGCGCTTTGCACGACGGGCTGGTCGCGATGGAAAAGAACGCCGACGGCACCTTCAGCCCGAAGGCGAAGGCCATGGCGGAGGCGAGGTAACCACAGCGACCTGTCCCTCTCCCCTGGTGGGATAGGGTGAAGATGAGGGGTCTCGCAACGCAGGTCGCTGGCCGTGCGTCGTGTGGAGGCGGCCCCCTCCCAACCTGGGCAAACCCTCATCCGGCCCTTCGGGCCACCTTCTCGCAAGAGGAGAAGGGCGGGTGCCGCCTCAGATACCGCGGTCGAAGCGGATTTCGCCGGCACCCGTCTTGATGACGAGACGGCCTTCGACCAGGTCCCATTGCCGTGCGGTGCGCAGCGCCATCAGATAGCTGCGCTCGAAATCCGCGACGCTCTTGTCGCAGGCGGCCTTGGTCACCGCGATCGGGCCGACGGCGAAGCCCTGCTGGCGCAGCGGATAGGCCGAGGCCGAAAAGGTGTTGCAGCCGGCAAAGCCGGTGCCACGCAGATTGGAATCGACCTTCAGCGTTGCCTTGAAGCTGTTGATCGGCTTGCCGTTCAGCTGGGTCGCCGTCCAGGAGGCGTCGAACGGAAAATTCTTCTCCTGCTTCGGCGGCGGAGCGTCCTGCGGCTGCTCACTACGAGACGGCATCTGCTGGCGACGCTGTGCGAGCGCATCGCTCACCAGAACCGGCGACAGGGAGAGAGCGAGAGCGGCCAGGAGGCCAAGGCGCGACTGCGTATTCAACTGGTCCAGACCCCGATTGGAAAGAGCGACAGCCCGTAGGAGAACCCGATACTTTCCACTGCACCGATCGTGGTGGCGAGCGCAAGTCTCGATCCCACCGCTTTTGGCACGCCTTGCACCGAAATCGCCTCGCCCGGCCGAACTACCCGGACATTGCGTCGGGAATCCGGCGTCTGAACATGTTCCGCAAAAGTGGGCACCACTTTTGCGATGAGAACATGTTCGTCTTTGAGTTTGCGCGAATTCTGTTCGTTCGGCTGTTACCAGCCGAACGGAAAGCGCGTCAGATTCTCGCCAGCAGCCGCTCGATCAGCGGGTTGGAACGGCGGAAGACATAGTCGAGCGCCCTTACGGTGATGTCGTCGGCACCGGCCTTGCTCAGCTCCTCGACTAGCGGGAACACCGCCTTGCGCGGGCAGTGCAAGGTGACGACTCCATCACCACTGGCGGTGCCGAAAGGCAGGCGCGCGCCGAGCCGATGCGCGATCTCGCCGAGCCGCTGCGGCGAGACGGCGTTGAGCACGGCGCGGACCTCGCGCACCGAGCGCGCCTCCTCCTCGGCCGCGATGCGCGACAGGATGGCGGCGGCGGCATCGCGCGCCTGCTTGCCCCATGGCGCACGTACGGATGCGACGAGATTGGCCTCCGAGGCCAGGATCACGCCGTCGTCCAGCACCTTCAGCGCATTCGCCGTCAGCGTCGCGCCTGTGGTGGTGATGTCGACGACGATCTCGGCGGTGCCTGCGGCCGGAGCTCCCTCGGTCGCGCCCAGGCTCTCGACGATGCGGTAGTCGGCGAGGCCGTGATTGGCGAAGAAGCGCCGGGTCAGGTTCACGTATTTGGTGGCGACGCGCAGCTTACGGCCGGTGCGGGCGCGCATGGTCGCGGCGACGTCGTCGAGATCGGCCATGGTGCGCACATCGATCCAGGCCTGCGGCACGGCGACGACGACATTGGCCTGGCCGAAGCCCAGCGGCGCCAGCATGACCATGCTGGCATCGGCATCGGCGACCTGCTCGCGCACGAGGTCCTCGCCGGTGATGCCGAGATGAGCGGAGCCGGACGAAAGCTGCGCGACGATCTCGGAGGCCGAGAGATAGGCGACCTCGGCCCCGCCGAGACCGGCGATCTGGCCGCGGTACTCGCGCTGGCCGCGTGCCTGAACGAAGGAGAGGCCGGCGCGGCCGAAGAAGGCGGTGGCGTTCTCCTGCAGCCGGCCCTTGGAGGGCACTGCGAGAACCAGCGGCGCATCGTTGGTCATCTTGTCCGTCCCGCTCATGCCTTGCCCCCCGCGAGACGATCGAGCCAGAGCGAGGCGCCGACGGCCGGCACCGGCGCGGGCGCGCCGAGGCGCTGCAGCACGCCGTCATAGCGGCCACCGCCGGCGATCGGCTTCAGATCCGGCCGAGCCGGATCGTGCAATTCGAAGATGAAGCCGGTGTAGTAGTCGAGATTGCGGGCGAAGCCGGCCGAGAAGGAGATGCTGCCGACATCGACGCCGCGTGCGGCGAGGAAGCCGGTGCGCTCGTCGAAGGCGTCGAGCGCGGCGGAGAGATCGAGCCCGGCCTCGCCGGCAAGCTCACGGAAGGCGGCGGAGGCGCCGTCCGGATCGCCGCCGATCGCCAGCGCATGCGCGATCACGGCGCTCGCCTCGCCATTGACCGGATTGTCGCGCTCGGCGGCCCGCGCCAGGAAGCGCTCGGCGATGTCGCCGGCCGAGCGGCCACCGACAGTCGAGATGCCAGCGATCGAGAGTACATCCTCGACGAAGGCGCGCGCCGCCTTGGGGTCCTGCCCCTCCAGCGCCTTGAGCAGGCCGGCATGGGCATGCTCGACCTCGTTCGTGGGCGGCTCGAGCGCGGCGACGGCATCGGCGCCCTTGCCCTGCGCCACGGCGCGCATCAGCCGGCGACGGGCCGCCTGCGGCACGCCGAGCCGGTCGAGCAGCGCGGTGAGCAGCGCGACATCGCCCATCAGCAGGCGCGGCCGGGTCAGGCCGAGCGCGGCGGCGGCTTCGACGGTCAGCGCCATGATCTCGGCATCAGCCGCGGCGAAATCGGTGCGGCCGAAGGATTCGAGGCCGGCCTGAGCGAATTCGCTCGGCTCGTTGGCGCCGCGCATGCGGAAGACCGGTCCGGCATAGGCATAGGACGCCGGCTCGCTGGCATGGGCGGCGATATGGGCCAGCGCGACCGGGATGGTGTATTCCGGCCGCAGGCACCATTCGCGCCCGTCATCGTCCTGCGTCAGGAAGATGCGACGGCGGATATCCTCGCCGGAGAGGTCGAGGAAGGGCTCGACGGGCTGCAGGATCGCCGGCTCGGCGCGCCTGTAGCCCTCGCGCTCGAACGGCGCGATCACGGTCTCGAGCTTTGAGCGCATGGCCGGCACTTTACAAAAACCCTGTTGCGGCGCCGTCCTAGCAGGGACGCCGCCGATTTTCGACGGTTTTTAGGGAATTGGGTGAACGGGAATCTGGGGAGTGCTTCCGTCATTCTCGGGCGGAGCGAAGCGCAGACCCGAGAATCTCAGGCCGGAAAGGGCTCCCGACGCGCGGCGAAGGACACAACACTCAAAGAATGCGCTCGAACAGATCGTTCCAATTCGGGTTGTCCTTCTCGACCAGCTCGATTTTCCAACTTCGTCCGTAACGCTTCAAGCTCGTCTCGCGCTGGATCGCCAGCTCGATTGTCTCGTGTGGCTCGTACCAGACGAGCTTGTCGAGGTTATATCGTGCGGTGAAGCTACGTCCCTGGAGCAGCCGATGCTCCGATACGCGACGAGCAAGTTCCGCCGTCACGCCGATGTACAGCGTGCCACGTGGCTTGTTCGTCATGATGTAGACGAAGGAAGGCTGGTGCATCGGCTCCCTCGCGGCGGTCAGCGTGGAATGGGAGCCTTCTGGTCCTGAGATGCTCGGGTCAAGCCCGAGCATGACGCCTTATGAATACCGCGCCAACACCCGCTTCACCCCTTCGACCAGTTCGCCCTTCGGCACGGAGAATTGCGCCTGCGCCTGGCGCTCCTTGTGCTCGGCCGAGTCCTTGACGTCGCGGCCCGCTGCGGCGAGTTCGGCGCCGAGGATCAGGTCCTTGATCACCACCGTGCCGGCCTCGCGCTCGGAGGAACCTTGAATGACAGCGCAGACGGCACCGCGGCGGTCGGCATATTTCATCTGGGCGTTGAAGCCGGAGGAGCCCAGATAGAGATCGGCGCGCATCACGGGCTTTCCCGCGGGATCGACGGCACGTCGCAGCTCAGAGACCATCGACTGATATTTGGGCATGTGCGCCATGGTCTTGTTGTCCATCGCGGTGACGATCACGAGCGGGAGTTCGGCGCGTGCATCGACGATGGGTGAGCGGATCGCCTTCAGGGCAGCGAACAGACGCGAGACGCCGATCGAGAAGCCGGTCGCCGGCACCGGCTCAGGCCGGAAGCGGCCAACGAGCCCGTCATAGCGCCCGCCACCCGCGACCGAGCCGAAGCGCACCACCTGGCCGTCATCATTCGTGACCGGGAAAGTGAGCTCCACCTCGTAGACGGCGCCGGTGTAATACTCGAGCCCGCGGACAACGGAGAAGTCGAAGCGAATCCGGTCCTCAAGGTAGCCAGCAGCCCGCAGGAGCGGCTCGAACTGCTCGACCATCTCATTGATCGCGTCGTCATAAGGCAGGCTGCGCAACCTCTCAGGGCCTTCGTAGACGCCGCCCGTGACGCCGGTGATATCGTTGAGCGTCGCCTTGAGCTTCGCCACGTCCTTGCAGGCCACTACCGCAAGCACAGCGTCGGCCTGGCGCTCGGTGAGCCCGGCGCCCTTAGTGAAGTCGCCGCTCTCGTCCTTGCGCCCGTCGAGAAGCAGCTTGCGCACCTCTTCCGGCGGGAACTTGTCGGCCTTATCGATCGCACGGAGCACAGTGAGGCGCTTGTCGTGAGCGATCTCGACGGCGTCCATCACGCCGTCGAGCACCTTGCGGTTGTTGACCTTGACGACATAGTCGCCGCGCTTGATGCCGAGCTTCTCCATCGTGTCGGCGGCGAGCATGCAGATCTCGGCATCGCCGGCGACCGTACCACTGCCGACGATATCGGCATCGAACTGCATGAACTGGCGGAAGCGGCCCGGGCCCGGCTTCTCATTGCGGAAGACATAGCCGGCGCGGTAGCTGCGATAGGGTTTTGGCAGCGCGTCGTAATTCTCGGCGACATAGCGGGCGAGCGGCGCCGTCAGGTCATAGCGCAGCGAGAGCCACTGCTCGTCATCGTCCTGGAAGGAGAAGACGCCCTCGTTGGGCCGATCCTGGTCCGGCAGGAATTTGCCGAGCGCGTCTGTGTATTCGACGAAGGGCGTCTCGACCGGATCGAAGCCGTAGAGCGAGAAGCTCTCGCGGATCACGGCGAGCATGCGCTCGGTAGCGGCGACATCGGCCGGGCCGCGATCGACGAAACCGCGCGGCTGGCGGGCCTTCAGCTTGGCAGGGGCGGACTTGTCGGCGGACATGGCGGGGAACTCGGTAAGTCAATGCTGATCGATGTCCGAGCGGGTTAGACCGGACCGCCGCCTGGGGCAAGCACGGCGGCGCAATCCGGCCAGGCGCATCATTCGCGGGCCGCTGCGACGGCACTCGCCCTCGCAGGGTCACCAGCCATGAGCAGGATCTCAGCGACGGAACGCCCGGCAGCGCGCATCGAAGGCGGCGAAAACCTCTTCGCTGTTGGATATGTCGAACACGGCCTCGCGCGGCCTGCCGCCGCGATCCATGCGGCCGCTCACGACGAAGCGCTGGCCGCGTGCGAGCTGGTCGCGCGCGCCGGGCGAAAGCGTCGCCATGCCATTGAATTCGCCATCGCTGAACACGAGGCCCTCGTCCGCGCCTCCGACTTCCCAGCGCTGCGGGCGCCCGTCGATCGAGACCGGCGTCGGCGAGTTCGAGATCGACCAGTTGCCGGGCGGCAGGAACCAGTTGCTGATGTCAACGCCACCCTTTGAACCCTTGCTGCAGCTGATCGAGAGGCTGAAAGCCCGGTCATTCGAGCTGATCGAGATGTCGACCTGGACTTTCGTCGGCTGAGTCAGCCGCCAGCGCGAGGGCTTGCGCGGAGCGGCCGGCGGAGTTTCCGCCGCCGGCTTTGGTTCGCTCGCCGCAGCCGGTGGCTGCTCGGCCGCATGCTTCGGCTGGCTGACGCCAGCAGCGGGTGGCACGTCGACCTTCGGGACCTCGGCTGGCTTTGCGGGGCTGTCGGGGGATCGCAGCAGGGCATCGACAGGCTCGGCCGCGACGGGAGCTGGCTGCGGAGCAACGGGTGTGGGGGGAGCGGGAACCGGAGCTGGAGCCGGGACAGCCACTGCCTTTGGCGCCGGGGGACCGTCGACGAGCGTGGCCGACACCAGTTTGACGATCCGGCCGGCCGCTCCGCACGCGACAGACCTGATCTTGAGGCGGGCACCCTTGCGGAACAGGTCGTCGAACGCGGGCTGCAGACGGGCATAGGCTGCGCGATCCCTGATGTCGTAGGCCGCGGGCAGATTGATGTAGCTGTCGTCATAGGGGGGCTCGTTGAATGTGAAGCCTTGCAGCTCGCCCTTCTCGACCGCGCGGTCGACGACCTGCCCCGTGCCTGTGCCGCGGACACAGCCTGAGCCGGTCGGCAGGCCGGTGATCGCGACGACGCGCCCGGTCTGGTCCCTGTCGATCCGAATCTGTGCGGCTGCCGATGTCGCCGCGGCAGCAGAAAGCAGGGTGGCACAACCCAAAGCGACGAAACGCGAGCTGAGACAATCCGTCATGGGCATCAATTCCGTTGCGGCATGGAAAGGATAGAGGCGCTCCGGCCAATATTAACGATGATATTGGCGGCCACGATCCTCCCGGCGCAAGCGCTTTCTACAACGCCAATCCTTCATCCCAGTACGGAGTCGCCCCGTAAAGCTCGGCGAGATAATCGACGAAGGCGCGGACCTTGTGCTCCATGTGCCGGCGGCTCGGATAGACCGCGTAGACCGCGACGCGCTTGCCAACCGAATAGGCCGGCAGCACCCGCGCCAGGGCGCCCGATTTCAGCTCCCGCCCGACATCCCAGGTCGAGCGCAGTGCGATGCCGACGCCCGCCAATAGAGCCTCGCGCACGACTTCGCTGGAATTGGTGCGCAGCTGGCCGTTGATCTTGACCGACACCTGGCCCTCCGGTCCGTCGAGACGCCATTGGTCGGCATTGTGTGCGATGAGGGTGTGGCGCGCGAGGTCTTCGATCGTCCCGGGGATGCCGCGGGCGGTGAGGTAGCCCGGCGTCGCGCAAAGCACGCGGTGGTTCGGCGCCAGCCGCTTCGCCACCAGGCTGGAATCGCGCAAGTCTGCGATCCGGATCGCGACGTCGAAGCCGTCGGCGACGATGTCGACGAAGGCGTCGCTGAGGATCAGCTCGACATTCACCGCCTGGTTGGCGTCGAGGAAGGGCTTGAGATGCGGCGCGACATGCATCCGCCCGAACGAGGTCGGCGCCGAGACGCGCAGGGTGCCGCGGGCCTGCCCTGTGCCGCTGGCGACCCAGGCCTCCGCCTCCTCGATCGAGCCGAGGATCGAGACGACGCGCTCATAGAAGCCCTGGCCGGCCTCTGTCAGCGAGAGTTGCCGGGTGGTGCGCTGGAGCAGGCGCACGCCGAGCCGGTCCTCCAGGCGGCGGATGCGCTTGGAGATGACGGCCGGCGAGAGATTGAGTTCGCGTGCGGCGGCGGACATGCTCCTGGCGGTGACGACATGGGCGAAGACGTCGAGGTCGCCGAATCTGTCCATGCGTCCACCATCTTTTCCGTTTTGGAAATAATCATGCACGTTAGCCCCGCTGCATCCCCTGTGGAAGTATTCTAGAGTCGCGCGAGAACCGGAGAGGGTGAGGACGAAGTGTCATGAGTGCGATCGCCTTTCCGGCGCCCGATGCCGGCATCCTCGCCCGCCGCGACGCGATAATCTCGGGCCTCGCCAAACTGGTCGCGCCCGACGCGCTGATCACCTCCGAGGACGAGCGGCGTCCCTATGAGACGGACGCGCTGACCGCCTATCGCCGCATGCCGCTCGCGGTCGTGCTGCCCTCGACCACGCGGGAGGTCGCGGCGGTGCTGCGCTACTGCTCCGAACAGGGCGTGCCGGTGGTGCCGCGCGGCGCCGGCACCTCGCTCGCCGGCGGCGCGATCCCGCAGGAGGACGCGGTGGTGATCGGCGTCTCCAAGATGAACCGCATCCTGGAGATCGACTACGCCAACCGGGTGGCGAAGGTGCAGGCCGGCGTCACCAATCTCGCCGTCACCGGCGCCGTCTCGGCAGACGGCTTCTTCTACGCGCCCGACCCGTCCTCGCAGCTCGCCTGCTCGATCGGCGGCAATATCGGGATGAACTCGGGCGGCGCCCATTGCCTGAAGTACGGCGTCACCACCAATAATGTGCTGGGGGTCACCCTGGTCATGCTGGATGGGAGCATCGTCGAGATCGGCGGTGGTCACCTCGACGCCCCTGGCTACGACCTGCTCGGCCTGATCGTCGGCTCGGAAGGCCAGCTCGGCATCGTCACCGAAGCGACGGTGCGTATCCTGCGCTCGGCGGAAGGCGCGCGGCCCGTCCTGTTCGGCTTCCCGACCAGCGTCGAGGCCGGTGCGGCGGTCGCCGCCATCATCGGCGCCGGCATCATTCCTGTGGCGATGGAGTTCATGGACAAGCCGGCGATCGAGATCTGCGAGGCCTTCGCCCATGCCGGCTATCCGATGGATTGCGGCGCGCTGCTGATCATCGAGGTCGAGGGCTCGGAGGCCGAGATGGATGCCCAGCTCGCCCGCATCGTCGCGATCGCCCGGGAGCACGGCGTCGGCACGGTCAAGGAGAGCAAGTCGGCGATGGAGACGGCGGCGATCTGGAAGGGCCGCAAATCCGCCTTCGGCGCCACCGGCCGCATTGCCGACTATATCTGCATGGATGGCACGATCCCGACCGGGCAATTGCCCTTCGTGCTCGAGCGCATGGACGAGATCATCAAGGGCTATGGGCTGCGCGTCGCCAATGTCTTCCACGCCGGCGACGGCAATCTCCACCCGCTGATCCTCTACAACTGCAACGACCCGATCGAGGCTCAGAAGGCGGAGGACGCCGGCAACGACATCCTCAAGCTCTGCGTCGAGGTCGGCGGCTGCCTGACCGGCGAGCACGGCGTCGGCATCGAGAAGCGCGACCTGATGACGGTCCAGTTCAACGAGGCCGATCTGCACCAGCAGCAACGGGTCAGGGCCGTGTTCGATCCGCGCTGGCTGATGAACCCGGCGAAGGTTTTCCCGCTGGAAGGGCGGATCGCGGCCTGATGCTC
Organism: Allobosea sp. FBZP-16; assembly: GCF_002831785.1. Taxonomy (NCBI): domain Bacteria; kingdom Pseudomonadati; phylum Pseudomonadota; class Alphaproteobacteria; order Hyphomicrobiales; family Alloboseaceae; genus Allobosea; species Allobosea sp. FBZP-16. The sequence goes on along the minus strand of NZ_LNCQ01000059.1, from coordinate 172,561 downwards.
CACACACCCACCACAGAGGCGCAGGCCTGCGCCGTCGTCGCCTCTATCATCGAGGCGCGCGTTCCGCTCGCCATCCGCGGCGGCGGCACCCGTTCCGGTCTCGGCCGGCCGGACAACGCCGTCAGCACGATTTCGAGCGCCGAACTCACCGGCATCACCTTGTACGAACCCTCTGAGATGGTGATCGGCGCAAAAGCCGGCACGCCGCTGAAGCTGATCGAGGAGACGCTGGCAAGCCGCGGCCAGATGCTACCCTTCGAGCCGATGGATCATCGCGCATTGTTCGGCACGGAGGGCGAGCCGACCATCGGCGCGATCGCGGCCGGCAACATCTCGGGCCCGCGCCGGATCAATGCCGGCGCCGCCCGCGACTCCCTGATCGGCATCAAGCTGATCAATGGCCGTGGCGAGCTGGTAAAATCCGGCGGGCGGGTGATGAAGAACGTGACCGGCCTCGACCTGGTCAAACTCGTCTCCGGCAGCTTCGGCACGCTCGGCTTCCTGACCGAAGTGACTTTCCGCGTGCTGCCGCGGCCGGAGCGCATCGTCACCCTGATCTGGGAGGACCTCGCCGACGAGGGCGCAGTGGCGCTGCTGTCGGGGGCGCTCGGCTCGCCCTTCGAGCCGATGGCTGCGGCGCATCTGCCGGCCGGCGTCGGCGCGGAGCACGCGCGCACGCTGCTCAGGCTTGAGAACTTCTCCGCCTCGATCAGCTACCGCGCCGCCGAGCTCGCGCGCCTGCTCAAAGGCTACGGCCGGCCGCAGCTGATCGAGGGCCGCGCCTCGGAAGCGCTCTGGCGCGAGGTCAGGGATGCAGCCTTCTTCGCCGGCACGCCGGAGGCCGTCTGGCGGCTATCGCTTGCACCGACCAACGGGCCGAAAGCGACCGCCGCGATCGCGCGCATGGTACCCGGCGCGCGCTGGTTCTACGATTGGGGCGGCGGCCTGATCTGGCTCGCCGTGGCAGCCGACGGCGATGCCGGAGCGGCAGCGATCCGCACCGCGCTGAAGCCGCTCGGCGGCCATGCCACGCTGGTGCGGGCGCCCGATGCGGTGCGGGCGGCCGTTCCCGTCTTCGAGCCGCTCTCCGAGCCGCTGATGCGGGTGACGGCGGGCATCAAGAAGAGCTTCGATCCGGAGGGCGTGTTCGAGCCTGGCCGGATGTATGCGGGGGTGTGAGATGGCGTGTCGTCGTCATGGTCGGGCTTGTCCCGACCATCCACGTCTTCCTTTCGCGAAGGCGGTGTTCAAGACGTGGATGCTCGGCACAAGGCCGAGCATGACGGTGTAGGATCATGCAGACCAACTTCACGCCCGAGCTTCTCGCCTCCGACCCGCGTCTTCCGGCCTCCGAGAAGATCCTGCGCACCTGCGTGCATTGCGGGTTCTGCACCGCGACCTGCCCGACCTATCTCCTGCTCGGCGACGAGCTCGATTCGCCGCGCGGGCGCATCTACCAGATCAAGGACATGCTGGAGAGCGGCAAGCCGGCGACGCCGGACGTGGTCAAGCATGTCGACCGCTGCCTCTCCTGCCTGTCCTGCATGACGACCTGCCCCTCGGGCGTGCACTACATGCACCTGGTCGACCATGCCCGCGCCCATATCGAGGAGACCTATGAACGGCCCGTCGTCGACCGGACGTTGCGTGCGATCCTGTCGGCGATCCTGCCCTATCCCGGCCGCTTCCGTCTCGCCATGCTGGCGGCGCGGCTTGGCAAGCCGCTGGCGGGCGTGCTCGGGTCGCTGCCTGTCGTCGGCGATCGGCTGAAGGCAATGCTGGCGCTGGCGCCCTGGAGCCTGCCCGATCGCTCTTCGATGGAAGGGCCAGCTTCCTTCCCGGCCGAGGGCGAGCGTCGCAGGCGCGTCGCCATTCTCTCGGGCTGCGCCCAGCCGGTGCTCGATCCCGGCATCAACGAGGCGACGATCCGCCTGCTGACCCGACATGGCGTCGAGGTGATACTGCCCAAGGGCGAGGGCTGCTGCGGCGCGCTCGTCCACCATATGGGCCGCGAGCATGACGCGCTCGCCTTCGCCCGCGCCAATATCGACGTCTGGATGGCCGAGATCGAGGGCGAAGGTCTCGATGCGATCCTGATCACGGCGTCGGGCTGCGGCACCACGATCAAGGATTACGGCTTCATGTTCCGCAATGAGCCGGCCTATGCCGACAAGGCGGCGAAAGTCGCCGGCCTCGCCAAGGACGTGACTGAGTTCGTCGAGACGCTGGAGATCGCGCCGGTCCGCAGCTTCGACCTGACCGTCGCCTACCACTCCGCCTGCTCGATGCAACACGGCCAGCAGCTCAAGGACGGGCCGAAGCGCCTGCTGGCGCTGGCCGGCTTCCGGGTCAAGGAGGTGCCGGAGGGCCATATCTGCTGCGGCTCAGCCGGCGTCTACAATATCCTCCAGCCGGAGATCGCCGGGCAGCTGCGTGAGCGCAAGGTCGGCAACATCCAGCGCACCAGGCCGGACCTCGTCGCCACCGGCAATATCGGCTGCATCACCCAGATCGCGAAGGGCTTTGCCGACCGCGGCGCGACGACGCCGATCCTGCACACCGCCGAACTGCTCGACTGGGCGACCGGCGGGCCTTTGCCGGAGAAGCTGGCCAAGGCAGGGATCGGGGAAGCGGTGGCACCGGAGCTGG
>NZ_LNCQ01000059.1:149951-169838 GCF_002831785.1 Allobosea sp. FBZP-16 | reverse complement strand
GGGACCGCCGCTGATCATCTGAACGCAACGGCACCGCTGCGACCTCAATCGGATAGGGCAGGCCCTCATCCCTGCCCTTCTCCCATACGGGAGAAGGGTTCCCCGCGCATGTCATCCGCGCGAGCCAGCCTGCGTCGGCAGGCCGTCACCTTCGGACGCTCCTAGCCAGGCCCGAGAATGACGCCCGAGCATGCGGGCTGTGTTCCTCACGCGATTGCCTCCACGGCCATGATCGCCGATCCTCCCGCCACCAAGGGAGGACAGGCATGACGTTCGGCTTCATCGAGGGTTTTCGCGTCGAGGTGCTCGACCCGCGCTTCCATCGGATCGTGCCCGGCTCGGCCCGGATGGAGCGGCTGTGGACCGGGGCGCGCTGGTCGGAAGGGCCGGCCTGGTTCCCGGCGCACCAGACGCTGGTCTGGTCCGACATCCCCAACAACCGGATGCTGCGCTACGACGCCCTCACCGGTGAGGTCGGCACGTTCCGCCAGCCGGCGCGGAACTCGAACGGCAACACCGTCGACCGGCAGGGCCGGCTCGTCACCTGCGAGCATGGCGGGCGACAGGTGACGCGCACCGAGCATGACGGCTCCGTCACCGTGCTGGCGAGCCACTACCAGGGCAAGCGCCTGAATTCGCCCAACGACGTGGTGGTGAAGTCGGACGGCTCGATCTGGTTCACCGACCCCGATTACGGCATCCTCACCGACTATGAGGGCGACAAGGCGCAGAGCGAGATCGGCCGCTGCAATGTTTACCGCATCGATCCGCACAGCGGCGAGATCGCTATCGTCGCCGATGATTTCGTCAAGCCGAACGGCCTCGCTTTCTCGCCCGACGAGAGCGCGCTCTACATCGCCGACACCGGGGCGAGCCATGATCCGGAGAACGGGCCGCGCCATATCCGCAAGTTCGCGGTGACCGGCGACGGCACAACGCTAGGCGCTTCCTCGGTCTTCGCCACCTGCACGAGCGGGCTGTTCGACGGATTCCGCTTCGACGTCGAAGGCCGGCTCTGGAGCAGCGCCGCCGACGGTCTCCACGTCTTCGATCCGGACGGCACGCTGATCGGCAAGGTGCTGGTGCCGGAGGTGGTCGCCAATCTCTGCTTCGGCGGCCCGAAGCGGAACCGACTGTTCATCTGCGGGACCACATCGCTCTATGCGCTGATGACCCACACCAACGGCGTCGGCTGAGCGCTGACGAGGGCCATAGTCGCCCGACCGAAGGTTCCAGATGGCACGGCTTTTGCCGAGATGGCGCACCACTCCTCACACCGGTGCGCGCAATGCTCAAACGCTTGGCGGGGTCCGCCCTCATCGCCCTTTTCCTGACCAGTCCGGCGTTGGCCGAGACGGTCGTCCGCTACGGCATCTCGATGGCGGACATACCGTTGACCTCCGGCCAGCCCGATCGCGGTGCGGGCGCCTATAAATTCACGGGCTATACGCTCTACGATCCGCTGGTCGCCTGGGAGATGAATATCGGCGACCGGCCGGGCAAGCTGGTTCCGGGGCTTGCCACGGGCTGGAAGGTCGATCCTGCCGATCCGACGAAGTGGCTGTTCACGCTACGCGAGGGCGTGAAGTTCCATGACGGCAGCGCCTTCGACGCCGACGCCGTCGTCTGGAATCTCGACAAGGTGCTCGACGAGAAGGCGGCGCATTACGACCGGCGCCAGGCGGCGCAGGTCAAACCGCGCCTGCCCTCGATCGCGAGCTGGCGCAAGGTCGACGCCAAGACGGTCGAGATCACCACCAAGGCGGTCGACTCCTTCTTTCCCTACCAGATGCTCTGGTTCCTGGTGTCGAGCCCGGCGCAATACGAGAAGCTCGGCCGGGACTGGGACAAGTTCGCTCGCGAGCCTTCCGGCACAGGCCCGTTCAGGCTGACCCGGTTGGTGCCGCGCGAACTCGCCGAGCTCAGCAAGAACGCGGATTACTGGAACAAGGACAGGCTGGCCAAGGTCGACAAGCTGGTGCTCGTGCCGATGCCGGAGGTGCTGGCGCGGACCAATGCTCTGATCGCGGGCCAGGTCGACCTGATCGAGACGCCGGCTCCCGACACCGTGCCGCAGCTGAAGCGGGCCGGCATGCGCATCGTCGAGAACGTCACGCCGCATGTCTGGAACTACCATCTCAGCGTGCTTCCCGGCTCGCCCTGGACCGATATTCGGCTGCGCAAGGCGATGAACCTGGCGATCGACCGCAACGGCGTGGTGGCGCTGATGAACGGCCTCGCCAAGCCTGCCGTCGGCCAGGTCGATCCGGCGAGCCCGTGGTTCGGAAAGCCGGGCTTCGAGATCAAGTACGATCCGGAAGCAGCCAAGAAGTTGCTGGCGGAAGCCGGTTACTCGCCCGCCAAGCCGCTGAAGGCGACCTTCGTGATCGCGCAGGGCGGCACCGGCCAGATGCTGTCGTTGCCAATGAACGAGTTCATCCAGCAGAACCTGAAGGAGGTCGGCATCGAGATCGACTTCAAGGTGGTCGAGCTCGAACTTTTGTACACCCACTGGCGCAAGGGGGCGAAGGACGAGATCAACGCGGGCATCAGCTCGAACAACATCGCCTATGTCACCTCCGATCCGCTCTATGCGATCATCCGGTTCTTCCACTCGAACCAGGCAGCGCCGGTCGGCGTGAACTGGGGTGGCTATGCGAGCCCCGTGGTCGACGGGCTGCTCGACGAGGCGATGAAGACCTTCGACGTCGCCCGGCAGGACGCGTTGCTGGCCAGGGCGCATGCGCAGATCGTCGACGACGCGGTTCTGGTCTGGGTCGTGCACGACACCAACCCGCATGTGCTCTCGCCGAAGATCAAGCAGTTCGTGCTGGCCCAGCACTGGTTCCAGGACCTGACCACGATCAGCCTGGACTGACCCCTGCCCCGGAGCCGGCCTTGGCAGGCTCCGGGCCGCCGCTATGGCGCAGGAGGCTTCTCCGGCTGCACCCAGCCGACGAGGAACGGCATCAGGAGCCCGAGCAGCATGAAGCGTGTCAGGTGATGCGCTCCGACATAGAGCGGGTCGAGCCCCATGGCGAAGGCAAGCATCGCCATCGCCTCGAGCCCGCCCGGTGCGAAGGCGGCCATGGCGCTGGCATAGGGCACGCCGGCGAGCCAGGCCGCCGGCCAGGCGAAGGCGAAAGCCACCGCCATCGAGACGACGAAGCCCCCGATCGCGAGCGGGAACAGCGCCGCGATCTCGCCCCGCTTCAGATTGGAAACGCGCCCGCCCATCGCGGCGCCGAGCATGACCATCACCGCGATCGCGATCTCCGGCGGCATGGTGCCGTGGACGAGGCCGGTGCCGTGCAACACGGCGCTCGCCAGCGTCGCGCCGAGGATGAAGGGCGCGGTGACGCCGATGCGCTCGAAGATCAGCCCGGTGACCAGCCCGCTGCCGAGCAGCAGCGCCAGGTCGCCGACGCTGGCGATCACGACCGGAGGCGGCAGCGAGAGCGGGGTGCCACCGCCGCTCAGCTTCATGATGCTGGGCAGCACCGCGACCAGGACGAGGATGCGGAAGAGCTGGATCGCGGCGATGCGGCCGATATTGGCGCCCTTGTCCTGCGCCACCGAGATCACTGCCGAGAGCGCGCCAGGCGCGGCGGCGAGGAGCGAATCGATCCAGCTCCAGCGTGCGACGAAGCGCAGATAGGCGCCGGTCGCCAGCATGATGGCGAGGAGGCCGACAACCAGCACCAAGAGTGAGCCGGGATAACGCGCCGTCGCGGCGAGCGCCTCGGGCGTCGCCGCCGAGCCGATCAGCGCGCCGGACATCACCATGGTCGAATCGAACCAGGGGCGGCGAAGGTCCGGCAGCGGCCGGGTGATGCCGAAGATCGAGACCACCAGCATCGAGCCCGAGAGCCAGGCCGCCGGTACCCCCAGCAAGGTGAAGAGCGTGCCGCCGACCGCCGCACAAGCGATCACGGCCGCTTCACGCGACAAGGTGCGCAGATGATAGGGGACGTAGCTCGGAACAGGCATGAGGCTCGCGATGCGCCGGCAGGACGCATCGGGCATCAATGGAGGCGGCTGACGCTCAGGTCAAACGCCCCTGACGCAAGCGGGGCATGACCGCCGCCGATATCAGCCCGCCAGCGCCTTCTGCAGCCGCGCCACCGCCTCATGGAGATCCGAAGCCTTGCGGGCGAAACAGAAGCGCAGGCCGGTCTCGCCGCCAGGACCGAAAGCGGTGCCCGGTGCCAGGCCGACATTGGCCGTGTCGACCAGCTCGATCGCCAGCTTGCGGGAATCGGTCCAGCCGTCGACGCTGAAGAACTGGTAGAAGGCGCCGTCCGGTGCCTGCAGCTCGACGCGGTTGGTCGCCTTCAGCCCCTCTGCGACGATGCGGCGCCCTTCGGTGGCGCGGGCGATCTGCTGCGCGACAAAGGGCTCGCCCTCCTCCAGCGCCGCGATGGCGGCGCGCTGGACGAAGACCGGCGAGCCGGAGGTGGAGTACTGGATCAGGTTCTCGACGATCTGGCCGAAAGCGGGCGGCACCTCGATCCAGCCGACGCGCCAGCCGGTCATCGCCCAGTTCTTCGAGAAGGTCTGGACGAAGAGGATGCGGTCCTCCTGCTCCATCACGTCGTGGAACGAGGCCGCACGGGGCGAACCGTCATAGACGAAGCGGGCATAGATCTCGTCGGCGATGATCCAGATGCCATGTTTGCGAGCGATGGCGAGGATCGCGGCGAGCTCGTCACGCGTCGCGGTCCAGCCGGTCGGGTTGGCCGGCGAGTTGATGACGAAAGCGCGGGTGCGAGGCGAGATCGCCGCTTCGAGCTTCTCAAGGTCGAGCGTGAAGCGCCCATCCTTGAACTGCATGGGAACGCAGACCGGGTTGGCGCCGGCAATGCCCATGGCAGCAGCGAAGTTCGGCCAGGCCGGGGTCGGGATGATGAGTTCGTCGCCGACGCCGGCGATCAGCCGGACCGCGATCTGGACCGACTGCATGCCGGAACCGGTGACGTAGAAGCGGTCCATGGCGAAGGGGCGGCCATAGAGCGCGCTGTGATAGCGTGCCAGCGCCTCGCGCAGCTCCGGAATGCCACGCTGCCAGGTGTAGAAGGTCTCGCCGTCGGCCAGCGACTGGTTGGCGGCGCGGACGATGAAGTCCGGCGTCGGCAGATCACCCTCGCCGACCCAGAGCGGGATCAGCCCTGGCTTGAGCCGGCCGTGATTGACGACCTCGACGATGCCGCTCTCGGGCGCGTTGCGCGCCTCGGGGCGCAAATCGGCGATCAGGCTGGTGCCGGCCGGTGCGTGCATGTTCATGAGCGATCCTTAAGGCGATCCGTCGCGAGAAACATGCAGGCCAATCTAACGCAGATCGCGCCCTGGCGGCATGAATTGACGAGATCGACCCGATCGGTCGCAGTGATGGATCGCGAGGCGTGCCGACGAGCCGGCACCCCTCGAAAAGTGCGTCAGGCCTTCTGCTTCAGCAGGTCGCGGATCTCGCCGAGCAGGACGACATCCTGCGCCGGGGCCGCCGGCTCGGCCGGAGCAGCGGCGGCTTCCTTGCGCTTGAGCCGGTTGATGCCCTTGACGACCATGAACAGCACGAAGGCGATGATCATGAAATTGACGGCGATGGTGATGAAGCTGCCATAGGCAAGGACGGCGCCCTGCTTCTTGGCATCGGCGAGGACCGGGGAGGTGACGGCGCTGTTGAGCCCGATGAAGTAGTTGGAGAAGTCGACGCTGCCGATGGCGCCGATCAGCGGCATGATGATGTCGCCGACGAGCGATTCGACGATCTTGCCGAAGGCAGCGCCGATGATCACGCCGATGGCGAGATCGACGACATTGCCCTTCAGGGCAAACTCCTTGAATTCCTTGATCATGGCGCGCCTTTCCGAATGCCTGGCCAGTCTTCGACATCACGCTGCGCAATGCCGCCCCCGCGTGCACGCTAGACCAGCGACACTCATGGTGGAAGCAGGCTTCCGGCCGTTTTCCTCGGCATTTTCTCACGGAAAAGACCGATTTCAGGCCGCAATCATCCAATCTGCAAAGATCGCGCGACGACGAACGTTGAAGCAGCGATCCGGTCCTGCCGCGACGCCTCCCTCAGAAGCCTTCGAGCACGATCTTGCCCTTGGCCTTGCCGCTTTCGAGCAGGGCATGAGCGCGCTTCAGGTTTGCCGCGTCGATTCTGCCGAAATGCTCGCCGAGCGTGGTCCTGAGCCTGCCGGCGTCGACCATGGCGCCGACCTCGTTGAGCAGTTCGTGCTGAGCGATCATGTCGGGGGTGGCGAAGAGCGAGCGCGTGAACATCAGCTCCCAGTGCAGCGAAACGCTCTTGCGCTTCAGCTTCATCACGTCGATCGGCGCGGGATCGTCGATCAGGCCGAAGCGGCCTTGCGGCGCGATCAGTTCGACGATCTCGTCGAAATGCCGGTCGGTCTGCGTGGTCGAGAAGACAAAGGCCGGCGCGCCGATGCCGAGCCCGGCGACCTGAGCGGCCAACGGCCTGGTGTGGTCGACGACGTGGTCGGCGCCGAGCTCCCTGACCCAGTCCTGCGTTTCCGGCCGCGAGGCGGTCGCGATCACCGTGACGCTGCTGAGCTGTTTGGCGAGCTGGATCGCGATCGAGCCGACGCCGCCGGCACCGCCGACGATCAACAACGCGTTCGCAGCACCCGCAACCGGCTTGCGGATGTCGAGCCGGTCGAACAGCGCCTCCCAGGCGGTGATCGCGGTCAGCGGCAGCGCCGCCGCCTCCGCGACCGAGAGCGAGGCCGGCCGGCGTCCGACGATGCGCTCATCGACCAGATGGTATTCGGCATTCGTACCGGAACGGCCGATCGCACCGGCGTAGAAGACCTTGTCACCCGGCTTGAACAGCGTCGCATCCGGGCCGACCGCCTCGACAGTGCCGGCGGCGTCCCAGCCGAGCACCTTCACGCCACCAGCCTCGGGTTGCGAACGCAGGCGCATCTTGGTGTCGACCGGATTGACCGAGACCGCCTCGACCCTGACGAGCAGGTCGCGGCCGGCCGCCTCCGGCTTGTCGAGTGTGAGGTCGAGCAGCGCCTCGGGATGTTCGATCGGATGGGATGCGCGGTAGCCGATGGCCTTCATCGGAAAATCTCCTGTTGCAGGCCCAGACATACTGTTAGGCTCAGGAGCTGCAATACGCACAAATTGGACCAGTAGTATCACAATGGATACTGTCGGATGTTGAAGACGAAGAAGCGCTACGACTGCGCCGGCGGCTGCCCCGTCGAGGTGACGCTGGACCTGATCGACGGCAAGTGGAAGGGCGTGATCGTCTACCACCTGCTCTCCGGCACGCTGCGCTTCAACGAGATCCGGCGCAAGCTTCCGAGCGCGACGCAGCGCATGCTGACCCGGCAGTTGCGAGAGCTGGAGGAGTGTGGGCTCGTCCTGCGGACGGTCTATGCGCAGGTTCCGCCGCGGGTCGATTATGCCCTGACCGAGGAAGGCCGTTCGCTCGAAGAGATCGTCCGCGCCATGCATGCCTGGGGCGAGCGGCGGCTGGAACGGCTGGCGCAGGTCCAGGCAGCCGCCTGAGGACAGGCCGAAAGGCCGATGGCGGCGGCAGCGCCGCGGCGATAGATTTGCCGGCGATTGCCGTTGCAAGGAGGTGGGATGCTACCGGCCTGGTCCGTCGTCCTGAGCGCGCTCGGCTATCTCTGCGTGCTGTTCGCGATCGCCCATCTCGCGGACACGGCGGGGCGACGGCTAATGAGCGGCCGGGCGCGTACCACGATCTATGCGCTGGCGCTCGGCGTCTACTGCACCTCCTGGACCTTCTACGGCTCGGTCGGCTTCGCCAACCGGGCCGGTTTCGACTTCCTCGGCATCTATGTTGGCCCGGCGCTGGTGATTGGGCTCGGGCACCGCTTCGTCGCCCGCATCGTCGCCATCGCCAAGTCGCAGAACATCACCTCGATCGCCGACTTCGTCGGCGCCCGCTACGGCAAGAGCGAGCGGGTCGCGGCACTGGTCTGCATCGTCGCGGTGGTCGGCGCCCTGCCCTATATCGCCCTGCAATTGAAGGCGGTGGCGAACTCGCTCTCGGTGTTCTTCGCCGCGGCCGGCGGGCCGCCGCCGATGACCGACATACCGGTGCTGAGCGACCTTGCCTTCCTCGTCGCGCTGGTGCTCGCCGGCTTCGCCTGCGCCTTCGGCACCCGCCATATCGACGCGACCGAGCACCAGGACGGGCTGGTGCTGGCGATCGCGGCCGAGTCGCTGGTCAAGCTCGTCGCGTTCCTCGCGCTCGGCGTCTTCGTCGTCTACGGCCTGTTCGACGGGGCCGGCGACCTGTTCGCCCAGGCGGCCAAGGCCGCGGGCGACAGGCCGCCGATCTGGGAGCGGACATCGAGCTGGCCGATGTTCCTGACGCTGACCGCGCTGTCCTCCTGCGCCGCGCTGCTGCTGGCGCGGCAGTTCCACATGGCGATCGTCGAGAACCGCGACGTCCGCGACGTGCGCCGCGCCGCCTGGATGTTCCCGCTCTACCTCGTGCTGATCAACCTGTTCGTGCTGCCGCTGGCGGCCGCCGGCGAGGTGCTGCTCCCCGGCTCGGGCGTCGACCGCGACATGACCGTGCTGCTGTTGCCGCTGGAGAAGCAGGCCGGCCTGATCGCCCTCTTGGTCTTCATCGGCGGGCTCTCGGCGGGCACCGCGATGGTGATCGTCGCCTCGGTCGCGCTGGCGATCATGATCTCGAACCATCTCGTCACGCCGCTGCTGCTGCGCGGGCGCGGCGTCAGCGTCGATCCCGAGCGTGCCGCGGCGCTGATCGAGGGCGGCGAAGGCCGCAGCGGCCCGACCGGCGGCGATCTCGGTTCGCAGGTCGTGCATATCAGGCGGGGCGCGATCGTCGCCGTGATCCTGCTCGGCTATGCCTATTACCGCGCCGCCGGCGAGGCGGCGCTGGTCTCGATCGGCCTGCTCTCCTTCGCCGCCACGGCGCAGATCGCACCGGCCTTCTTCGGCGGGCTGATCTGGCGGCGCGGCACCGCGCTTGGCGCGGCAGCCGGCCTGTCGGCTGGCCTGCTGACATGGCTGTACACGCTGCTGATACCGAGCCTTGCCAATCCGGGCGGCTACTGGGCCGACATCGTCGCGCACGGGCCGCTCGGCATCACCGCCCTGCGGCCGGAGGCGCTGTTCGGCCTGTCGCTGCCGGCCTTGCCGCATGGTGTTCTCTGGAGCCTCGGCATCAACCTCGCCTGCTATCTCGGCTTCTCGATGTTGCGGCCGGCAAGCGCGATGGAGCGGCTGCAGGCCAACGCCTTCGTCGAGTCGGACCGGGCGACCATGGCCCAGTCCTTCTCGCTCTGGCGCTCCAGCGTCACCGAGGCCGAGCTGCAATCGACGATCGGCCGCTATCTCGGCCAGGAACGGACGCAGCGCGCCTTCGAAGGCTTCGCCCATTCGCGCGGCGAGGTGCTGACCGGCACGCGCGAGGCCGACATCCACATGCTGCGCTTCGGCGAGCACCTGCTCTCTTCCGCGATCGGCGCCGCATCCTCCCGCCTCGTGCTGTCGCTGCTGCTGAAGCGGCGCAATCTCTCGACAGAGGCCGCATTCAAGCTGCTCGACGACGCTTCGGCCGCCCTGCAATACAATCGCGATATCCTCCAGAACGGCCTCGACCATGCCGGCCAGGGCATCACCGTGCTCGACCGGGACCTCAGGCTGCTCGCCTGGAACAAGGCGTTCATCCAGCTGTACGACCTGCCGCCCTCGCTGGTGCGCTTCGGCACGGGGCTCGACGAGATCGTGCGCTACAACGCCCAGCGCGGCGCCTATGGCGCCGGCCGGCACGACGAATTGATGGCGGCGCGGCTGGAGAGCTTCGTCAACGACCGCGAACCGGTCCGCCTCAAGCTCTACCCGTCGAAGAATGTCATCGAGATCCGCTCGAACCCGCTGCCGGATGGCGGCATCGTCACCACCTATACCGACATCACCGATGCGGTCGCGGCCGAGGAGGAGCTGGAGCGGACCAACGAGACCCTGGAAAAGCGCGTCGCCGAGCGCACCGAGGAGATCAGGCACGTCAACACCGAATTGCAGCGCGCCAAGGCCGAGGCCGACGAGGCCAACGCCTCGAAGACGCGCTTCCTCGCCGCCGCCAGCCACGACATCCTGCAGCCTCTGAACGCCGCGCGGCTTTACGCATCCGCCCTGGTCGAGCGCGATCGCAGCAGTGCGCAGCCCGATCTAGCGGAGAACATCGACGCCTCGCTCGACGCGGTCGAGGAGATCCTGACCGCCTTGCTCGAGATATCGAGACTCGACGGCGGCGCGCTCAAGCCGGAGATCAGCGCCTTCCGCCTCGACGAATTGATGCGCCAGCTCCAGCGCGAATTCGAGCCGAGCGCCCAGGAGAAGGGGCTCCAGCTCGTCTTCGTGACGACCGCTGCGACCGTCCGCTCCGATCGGCGCCTGTTGCGCCGCCTGCTGCAGAACCTCGTCTCGAACGCGATCAAATACACGCCGAATGGCAAGGTGCTGGTCGGCTGCCGCCGGCGCGACGGGCAAGTCTCGATCGAGGTGCTCGATACGGGGCTCGGCATCCCCGCGAGCAAACAGAAGACCGTGTTCCGCGAGTTCCAGCGCCTCGACCAGGGCGCAAAGGTGGCGCGCGGCCTCGGCCTCGGCCTCTCGATCGTCGAGCGGATCGCGCGCACCCTTGACCACAAGCTCGCTCTCGCCTCGACGCCCGGGCGCGGCACACGCTTCTCGATCCTAGTGCCGCGGGCCGCACCGCTGCCGGCGATGGCGACGGCATCGGCTGCGCGCGGCACCCCGTCCAGCAGCCAACTCGCGGGCCTCAAGCTGCTCGCCATCGACAACGAGCCGACGATTCTCGACGGCATGCGCCTGCTGCTCGGCGGCTGGGGCTGCAAGGTCGAGACCGCAGGTGGTCTCGACGAAGCCTCGGCGCTCATCGCCACGACCGGCGCGCCGGATGTGCTGATCGCCGACTACCATCTCGACCATGGCGAAAACGGGATCGCGGTGATCTCGGCGCTGCGACAAAGCGTCGGCGGACTGCCGGCGATCCTGCTGACGGCGGACCGCTCGCCGGAGGTGCGCGAGGAGGCGGCAGCGCTTGACATCCATGTGCTGAACAAGCCGCTCAAGCCAGGCGCGCTGCGGGCGCTGCTGGCGCAATGGCGCGCGACAAGGCTGGCGGCGGAGTGATCTGACAGCGATGGAATCCCTTCTCACCGCTCTGCGGCGCACGCTGCCCTTCGGCTTGCTGGCGGGCGCCGGGACGACCCTTGCCATCGCTGCGATGGAACAGGCTGCCGCCATGGCCGGGCGGCCGCTCGGCCTCATTCCTTTCGTCACATCGATCGTATTGGTGCTGTCGCTGCCGGACGCGGCGCCGGCCAGACCACGCGCCCTGATCGGCGGACACCTCGTCGCCAGCCTGGCAGGCTACGCCGTGCTATCGGTGGCAGGGCATTCGAGCCTTGCTATCGCCATTTCTGTCGGCCTCTCCGCCTTCCTGATGCACGTCACCCGGACGATGCATCCGCCGGCGGGCATCGATCCCCTGCTGATCGTCGACCAGCAGCTCGGCTTCGACTTCCTTGTGCTCGTCGTCCTGCCTGGCGCGCTGGCGCTGGCGGCCTTCGCCTCACTCTGGCACAGGCTCGGCCGGCGTCTGTCCGGTTGAGCCCCCGGCCTGCCGCAGCGCCTCCTCAGCCGCAAGGAAGGCGGCAACCTCCGGGCTCGGCTCCGGGCTTTCGGCGGCAACGCCCATCTCGGCGAAGAGGCGCTCGGCCGGCACATAGGCTCTGCCCTTGCGGTCATAGAGCGCCGCCCGCACGAGCGCGACCGCGGCGACGATCTCGGTGCCGTCGCGCCCGTCCGCCAGGACACGGTGCTGGATCACGACCCAGCCCTCGCTCCAGCAGAGCAATCGCGTCTCCAGCCGGAGGGCGCGAAACAGGCGAACCTCGCGGCGGAAACGGATCGTGCCGCAATTGACCACCGGCACCCAGCCATGGCGCAGGACCGCGCGCCACAGGCCGCTGCGCAGCATCAGGTCCGTGCGGCCGAGATCCATCAGCCCCCAATAGCGCGCATTGTTCATGTGCAGGCTGGTATCGAGATCATGGGGCCAGACCCGGAACGGCAGGATCGAGGCCTCGAAGGGCGGCTTCAGCTTCGGCTGGAAGGGCCGCGTCAGCAGCAGCCAGATCAGGCGGAACCAGAGATTCATGACGGCGTCCCGGATGGAATAGTTCAGTTGTAAACTATTTTGCCGCCACGGCCAGACCCGCCATTCCAGTGGTTTCGAACGCGCCGCTTCACCGCGATCCAGGCAGGAAAATGCGAATGCTGCGCCGCACGATCCTGCGGCTTCAGACGCCGCGACAGCGCCACCATGCGGATTTGGCGAGATCACGCGCAAGATCATGCTTGCCAACTGCGCTTTTTGCGCAGAAGCATCTGCGCTTTCCGGTGACCGCGTCAGACGGTACCGGCCCACGGGACGACGCTCCAGCGATGCAGATCGAACTCGATTCCCGCGACAAGACGATCCTGCGCATCCTCCAGAAGGATGGCCGGATCACCAATTCGGACCTCGCCGACAAGGTCCACCTCTCGCCCTCCGCCTGCCTGCGCCGCGTGCGCCAGCTCGAGGAGAGCGGGCTGATCCGCGGCTATGTGATGATGCTCGACGAGCGCATCGCCGGGTTCCCCGGCACCGCCTTCGTCTTCGTCACGCTCGACCAGCAGGGCCGCGCCTCGCTGGAGAGCTTCGAGAAGGCGGTGCAGGACCTGCCGGAGATCCTCGAATGCCATCTGCTCGCCGGCGCGCATGATTACCTGATGCGGGTGATTTATCGCGACAGCGCCGATTTCGAGCGCATCCACACCGACATCATCACGCAATTGCCCGGCGTCACCCGGGTGCAGTCGACGCTGACGCTGCGCACGATCAAGAAGACCTCGGCCCTGCCGATGTGAGGCAAAATGATGCGCAGGTTTTCAGGGGGTAGGCTTCGGTATCCATGACGCGGTTATCCCGGACGAAGCGAAGCGCAGATCCGGGACCCATTCCTGAGCCTCACCGATAAAAGTTCCGGAATGGGTCCCGGGTCTCCCTGCGGTCGCCCGGGACGACCTGCGCTTCTTTAGCAGTCAAGGAGCCCTTCGAATCGTTGCGTTCATTTGCGGTGACGCTCTGAGGAGCGATGACGGCCTTGGCGGTTGCTGCCCCGAAAGGGTTGCGGGAGCAGGCATCACAGTCGATAACGAGCCCCCAACAGGAATCGCGCCCGTGACCGACGCCAAGACCAATGCCGATGTCGCCGGCCTGCCCTTCGAGGCGGCCCTGAAGGAGCTGGAAGCCATCGTCGCCCGGCTCGAACGCGGCGACGTCGCGCTGGAAGAATCGATCGACATCTACACTCGCGGCGAAGCGCTGAAGGCGCGCTGCGATACGCTGCTGAAGCAGGCTGAAGCCCGAATCGAGAAGATCACGCTTGGCGCCGACGGCAAGCCGACCGGCACCCAGCCGCTCGACGTCGGGAACTAGGAGCGCAACTGGCGCGCCGCGAGATGCGGACTACGCCCTCCGTAGCGAGCAGGCCGCTCACGGCCCCGCCGCCGTTCGAGCTTGCGATCTCGCTCACCGGCGAGGACCGCGTCGCAGCCGCGATGCATCTCTACCGCGACCTGATCGCGACGCGGCGCCGCAACGTCCTGATCATCACCGGCATCGCGCTGCTCCTGATCGTCCTCGGTCAGCTCTCGACCTCCTGGGGTGGGAGCGGCCGCGGCGACTACGCCCTGATGGGCCGCAATTTCCTCGACGCACTGCTCGGTCCGACCGGCATCCTCCTGACGATTTTCGCCCTGGCGGGCGTTATGGCCTACGCGTTCTTCGGCCTCTCCACGCGCCGTCGCCTGCGGCGCTGGTATCGGAACGAGGGCCTCATCGCCGCGACGCCCTGCAGCTATCGCCTTCATGAAGCCGGCCTCGACAGCAGCGAGCCGCACCACCCCAGCCATATCCCGGCCTGCCGACTGCGCCAGCTGGCCGAAGGTCCCGAACACTTCTTCATCGAGATCGAAGGGGTCGACGATCTCGTCGCGCTGCCAAGGCGAGACCTGTCGGCCGAACAGCAGGCGCATCTTCGGGACTGGGCCCGGTTCTGCATCGGCCAGGCGAAGCCTTCTGATACCGACGCAGCGGAGCAATCGGCAAAGGAACCGGCCGACGAAGCGCCTCTCGATCTGCGCTTTCGCCTGACGCCCGAGGATCGTACGGCGATGGCCCTCCGCCAGCAGGAGCGGTTCTGGCCGCGCAGCCGCCTGCTGCGCCGGACGGCATTCGGCCTCGTCTTCGCGCTGCTGCTGGTGCCGGCGGTCATGCTGTTGCTGTGGAGCATCGATCCCGATCGCGTGCCCTTCGAATTCGCCCTGCCGCTTTTCGCCGAGATGGCGGTGAAGACGTTCTGGCCGATCACGGCCGGGCTCTGCGGCCTGGTCCTGGTCGGCCATGTCGCGACGCCGCTGCTCATGCGCCTCAATGCCAAAAGCCTCGGCAAGACCCTGCATCGACGGGCCAGCGACGATGAGGTCCGGGTCCTGATCTCGCCGGAGAGTATCAGGAGCCGGCAACGCGGCATCGAGAGCCGTTATGACTGGGCGGCGTTCACCGGCATCGAGCGGCGCGGGGAGCATATCTTCGTCGTTCTGCGCCGCGGCGATCCACTGCTGCTGCCGGCGCGCGTCCTCAATTCCGACCAGATGCAGCTCTTCGATCGGCTGGCGGCCACGCATATCGGCCGCGCCGGAGGCACTGCATGACCGGAAGCCGCGATATTGCGCTTTGCATCGCCCTGCTAGGCGGCGCGCTGCTGGCCAGCCCCGCGAGCGCAGAGCCCCTGCCACTGCCGGATGGCCTGATGCTCGACCTGCCGCAGGGTTGGCGGATCGACGGCACCGCCGAAGGCGAGACCGGCAAGGATGGGCGCACCCGTGTCCAGCTCGTGTGCGAGGCAGAGGCCTGCAAGCGCACGCAGGAGACCTGCACGATCCTGATGCGGCCTCAGCCCGTCGCCGGCGCAGATGACGCCGCCCGGCTCGCCTCGCTCTATGCTGCACCGATGGACCGCTATTTCCGCATCCGCGCGGTCTTGCGCAGCACGAGCAAGGATGCGCAGGTGCTGCAGCCACTCGGGCGCGTATCACTCGGGACGCGCGACTGGTGGATGATCGAGACCGACGCCCGCCACAACTACAAGTCCGGGCTGTTCGCCGAGACGGTTATCGACGGGCGCTATCTCGGCGTGATCTGCAAGACCTGCGAGACCGGTAGCGAGCGTCACCAGGCCGGCCGCGCCATGATGACGAGCATCAGGCCGGCGGACTGACCGCAGCGGCTTCGCCGAGCACGGCTTCGATCAGTCGAGCAACGTGCTGCACGGCCGGGTCACGCTCGCTGCGCCGATGCCAGGCAAGATGCAGCGGAAAGCCCTCGACTGCGACAGGCGGCTCGAAGGTGACGAAGCGGTCGGCCTCCTCCGGCGGCAAGATTCGGCTCGGCAGCAGCGCGATCAGCTCGGAGCCCAACAGCAAGGGCGGCACGCTGAGGAAACTCGGCACCACCAGGCCGATATGGCGCGTCCGACCGAGTCGGGCGAGCGCCTCGTCGAGCGGGCCATGCGTCTCACCGCGGCCGGACACCAGCACATGCGGAAAGGCGAGCCAGCGGTCGAGATCGAAGCCGGCTGCCGCCGGATGATCCCGGCGCATCGCCACGACATAATGCTCGCGCAACAGCCCCCGGCGGGTGAAATCGGCGTCGATCGTCGGGAAGACCGAAATGGCGAGGTCGGCCCGCCCCTGCGCCAGGGCCTCCAGAGTCGCCGGCGCACCCTGCCAGGGCAGGATGGCGAGGGTCAGGCCCGGCGCGGTCTGTCTCAACCGCTCATAGACGCGGCCCGTCACCAGAGCCGGCGGCAATTCGGCCGTCATCACCCTGACGGCCTGCTTCAGGCTCTTCAGATCGGGTTCGGGCGCATCGAGCAACGCGCTCACCCTGCCCAGAATGTCGCGCAGCGGCTGCTGCAAGGCCTGCGCCTTCGCGGTCAGGCGCATCCGCCCCCTGCCCCGCAGCAACAGCGGATCGCCGAAGAGATGGCGGCAGCGTTCGAGGGCGCTGGAGGCAGCCGGTTGCGAGAGGCCGACCCGCTCGGCGGCGCGCGAGACATGCGCCTCGTCGAGCAAGGCGTCGAG
This sequence comes from Allobosea sp. FBZP-16, assembly GCF_002831785.1. Lineage (NCBI taxonomy): Bacteria > Pseudomonadati > Pseudomonadota > Alphaproteobacteria > Hyphomicrobiales > Alloboseaceae > Allobosea > Allobosea sp. FBZP-16. The sequence goes on along the minus strand of NZ_LNCQ01000059.1, from coordinate 153,575 downwards.
GATGACGAGCAGGTTAAGATCGATCGCCCGTAAATTCATGATATCGATAATACGATATATCGATCATCCATTGGAGTAATTTCTTGGTCAGCGACATCCTGCTTTCGAACCGAAGGAGGTCGCCATGACGCAGACGCTGATCCTGCTCTTCCACCCCGATTATCAGAGCTCGTGCGCCAATCGGACGCTGGCGGACGCCGCTGGCAGCCGGCCCGGCACCAGCGTTGTCGACATGCAGGCGCTCTATCCGGACGGACGCATCGACGGTGACGCCGAGGCTGCACGCCTGCTGTCCGCCGAACGCATCGTCCTGCAGTTCCCGGTGCAATGGTATTCGACGCCGCCGCTGCTCAAGGCCTGGCAGGATGCGGTGCTGACCCGGATGTTCTACATCCACTATGAGGCGGAAGGGGCAAAGCTCGCCGGCCGTCCGCTCCTGATCGCCGCGACCGCCGGCAATATTCCCGAGGCCTACACGACGAGCGGCGCCAACCTGTTCTCGCTGCGCGACCTGCTGAAGCCGTTGCAGGCGACGGCGCATCGCTGCGCCCTCGCCTGGCAGGAGCCGTTCCTGATCTATGATGCGCGCCGGGCCGATGCCGAGGCGCTGGAGGCGGCGGCCGAACACTATGTGGCGCGGCTCGCCCAGCTCGAAACCCGGCAGGCCGCTTGACCGTCGGAGGGCTTAGCCCGGCGCCGAGGCGCCGGGCTGTCTCAACTCACGCCTCTTCAGCCTTGTTCGTGCGACGCACGAGCGCCATCAGGATCGCGGCGCCCAGTCCGGACTTCACCAGCGAGCCGAGCAGGAAGGGGACGACGCCGGCGAACATCGCCTTTTCCGCGCCGATCAGCGTCGCCAGCCAAGCTGCGCCGAATGCCAGGCAGAGCGCGTGGCCGAGCAGCATCGCGGCGACGGCGAAAGCCGGCCGGTTGCCATTCCAGCCGCGCTCGGCAAGCCAGCCGACCAGTGCGGCGACGAGGGGGAAGGAAGCAAGGTATCCGGCGGTCGGGCCCATGAAGGGGGCGAGGCCGCCGCTGCCATTGGCGAGCACGGGCAGGCCGGTCGCCGCCTCGCCGAGCCAGGCGAGGATGGTGAGCACGCCGAGCCGCCAGCCATAGAGCGCGCCGATCAGGATCACCGCCAGCGTCTGCATGGTCATCGGTACCGGCAGCATCGGCACGCTGATCTGCGAGGCGATCGCCAGGACGAGCGTACCGAGCAGGACGGCGGCGGCCTTGATATGGACCGGACGCGCCTGCAGCCCGAGCGGGCTGAAGCGGACAGGCGGAACGTAGCTGAGGTCACTCACGAGATCGTCTCCATCGATTCCATAATTATAGATAATTTTGTAACTTGATCTATCGTAGAGTCCGCAGCCGCGCCAGGAATGCAAGCGCGTCCGGCGCGCTCATCCGTGAGCGCATCGCTGCACAGCTCCCGCTGCGATCCTGCCCGCCAACAGACGAGCCGGCCTCAGCCCTGGATCGCAAAGACGTCCCGCGTTCCGCCGGCGGCGGTCCGCACCGGCTTGGAGCCGATCCACTGGACATGGCGGGCGAGGATGGCTGCCGCCTCATCCACCTGCCCGGCGCGCAGCGCGGCGAGGATGGCGCGGTGGTCGTGGTCGGTGCGCGCCTCCCAGTCCGAGCGCCAGGCCGAGAACAGGAAACGCGCGCTGGCGGCATGGAGGTCGTCGATCGCCGCAAGCAAGCGCGGCATGGCGCAGGGCGTTACGATCAAACGGTGGAAGCGCCGGTTCGCCTCCTCCCAGGCGCGGACGTCCGGAGAATTATCGCCGGCGCGGGTCGCTTCCTCGGCCTCGTCGAGGATGGCGCGCGTCAGATGCGGACCGGCATGGCGCAGCGCCAGAACCTCCAGCGCCGCACGCATCTCGGCGACCTCGCGGACCTCACGTAGGTCAAAGGCGGCGACGCGCACGCCGCGACGCGGCTCGCTGACGGCGAGCCCCTGTGCTTCCAGCCGCTGGAAGGCCTCGCGCACCGGGACATGGCTGGCGCCGAACTCGACCGCGACATGGTCCTGCCGCAGCCGCGCGCCCGGCTCGATCTGCCCGGAGATGATCCGCTCGGCGAGGATGCGGCTGATGCGGACCGGCAGGGTCTCTGATTTCTCTTTGGCCATGCATTATCGATAATTTCCCGCAGCAGCCGCGTCGAGCCCGTGCGCCCGGCTGTGCCCTTGCCGTACACAGCATCCGGGGCCAGTCTCCCTTCCTTCACAGGAGGACATCGCCATGTCGCAGCTGCCCGATCATGACCCGGTCGCGGGCGATACACGCTCCTGCGAGGCGCTCGAGCAGGTCATCGTGCCGCGTGCGCATGATCTCGGCGGCTTCTCCGTCCGCCGCGCCTTGCCCTCGATCGGGCGCAAGATGGTCGGCCCCTTCATCTTCTTCGACCAGATGGGCCCGGCCGAGTTCCTGCTCGGCGAAGGCATCGACGTGCGCCCGCATCCGCATATCGGACTCTCCACCGTCACCTATCTCTTCGACGGCGAGATCATGCATCGCGATTCGCTGGGCACGGCGCTGCCGATCCGACCGGGCGCGGTCAATCTGATGACGGCCGGGCGCGGCATCGTCCATTCCGAGCGCACCGCGCCGGAAGAGCGCGTGAAGGCGCCCAAGCTCTATGGCATCCAGACCTGGCTCGCTCTGCCGAAGACGCATGAGGAGGTCGCGCCCGAGTTCATCCATCATGCAGCGCCGGAGTTGCCCCGGATCGTCGGCGAGGGAAAACGCGTCAGCCTGATCATGGGCTCGGCCTTCGGCGAGACCTCTCCGGTGAAATTCCCCTGGGACACGCTCTACGCCGAGGCCGTGCTGGCGCCGGGCGCGATCCTGCCGCTCGATCCCGACTATCACGAGCGTGCCGTCTATATCGTCACCGGCAAGATCGACATCGCCGGCGACGAGTTCGGCGCCGGCCAGCTGCTGATCTTCAAGCCGGGCGACCGGATCTCCATCCTCGCCGTCGACCAGAGCCGGCTGATGCTGATCGGCGGCGAGCCGATGGACGGCCCGCGCCATATCTGGTGGAACTTCGTCTCCTCATCGAAGGAGCGGATCGACCAGGCCAAGCAGGAATGGAAGACCGGCCGCTTCGACACCGTGCCAGGCGACGAGGAGGAGTTCATCCCGCTGCCGGAGCGCTGAGCGCACCGACATGCCTGCCGAATCTCCCGATCGCTCTCCAGGCGGCGCGCCGGATGCGGTGGATGGCGGGCGTTCCTCACGCAAGCGGCTGATCGGCTTTCTCTGGGCGGTGCTGACGGTCTCGATCTTCGCCGGCTGGTTCGTGGTCACGCGCTTCAGCGTCACCCGCAGCCTGAACGTCTGGGACCTGACCGCCCTGCGCTACGGCATCGGTGCGATCCTGCTGGCACCGGTGCTGCTGCGCGATCTGCCACCAAAGGCCTGGCGCAACGGCTTCATCTTCAGCGTCCTCTGGGGCGCTCCCTTCGCGGCCCTTGTCGCGCTCGGCGTGCAGATGACCTCGGCCGGACGCGCGGCCTCGGTGACGCCGACCCTGATGCCAGTCTTCGCCGGCCTGCTCGGCTGGCTGCTGCTGCGCCAGCCGCCTGTCCTGGTCCAACTGGGCGGC